>JABDDM010000010.1 GCA_013287605.1 Ignavibacteria bacterium | reverse complement strand
TCGGCCATACGAGAAACCATGGCTCGCGATGAGAATCTCCTGAGGCCGGGTAGAATAGGATCGGAGATTTGACGTAGAGTCGAAAGTCATCCGATGGCTGCGCGACGATGCCACGTAGACGAACGCCAATCGCCTTCGAGGTCGGAGTGAACCCACCGACAACACCGACGGCAAATCCATCGCTGACGCCATAAGCATATTCAGCGATTGAGATATAGGGAACACCGGTCCAAACGGTGAGCGTCGTCTTGCCCTCATCCGGGAATAAAGGATCTTGTTTCGGAACCGGTACGAGTTGTGCGGATGCTGTTTGAACGGTAAATGCTGCGGTAATCATTGCGACTAGAAATACGAGGTAAGTTTTCATGACGTTTTATGAAAAACGAGTGAAATGAATTTCGTTGTACAAAACTGGCGAAATGAGATTGGTGAATTGTCACCGATTGGTTGAAGGTTTGTCACAAGATTGTCATTTGGATGCTGCCCGTATGGCCTGTGTTCGGTTCTTAAGGAGCGCGATTACTTCCTCCGTGCTGCGAGCAGGATTCTGAAGCTCGACAAAGCGTGCTGCGAGCAGGTCATATCGTTTGAGCATGAGAAAGACCCAGACTGTGATGAAGTCTATTCCTGCAAATACGATCGCACCACGGTTCATATAGAGATCCATGTTCGTCCGCAACTCTGCGGGCAACTCTGTCCAATGGAGTGTTGACTTGCGATGATGACCGATGTGGTACCCGTCGTTGAAGCATCGCTGATTATAGCGGCAATTGATGACGGTGATGCTGCTCGCAAACGGGTCGTCGGGGCGCGCAGCGTCGATAAATGCGTGCTGTCCCCAATTCCCGGCTATCATCGCTATGCGGCACGCG
The DNA here is from genome assembly GCA_013287605.1 of Ignavibacteria bacterium. Lineage (GTDB taxonomy): Bacteria > Bacteroidota > Ignavibacteria > Palsa-1295 > Palsa-1295 > JABDDM01. Next base: position 52,462 of record JABDDM010000010.1, on the reverse strand, counting down.
ATAAACGGCACGATGAAGACGACGATCGTTGCTTGCCAGTTTATTATGCATGCTACTGCAACCAGCAGGGCATACGCAACTTCACCTGAAATGACGCGCGAAAGAAGCTTCCGCCGCCCTTTCTTCGCCAGATATATTATCAAGTTGATATCACTACCAAAGAAGAACCGAACGGAATATCTAAGCCAGCTTGCGAAACTGTCACGCTGATATGTCATTGTCGAACTGAGATCCTCTTCGAGATTCTCTTCAACGTGATGCATACCCATGTGATGGGCGAAGTATGTCTCGGGTGATTCTCCGAAGAGCGGTCCGAGTATCCAAACGATGTAGTACGTAAGGCCACGATACTTCTTGCGAAAGAGCGGGCGATGACTTGTGTTGTGGAGCATCAGAATGAAGCGGTCCATGTAGAAGAGAATGTTCAACGGCAAATAAAGCGCTGCGACAATCCATGGGACCGCACTGAAGTAGAGTGCGAACGCCAGCGGCACGATCACCACTGACGCTTCAATCACGAAGTGCATAAATGGCAGATCGCGTGGATCGTTGATGAGGCGCAATAGGAATCGGTCCAAAGCATTGTAAGCGGCTTTTGGCTCATAGCCTGAGTCAGTGACGACAGGGATGTTTTCGATTGTTCTCATGTGAGGTTCTCGCTTGAAATGGCTTGTAGTGAATTGCGCTACAAAACTATTTTTTGCGAATGCATGAGTTGTCACCCGATTGTCACATAGTTGTTAGAAAGCTTGTGACATCTCCAGAAATACCGACTTCTTGGAAGTTGGTTAGGGAGTAAGTGGACTGCTACCAGTGCAGAGATCCCCAGCTCTTCGCAGGGGATCTACTTAGCTAATGAGGATTTACATCACACCTTCACCTAGTGATGATAAGCTCTGCTGTCCCGATCAACTGTCCACCAGAACTGACACGCAACAATGAGACTCCAGACATTCGCGGGAGGGCCATTGGAATCCTTTGCATCCCTTCGTTCAACGCACCGATATGCTGCGTAAGTACAAGCCGTCCCGCAGCATCGTAGAAACTCACATTCACATCTTCCAGATGTTTTGCGAGATTGAGCTTGAGGGTAGCGCGCTGTGAAGCAGGGTTCGGTGAGACTTCAAGTAAACTTATCACCGAGCTGGTCGTCGGGAAGCGGACTCCCCTGCTTGCCGTATCTTTTTTCCCTAAGCCGATTCCCGCTAGCAATAATTGTGACTGAACTCCTTCCGCTGAGCCAATCGTAAGCGTTGCGCTTAATGGACCTGACGTCACAGGTTTGAATGCTATGGAAATGACACGTTGGGCACTTACTGAAATAGCGAATGGTGTCGTCGGTGTATCTACCGCAAACATCTTCGAGCCAGTGAGTTGGAATGAACTTATGGTCGCAGCAGCCGTACCGTTGTTTGTAATGGTAAATGTTTTTCTAAGACTCGCTCCCGAATCAACTTTGCCGAAATCTAGCGTTGCCACGCTTAGATCGAGTTTCGGACCAATTCCTCTACCGGTAAGCTGGATCTGGTGCGAACCTAAAGTTGCTTCGTCTGTCATGATCATGACCGAAGCAACATATGACTGAGCGCTGACGGGATCGAAGTGCACTTTGATTGTCCCACTGTCATGCGCTGCAATTGTATGCATTGAACTATCGGCTAGAATGAACCCAGTCGAGCCAACGATACTGTACTTGAGAATCTTCACTTGCGCCGTCCCAAAATTTCGAAGTACAATGGTCGTATCCCTGGCTGAGTTGATTTTCACATCGCCGAAGGCCACGGTGTTCGGGGCATTGAAGATCGCAGCTCTTATGATAGAACTGCGCTTGTAATATACTGCTGGGTAGCCATTCCGCGCATCGAGCCAGATGACATGCAGCGTATGTCCAACTGCTACGATAAACGTATTGGTGGGTTTATTGGCGACACTGACCAAACTCTTCGATGAATCCCAGGTTGCTCCGCCATCGCTTGAGTGCAGATAATACGCATCACCGCCAAAGCTCGAATGAACAATATGAATATTCGAGCTGTCACGAGCAATTACAGGATAAACAGCCTTGCCCCCGCTATGTGTTAGTTGCCTTGAAGTCCCCCAGGTTGCTCCGAAGTCTGTAGACTGTTTGAAAAAGATTTCAAATTGACCGCTGCCCTCATCACCATAAGCAAGATCTACATTCGCTCCTGAAACATGGACGATCGGGAAATAGCAAAACACAGTCGTATTCGATAACTGAGTCTCCGGTCCCCATGTAACTCCCTGGTCTGAGGAGCGGCGGTACCAGGTCTGCATTAGGCCAGTCCGGTTGTCGTTCCATGCCAAATGAACGCAGCCTCCGCCAGCAGCAATCGATGGGTCTTCCGAACGATTAGGAGCATTCGAGATCTGATGGACGGTGTCCCAGGTATTGCCATTGTCAGTGGAGCGGCGGCAATAGACTTCCGTGTTACCCGGATGCAAATCATTCAGTGCCACAAAGACCATGGATCCAGTTGCTGTGATCGATGGCCACCAGTAATAAACTCCAAGCGAAATATTCGGACCCCATGTCATCCCACCATCCAGGGATCGTTTGTAGTATGTGATGTACTGACCGGTGCTGGAATCACGAAACGCGACGTGTACTGTAGCACCACTTACAGCGATCGACGGGAAGTCTGCATGATTCGGAGTGCCTGGAATAACGGCATCAGGTCCCCACGTCACACCGCCATCGAATGAATGTTTGTAATAAATCCGACTGCCACTGTTCTTGCGGTCCCACCAAACGACATGCACACTATCACCACTCGCAGCAAGACATTGCCCCATGTTTTCGTTCAAGCTTGCGGCAGTATCAGTAGTCGAGAGTCTGCGATCAGGCTCCCACTGAGCCTTCAGGTTAGGCGCAAAGAACAAAGTAGGAACAAGAAGGACTAAGACACGGATAACAAGATTGTGTTTCATAGGCGAAGGGTAAACAAAATCTTACAGGGCTGGACGCTCCCCCACCACTATAGTCATGGGTTTGGAAGCTCGATTGTAACAAAAGTTATTCATTACAAGTGCTTCGTTTGCTTCGAAGTTACAAGCTGTTCACCGCGAATAAGAATCTGATTAGTTGGCTCCGGAACGAGAATTCTCAGCGATTAGGGAGGAGATTAGAAAAACAGCTTATCTATTTTCAATAAAAGAGAAGGGGTCCATCGTGCAGGAAGGAGTAAGAAAATGTGGAGCCGAGGGGAGTCGAACCCCTGACCTCCTGCATGCCATGCAGGCGCTCTGCCAAACTGAGCTACGACCCCGAAGAAACTTGAACCCTCACACTAGCGCGGACTGAATTTCCCGCCGCCTCTGTGATGATTCATTACGCCGCCCGCATAAGGCTGTCCTGCGTTCGAGCGTTCCTCTCGGAGTTTTGGAGTTGGCCTGTCCCAATTCTGAGATCGATCATCATTACGCGGTTGCTGATAGCCTCTATCATTCCGCTGATCGTCAAACTTTCGCACCGGGCGGGGCGCACTGCCGTTACGCCGGTCTGGTTCATGCTGACCGGCAGGCCGCTCCTGATGCTGTCGCTGATCGCGCGCCGGGGTTGTGACCAGATCGGCACAACCGAAGCCCAAAAGATTTTTCTCTCCAAAACCCGCCACATAACCGAGCCAGATCAATTCGGGGTTCCCCTCAACTTCAAACGGGGCGACGATCGCTTTGACCTTCTTCTCGTCCTCTTCACCTTCGTGGAATGTTACAAGTTTCGAGATCCGCCCGCGGCGGCGTTGCACATATTTCTCATCGAGCGTAAAACGAAAACGCGTATCATGCGGCTTGTGACCTTTCCAGCGCTCGTATTTCGCTACGAGAATTCCACGGATCGACTCCGTAAACTCTGGCTCGCCATAATGCACATATCGCGGTTCACTGCCATCCCCTGCATCCCACATCGGCGAAGCAAGCGGTGAAAGCATACGAAAACGTGCATAGTTTGCGACGGATGTCGCCTCGTCAACGAGCGTGATTTGCGAAACAAGCAGTTCTGTACCGATATTGGTTGGGAACAGCAGCGAAGGAACGCTGCGGAGTCTGGCGAGCAATTCCTCGTTGTATTCAGGTTCGAGCAGCATCGAGATCGTCAGCTCGATTTCAACTTGCCCGAAACGAAGTGTACGGTCTTCCTGCTGAACCTCTGGAATATAGAGATTCGAAAACGTATAATACGGAATACCTTGCTGACCTGCTTTCGGCTGTTTTGCGAACGGCACATCAGGCTGGATCGCCTCATAGACGAACTCGGAAACGAACGCATTATAATTAATCGGCATGTGGCCATGGGTCGCCGACGGAGTAAGCCTTATATGGACACGCATGAAGTCCTCGTGTGCTTCGTAAGTGATGAAAAGAATACTTAAGTCCAATGCTGGCAGGACGTGGATTCAACTCGCATTAATCTCGCAAGTTGGTGATCCGCTAGGATTTATCCGGTTCTACAAACAGCAACGACTCTACGTATCCAAATGAGACAACCTTCGCGACAGCTTGAAAGGATGTGAAAAGACACATCTCTGTAAGAGGCAGCGAGTTATTTTTAACCGATCCACTGGTCCTGACGTGCTCTGGTACACGCATTTACAGGACTCAACACTCTGATAACTGAAAAAGAACTTGACAGGGAAAGCGCCAGGAACAGGAATTTCACGCAATCAACGGCTGCACCATCACTTCCTCCGGAAGTAGCTATGAGAAAGCTATTCAGGGGAAGCTTTCTCCCGGCTCCTAATATACTAAGACTCTGGCCGAATTGCAAGTAAGAAGTCGTTATAATTTTCTCGCAGCATACTACCCATTCCAAAATTGGCGGTCAAGAGTGCGGTATTGAATGGCTTCACTAACGTGAGCGGTTGTGATCGATTCGGCCCCTGCGAGGTCTGCAATCGTCCTTGAAACCTTGAGGATGCGGTCGTAGGCTCTGGCTGAAAGGCCCATCCTGGTCATCGCCATCTTCATAATCTGTTTGGAGTCTTCCATGATCTCGCAATACTCCTGTACGAGCTTCGAACTGAGATCGGCATTCTTGTACACGCGCGGACCAGTCGATTTTCCGTTGAGACTGCGATAGCGCTCGCGCTGCTTTTCTCGCGCTCGGAGTACACGCTCGCGAATTGCGCTCGAGCGTTCGCCGGAAGATTTCTTCGACAGCTCCTCGATCTTTACGCTTGGCACTTCGACATGAATATCAATACGATCGAGGAGCGGTCCCGATATCTTGCTCATGTATCGCTGGATCGTTTGCTCAGTACACGTGCATGAATGCACGGTCGATCCAAAATTCCCGCACGGACATGGATTCATGGCGCAGATCAGCATGAAGTTTGCCGGATAGTCGACGGTCATGGCTGTCCGCGAGATCGTGACACAACCATCTTCGAGTGGTTGGCGCAACACTTCCAATACATTGCGCTGGAATTCAGGAAGTTCATCAAGGAAGAGAACTCCGTTGTGCGAAAGTGATATTTCACCAGGTCGAATGTTCCGCATACCGCCGCCAACAAGTGCAGCATCCGAGATCGTGTGATGCGGCGATCGAAACGGACGCATCGTAACGAGCGGCACGCCCGGAGGAAGAATACCCGCAACCGAATGGATCTTCGTCGTTTCGAGTGCTTCATCGAATTCGAGTGGCGGCAGGATCGAGGGAAAGCGCTTTGCCAGCATGCTCTTTCCCGAACCTGGCGAGCCAACCATGATCAGATTGTGACCACCGGCTGCTGCTACTTCAAGTGCACGCTTAACTGCTTCCTGACCTTTGACTTCAGCAAAATCCAGATGCTGCATCTCATAGACATCTTCACTGAATAAAGATTGGATATCAACTTCTACTTTCGTCTTTTGAGAAGTTCCATTCAAGAGTTCAACAGCCTCTCGCAATGTCTTTGCAGCATACACATCAATCTCCGAGACGAGCGCAGCTTCCTTCGCGTTTTCGTCGGGCAGGATCATCCCTTTGAGTTCGGGAAAAGTCTCTTTCAGCTTACGAACATGCAGCGCGATATTCAGCGCTCCGTGGATCGGCCGCAATGTTCCGTCAAGTGCAAGCTCACCCAAGAGCATGAATTGATTGAGACGCTGCGCTTCGACGCTGCCCGTTGTGGCTAGCAATCCCAACGCGATCGGAAGGTCGAAAGCACTCCCCTCCTTGCGAATGTCAGCAGGCGCCAGGTTTACGGTAATGCGCTTCGAGAATTCGAACTGGATCGCCGAATTCTTCATCGCAGCGATCACACGCTCCTTGCTTTCTTTTACGGCAGAATCGGGAAGTCCGACCATAATGAAGTTGGGGACATTGCCCTCAACGTGAGTTTCGATTTCGACAGTGTACGCAGTGATACCTTGCGTAGTACCGGAGAGGCATTTAGAGAACATGTATACCGATGGGCTTTCTGTGACGATTATTTTAAGGGGTCGCTGCCGCGTAAGGATCTAAGTCGCAAAGCAGTAATGCGAAGATACTAGAATTTTCTGCCACGCTAGTATAGATTCTCTCTGAGGGTGCATACTGTTGGGGTGTTGTCAAACTGATCTAGAGAATCCCCTCAACCTGAGTTCTCCTGGTTTGGACATTCGGGAATGGAATTTGCACGTTAATGCTCACAATTGTGCCTCCATTTTTTCCATCTCTGCAAACCAGGATGGCAGAATAGTTTGCTACCGACGTCGTTGGCAATCTCGAAACGTCGGCTCTGCCGTTCCAGCTTGCAGAGATGAGTTAATCCGGAACCACCGGAAGCTCTATCATCTCGTCGGCCAGGAGAGGCACACGATGAAGTTCTACATAGTCTTCGTTTGCTTTTTTGTCGCGGCTGGTCTGCGTGCGCAGAATACAGATTGCGGGTCCGAGAGATGGTCTGTAAAAAACCTAACCGATGCTGATACACTGAAGATCGATTTCCAAAATGCGATCGTCAGCTTGATTGCAGTACAGGCAAGATTTCCAAAAATTGTTACAAGGGCCAACGATGCGCGAATCGCAAGTGAAGACACGCTCTATAGCGTGATATGCAATCTGATCGCCTACAAACTTGAGGCTGACGGCGACTATCACCTCCAACTCCGAGATCCTGTGACCGACTCGCAGATGGTTGGGGAGATTCCGAATCCGGACTGTCTTACGGTCTCAGACCGTTGGCGTGGAGCATGGCAAAAAGCACGGATGTTCATTGATACAGCATACGGGCCGGCCAAGACATCCTTCCGCTATCTTCCAATTCCAGTAAAGATTGCTATTCGGGGTTTTGGTTACTACGACCCGTATCACGGCCAAACAGGATTTGCTGCAAACAATCGTGAGCTTCATCCAGTGATGATGATTGGAAGAGCGACTGATGTGGTTGCGGATGAGGTTCCGATCGGATTCAGCGGCACCGTGAGTGTCTATCCAAATCCAGCCGGCGATCATGTGATCGTTGAAGCATCATTGAACGAGTCAATCGAGCGGATTGTGATCGAAGACCTGAGAGGCAAAAAGGTTTTTGAGAGCCTCTCACATGAGGGTAACTCTTTCAGCATTAGCGTTCCGACATCGAAGCTTCCGCTCGGGACTTACTTCGCGCGCGTGATCTCGAAGTCCGGATATATTGTTAGGAAGTTCGAAGTAAAAAAGTGACGACATTGTGACGTTAGTTCATACCTACTTGCTAATAATCGGTTCGGCATCCTGAGCGCTCTTAGGACCCGCGCATCGAGGACAGATGCAGACTTTGCCTCGCAATTCCTCCGGCACCCGCCCGATTGTTTCATCCGTGATTACAGCGGTGTCACACCAGCATTCTGACACGGCGACACTCTGTGCAACTGCACAGTGATTGTCTGAACCGCAGATTGGACAAACGTTATCGCTCGGAGTTAGTCTCGTCATTTTCCGAAATGGAACAGCCTTCGCCAGAAAGCTTTGTCGGCCAGTTTCTCACGATCACGCACTCCATCGGCACCTGCGCTTGCATAAATCCCATTCCGATTAGCGGTGACTCTGACTGACCCTTCCCCAATTGAAGTTGAGATTCCACGCTTCGACAAGCTGATTCGAAATGGACCAATTTTCTTTGACTTACGAAATGAGATGGACATGGGCAATTAAGATTTGTATTTTGAGCTGGCGACAATATACAACAATGCGACCCGGCTTCTGAGTATTTTTTAGGTAGTACATTCTGGAATGGGGCGTTGAACTTGTAGGTTGATCCAACTGGTCAAGGCAGCATTGGAGAAAGTGTGTCCGGTAGATTGCTGCTGAGATGTTACCTGTCCTGAATCTCACTATGAGAATCTTCGCAGCCTTCCTTTACACCCTTCTTGCCGTCCCGTGTGCTGCGCAGAATGCGCACTGGACTCAACTCCCCTGTCGAGTTAAAGCAACCATTGGTACCGATTACCAATTCGTGAACAATTATTTCTTCAATTCAAGGTGCGGCTTCGTCTTCTCCCCACCACAAGTCTTGGGGGTCGGAAATCCCCCGATGCGCGTGAGGGCTCTGGCTCAACTCACTCGTACAACCGATGGAGGCATTAGTTGGACGCCAATTCCCTTCTTTGACACACTTCAAGCAAAAATTTCACAGATCTTTTTTGTCGGCAAGAGCCACGGCTACATTGCAGCGTTTGAATACCTGGATCAGCATCTTAAGCTCCCTGCCGGAGGTATCTACGAAACGTTTGATACCGGCACAACCTGGAAGCGTATCACCCCCAAAGGCGAGTCCTTCTCCTCGATCTACGTTGTCGATGGGCGCATTTACGCAGCACGCTGTGAGGATGGCTCCGCAGTTAATCTCTGGCATTCAATGAATGATGGTGCCACCTGGGATTCTGTACTGTTCCTTCACAACATGTTCCTCGGAACGCAGCGAAACATAACAACAATCACTGGAAACCGCGATAGTCTTTTGATGCTGCTCTATATTGATTCGACACTCAACAACTACCTCATTTACTCCACGGATCAGGGATACAATTGGCGCGGGGATACGCTCGACCCAAATTATCCTTCGCCAACTCCTTCGATTTTCGGCTATGCACATTCAAAGACAATGCTACGACAGTCTTTCAATGAATTGCGCGATACGGATGATACTTACACTTTCACAAGGTCCTCTGCCCCGTTCGCTCATTGGGATAGCTCGCTGCATGCCGAAGCAGGGATGTTCCTTTCAGGGACGGCATGCGCGACCTATACCTCGGAAGAACTGAATGGCGATGGTGTCTACCGAACTACCGATCAAGGACTTTCCTGGAAGATCGTCAATGGACCCTTCACGCGAGAAATGGACGACGATGGAGAACACCACAACATTTCAGCGGTTGGCTATGGCGCGGTGGTCTATATGAGCGACGCAAATGCCCGATTATGGAAAACAACTGATGGCGGAGACGGGACACTCTCGATTCGTGCTCTCGCACCACGATTAGACCTTCATTACTTTCCTAAGTCGAACACGATCGACACTATTGTACTATATGCATGCGACACTACTCAGTTCAGTTTCTCTTACCAGAATACGACGTGCAGTTTTGCTCGACTGACCGATCTCTCCATTGACGGCTTGGACTCCCAAGAATATTCCTTTGGGAGAATTCACCAACATCCAGACTATTCGCTTCCCGATACAACCAATGGAAGCATTACACCTTTGGGCCCCGGACTGCGAAATGTTCAACTGCATGGACACTTCATAGACGACGAGTTTGAGACTACAGACACGACCATCTCACTCGTTCTTCAAATTCGGCCCGGAAGCCCGAGCGATATCACCATATATACAAAACCATTGCAGATCGAGGTTGTAGCAGGTGAGCAAGTGTCGATACCAGTCTATTGTGCAACCAGTCTTCATTTGACGCTTCCACCGACATCGATCAGTCTTGCATTCGATGTTCAACCGAATATTTTCAGTTCATTTGAATTCATACCCGCGCTGGCTGCCATCAGCTCTAACAATGTCACGTTGGCGGGCAACACATTATCAGCCAATCTACAATCCACGTCAGCGCTGCATCTCGACGGTGAGACAATTCTTGGCTGGCTAAGTTTCGTAGTGAGCTTGACAGATAGTAGCAAAGCGACGATAGTGCTTCCAGAGATAGTCATCGGACCAAGCGGCCCTCATTGTCTGGCACAACTTCTTCCGAATGACACGGTCAGGATCATGCGCTTGCCTCGGTGCGGCGATAGTACCATTCTACATTTTATGCACGGCACCCTCCCGCAACTCGTTGAGAGCATCACTCCCAATCCCGGGAAGCATTGGATCGCGGTTCAGCTTAACAACCCCATGCATGAGACCTTTAGCTTCGAGCTTTTCGACGCACTCGGCGTGCTCCGTAATGATGGATTCACATCTGACGAGACGATGGAGCTGAATGTTAATCCCCTAACAGCAGGCACGTACTACCTTAGGTTACGCAGCCCTCACGGTGGTGCAAGCACAAGCAGAATTGTCGTCGAACGATAGATTTGCGTCTTTATCTTCAAATCGATTGCGCTCAGTGCAGCAAGACCATCCGTCGATTTTGCGAACGGCCTTCGACGTTTAGCTCATAGAGATACGTGCCATCGGGCAACCCGTTCGGTTGGAACGCTGCCTCATGCATTCCACTCTCAACCCTACCCTGTACTAAGGTTTCGATTTCGTTGCCCAGGATATCATAGATCTTGAGCGTAACGAAGCCACCCTTTTTGAGAGAATAAGGAATTCGAGTGGAAGTGCTGAATGGATCGGGATGATTTTCGAATAGTGTGAACGCCTCCTGATCCGAAACCAAACGATCAGGGCTGACGCCGCTAAATACATTTTGCTTTCGCAGGATACTCCCTGTCCCCCCGACGGCCCATGCGATGTTGTTTTTCAACTCCAGCGCCAGTAAGGGGAATCCAATTTCCCGATCCAATTGCCAGGAGTTCCCTCCATCAGTCGTCGCGAGTATTTTCCCGCTCGCAGTTGTGACAAGACCGAAGCGGCCGTTTCCGGCAAACTTGACTGCGTCATAATCCTCCAGCGTGTCTGTTGAGAGCACCGACCAGGTTGAACCGCCATTTGTGGTCTTGATCACAGTGCCGAATGTCCCTACAGCCCAGGCAGTATTCCCATCAATGAAATCGAGGCCAAGCAAAGCAGTTGAAATACCAGAGTTAATCGGGTGCCACGAAGTGCCACCGTCCGAGGTTTTGAGAATCACGCCTGAATCTCCTACGATCCAAACGTTGGACGCGTCTGCAACTTGGAGACGAAACAGATTCTTCGATGTGCCACTCGATTGATTCATCCATGAACTACCATGAGCGATCTTTAGAATGGTGCCATCAGCCCCAACGATCCAGCCTGTGGTTGCAGCTGCGAACTTGACATCGAAGAAGTTCGCGCTGCCTACTTTATTCAACTGCCAACTCGATCCGCCATTCAGGGTACTGAGTATTACTCCAGAATCTCCAGCAACCCAGCCGTTCGTAGCAGAAGTAAAGTCTAGCGAGGAAAGAAACTGCGGAGTGGATGTAATGCCGCTCTGCCAATGTGCGCCACCATCGCTCGTGGAGAGGATGGTGCCGCCATCGCCGCAGACATAGCCGGTGTTACTATCGAAGAACTGCACCGCGGAAAGATTGCTGAGATTTGTCGATGCGGGAGTAGCCCATGTAGCTCCGCCATCGGTAGAAACAGTGGCAAGCCCACTATCTCCCGTTGCGTAAACTGTCGTTGCGTCAGGGGCTGAGAGACTCCATATCCATTCGCCAGCATTCGTCTGCAGTTTCTTCCAAGTCGAACCGCCATCGGTCGTTTTTAGAACAGCGCTCGCGCCCCCGGCTGCGTAGCCCGTTTGCGTATCAAGGAATCGGAGGGATTGAATCGAGAAAGCTGCGTCGGAATATTGGAGTGACCATGTCGCTCCCCCATCGATAGTGGAATAAATTCGCCCCCCACCTCCTGCGATCCAGCCAACGGAAGGACTGACAAAATAAACGGAGTAGAGATCAGCCGGGACTGCATTCACTTTACCACCCCAAGTTGTACCACCGTCTGTTGTGGTGCAAATCGTGCCATAGTCACCTACGAACCACCCGTGATTCGCATCCGAGAAGTTAACAGCAGAGAGGTAGTTGCGGGTTTGATTGATGCTGACAGACCACGTAGTGCCGCCGTCGGTCGTCTTTTGGATAGTACCGCCGTTTCCTACGAGCCAGCCTGTCGTCTTGTTCACGAAGTAACAAGCACCATACAACGACAGAGTATCAGTCAAGACAATCCTCCATGTTGCGCCTCCGTCAGACGTTTTGAGAACCGAGCCGAATCTGCTGATGGCAAAACCATTCGACTGATCCGGAAATGAGAATGAGACAACGAAATCGCGCGCGCTTTCGAATGTGAACGTACTCTGCCATGTCTTCCCGCCGTCCGTTGTTTGACTTATTGCAGGCCCGGCTCCAGCGACTGCAACCGATTTGCTGGTCGCCGCAACCGTCAAGATTCCGTGCCCTCCATTTGGTGTCGGATTTTGCCAAACCCAACGCGATTGACCAAACAAGGCGACCGCCGGCAAGAGTAGTGTAAGCAGTGTTAGTACACCGATCTTAGTATCTCGCATCACATTTTCCCTTTCATCTCATCACGATGGAATCGCATTTCTAATCACTGCTATGTTGCAGCCTTCATTACGGCGATGATAAATCGTGGGCTTCAGCAAGCCCACCATGTCTGTAATAATGTTGTGCCGTCTTCGCGAACTCCCACGTCTCCTCATCTTTAGAATATCCTTCCACGACCGCATTCGGAAATACCGTATACCAATTTGCCTTCAGGGTCGAACAACCAAGAAGATCGACTTCACGAAGCAGAGGTTGATATTGACAGCCGAACGGCGACTCCTTCGCAACATCCGAGTTCGAGAAGACCTGAATGTTTCCTAGCTGCTTATCTGTCGTATCAAGCGCCATCGCACCAGCTCTGCCTGACTTGTCACTTGTGCCGTGAGCACAGATGCACATTGCCTGATTACATGGATCGTGAAGCACTTTGAGAATTGAACCTAGGTCCGCATGATACAGCAAAGTAGTATCATAGCCAAGTTTTTGAAAACTGGCAAGCATTAGTTGTGCAGCGCCCTCGAAATTTGCGTCGGAATTCGGATATTTCGGATTCTTTGATCGGTTCGACATATGGATCGTGCCGGTCTGCGGTATAACGTCATCGCCTACTGCAACAAAAGCCTTTGGTTTCATGGACTTTGAGACAGTGTACGTGAGCGCAACAGAGGAATCGAGTCCTTCCTTTTGACTATCAGTGATAACACATTTGACTTGAGTTGTGGAAGATCGGGACCGCCGAAAAACAACGCACGGCCCATCGGTGCCAAGTGGAAATTCGCCGCCGCCATTTACGAGGCTCCATTTGTAGAAGAGAGGATCAGTAATGTGTCGAATGCCATCCGATGGGGTACAATCTGTATTCGGTGAGCAGGTGAATCTGAACCTATCGGTATCGAATCGCTCGCAGGAAAGGAGTGTCAAATAAGCCGGACAAAGATCCGCTGCTGTATCCTCCTGAATATTAAATCCTCCGTCAATTGGAGTAAGCGCTTCCCACATCACGACGCTTGGACTGCAAGCCGATCCGGGAGTGAGGGTGAGCACTTTCGGTGCTTGCGGTTTCAAGGAATCGACCTTAATTTTCACCCGGAGTGCCAGTGGGTCGAACGAATTCAACCAAGCTTTAAAGACTGGGCCAGAAGTTGACGGTAGATATCGCTTCGGATGATACTCCGTTGTGATCGTGATAGTCCCGGTAAGAGGATTGTCTAACGCCTGCGAGACTCTATCCATCGTAGAATCATCAGACACGACACAAGTAAGCGTTGCGACAATCGTCGACTCCGATGGACAAAGTGGAATCTGGTACATCACTGAATTGCGTTCCGAGCTTTTCGACGGCTGAATAAGCGTGCCTGGACCGCTCATGGACCAATGATACCCGACCTTCCCGAAGAATGCGCCAGGTTGCTGCACTGGGTTCTGATCGGTACACATGCAGTTCGCAACAAAATTCATCGTATCGACGACGTAGAGAGAGATGCCAATCACATCTCCAGGTCGCATATAATTTTCCAGGACAGAATCCTTTGGGAAGTAACGAATATTCTTGACGATGGTCATAGGAGGTCCCGCAACGAAGAATGCGCTGGCATAACAGACGCCACCGGACGAGGCTTCATTCTTTGGGTCGTTTTGTACTTGCTCGCTGGCGAGTTGCGAGAACGCTCGCACTGGAATCGCGAGCAATCCGAGGAGCAAGACTATTCTTAGACCGAACGGATTGAGATTCGACGAGTAGCTTTTCAGTACGGAACTAGACCTAGCTGGCATATGCACTTCCTCCAAACAATTCAATTCTTTTCGGGCGGACAAAAAAGCCCTGTGAGATTCAGTGCAGGCTGGTGCGAATATATACGTTGAGGACCTAGTTTCCTAGCACCCAAACGAACAATGTGATGCTTTTGGCAATTCTTGAACGGCCGCTTTTCTGCGTAGGAAGAAACATGCGGCGTTGGCCTCCTTCCGTTCGACTTCTGATCTGTTACAATCCGCGTTTCACGATGTTGGTGACTCTGTAGATTAGTACTACCTCAATCACATACCAAGGATCCTAATGAGACAATCTTTCCCGCGATTGGACCAAATAGCAATTCGGTGACGGTGACTATGCCTTGAGTTTCTCGACGACGTGAAAATAATTTTCACCGTTTGCCAGCCTCAGAACTAGCGTTAGTCAACGAATACCGTCGCGACGCAGACCGCTTGTATTCGGGCTCATCTTGTTGTACCTTCGTATGGTTCTCTCGACCTGTTCACATTCAGTCCATTAAAGCGCTGTAGTACTGATCCATCCAGGCGTTTAACCCCGTAAAGCTCTCGGGGTTTTTTGATGGCCTAAACCATAGTAGTGCTAAACCATTTCGATCTTATGTATGAACTTTACGGGAGCCAGACGCGCTACGTTCTCGTCGTTCTGATCAGCGAACGCGAGGCAGTCTTCGAGAATACCAGCCGCGTCTTCAACGCTAACGAAGCACCTCGTTTCCTTACCGAGCGGTAGGAACCACTCTCCTTCGTGATTGAAATCACCGAAGAAATGAGTCGCATAGAGACCTTCCAGTTCAACCACAAATCCTTGTTCGTATTCCATATCTCGGTTCAAATGTTAGTGGTCGTGACCAAGAGATGTGGTCTGCAAAGACTAGTACATTGTTCGTGGTTCTGTCATGACCGACAGAAAAAGAACCCGGCTTTCGCCGGGCTAACGAATAATTGAACACGAGAGGATTCAAGAGCATCGATCTTTGGGATACGGACTCCGTCATGCAGACTAACCCTGCTAAGTCTTTCGCGTTGTGGAGCGCACGTGCCAACAAGCCGATCCTGAAGACATTTGGTTGCTTCAAGCCCATTTCGCGCGTTTACGGTAATCGCGTTTCCTATAGAAGCGGGTCGCGTTTACTTGACACATGCAGGGCAAAGATAAGCGATGAAAGAGCCATTGTCAAGAGGTTCAAACAAAAAAATAGACCCGCCACAAAAAAGTTGGAACAAAAATGCGCTGCCAATTCAGTCCGCCAGGCATACTTTCAGAGGATGGTGCGAAAGTTGCATCTGGTCTTTGATATGAAAATCATCAACTTAGCCCGTGTCGAACTCCTGCAGAAACACCCCGCCTTCAAAAATCAATGGGTTACCGATAACGTGTATATGAACTCCGCGGTCATCTACGAACTCACCGAGGTGTCCTTGGTCGAAGCGATTGCCCGTGGTATTTCGCGACGTGTGAAATCGATCATCAAGGCTCCAAACACGAAAGAGCAGTACTGCACCGAATCGGTAGAAGCTCTCCGAGCAAAGTTCAAGGAGGCCCTTGCCTGATCATATCCTACCGTTAGATAACATTCGCTGCAATCCTGGCGAGCCGTCGATTTTCCGAAAGATATTCGTCGTACTCTTCGATCGGGATCAAGTTAACAGCGAGCCGAGAGCAGAACTGCAACGCGGTAAGGATTTCCAGTTCACGCTCTGGCGCCTGTCGCTTTTTCGACATTTCGATCAGCTCCTGCACATAGCGTGGCGCATCGCATAATTCCTTGATCTCATTAAATCTATTCTGGCTAAGCATTGTGATCTCCAGCGAGAAGATGCTGCGCCGCCGCCAATACGTCCAACTCCTTGCGGGAAAATGTTATGAGACTAACCGTCGCGATTGGCATGATCCCTAGTTCTTCGGTTGAGAGTCGGGTGACATCAAGCTTAAAGATGGGAGACGTAAGACCATCGTCGTTGAGGACACGATTAAAGATCAATTCGAATTTGAGGGCGGATTCAATTCGATTTCCGTTCTCCCAGTTGACCCTGTGATACGGCGGGTTGAGAACACAAAAGCTCAATGCTAGGAATCCGAGCCAGAAAATCAGCCCTTGCTTCCTGTTCATTGTAACGTTCAGTTTAAATACACTATCGCGTTAACTTGACTGTACAAAGATAGTCATTTCACGGCTCCCTCACAAGGATATTCGAGGATTTCAGTGCTTCAACCGTTCTTTCAGATTGCTTTGCATAAGGCAAAGCGCCATACTCGGCGCCCGCATTCGATGTATTCGTAACTTTGTCTCTCGTATCAATCATTGCCCAATCACCAATGTCGGACATTTCAACGTCCCCCTCTTCAAAAATATCAGTTTGGCATGAGCGGGAATGGTGGTTTGCCATTGGTGGCTGTGCCCTCATTTTAGCAGTCAATCTTGCTCGTCCTCTTCACCATGATAATGCTCTCTACCAGTCAATCGCATGGCAGTGGGTAGAGTTCGGCAGAAAGCTTTATGTTGGCACCTTCGACCAGAATTTCCCTGGCATACTCTATTTTCATGCAATTTCCTGCTTACTATTTGGGACCTCGGAAATTGGATTTCGCGTGCTCGAAACGGCGCTTCACCTCCTCGAAGCCATGGGCATTTATTATCTGGTCCGCCGCTCGCACAAACCGCTTACCGCATTAACCGCGGCGCTGCTCTCGTGCGCTATTTATCTATCGGGCTCTGATTGGTCTGTTGGCCAGCGTGATGCGTTTGCAATGGTCGCCTTGGTCTTTGCAACGATCATGTATTTCCGTTTACGCGATCATCCGCTTCGAACTGCAATGCAGCTATGTATCGCGCTTGTTATCGGACTGCTGATGGGACTTGTGATCCTTCTTCGCCCTACCTATGCCCTGTTCGCGATTTGGCTCGGTGTTATTATGCTTCTCACATTGAGGGAGCGTCGATTGTTCATTGCCACTGTGTACACAATCGGTGCTATCGGGGCTGTTGCAGCTTCGTTCTGGCCGTATCTCGCGATGCCGGGCATGATGGACTTCATCTATACCGCTCTCGTTAAGTTTAACATGGACGTATATGGAACATCGAAATACAGACGCACACCGTGGCAAGCAGATGCATGGAAGCATTGGTCGCTTGTGATTATCGCTGTTACATTCTCGCTATGGGTTGGCATGCGTAGTCGTTCCTCCGTCAGGCGGAAAGACTGGATAGCGAGGAACACTGAATTGCTTCTTATCGCAGGATATCTTGCGGGAGCATTCATCTCGATCGTGTGGATGGGAAAATACTTTCGAACGCATTTCGAGCCACTGTATCAATTCTCAGTTATTCTTCTTGCGGTGAGCATCGAGAGATATTTCCGAGCCAACGACAAGTATCGGACAATCGCGTGCATCGCATTGCTTTTTGTAAGTCTTGCCCTATTCTATCCATGGAAGATTGCAAAGTTTTATTATCAGGCTGTTCGATCGAACGCACATGACCGGTTAGCATTCGTCGCAGCCGAACAGTATCCTGACGCGCTGAGTGGCTATCGCAAACAAGTGGAGTTAGCATCGTATATCCGATTGAATTCAAAGTCTTCTGACCGAGTCGAATTTGCGTGTGCCGATCCCTGGCTAAGCTATCGAACCGAGCTTGAATTGACTTCGAAGTTTACCTCTGTAATGCATATCGTGATCACAAAACCGGATGGAAGTTACCCGCAGTATGAGCAAGAGTGGCAGCAGGAGTTTCTCGATTCGATTCGGACAATCAGACCAAAGTTCTTTGTTACCGCCTTAGGTCCCACACCTGCTCAGGATGAGTTTTTGCCAGATGTTCCTTCACGGTCGTTGGAGGCGATCCCAGGCTACAAAGAGATGTTAAACTCCAATTACTCGCTTGACACAACGATCGGCTGGTGGCTGGTTTATCGGGTAAAGCCATTCAAAGATCACTAACAGATAAATGTCTTCTTCTTCCACATCCTCCTCACCAAGAACATCACTCTGGCAAGAACGCGAATGGTGGTTCGCCATTGGGGGATGCTGCATCGTATTAGCGGTCAATCTCGTCCGTCCTCTCATCTGGGATAACGCGCTCTATCAATCAATCGCGTGGGAGTGGGTTCGATATGGCAGAATGCCCTACGTCGGAACATTCGATCAAAACTTTCCGGGAGTTATATACTTCCATGCAATTTCCATCCTTTTGTTTGGGACTTCGGAATTTGGATTCCGAGTGCTGGAGACTTCGCTTCATCTGTTGGAGGCGATGGGCATCTATCTCCTGGTCCGCCGCTCGCACAAACCCCTGACCGCGCTAACCGCAGCACTTCTTTCGTGCGAAGTTTACTTGCCGGGTGAGTCTGTCGGTCAGCGCGATGCATTCGCAGTGGTCGTATTAGTATTCGCAACTATCTTGTATTTCAGGATTAATGACCGGCCTCTCACTACCGGCAAGCAGATATTCCTCGCTGTTGCCGCAGGACTGCTCATGGGATTGATGATCCTTTTGCGACCTACGTATGCACTCTGCACACTCTGGCTTGGGGCAGTCATGCTTTTGACGCTGGAGAGAGGACGATGGCTGACCGCTTCTGCATATTCGTTTGGAGTAATTGCTGCCATTGTAATTGCGTTCTCGCCTTACTTAGCAATGCCTGGCATGCTGGGATCACTCTATACCGACTTGATAAGGTTCAACACAGAGGTGTACGGAGCGACGAAGTATCGGCGCTCACCCTGGGAGCCTACGGTTTGGAAACACTGGTTGGTGTTCTTCATAGCTGTTGCGTTCGCGCTCTTTGTGTGGCTTCGTAAACGAGTTAGCGGAACAGAAAAAACTAACGGAAAACGAAACCCTGAATTACTGCTCATTGCGGGTTATCTTGTCGGAGCGTTCGTTTCAATCATGTGGATGGGAAAGTTTTTTCGATATCATTTCGAGCCGCTGTACCAATTCTCATTCATCCTTCTTGTAGTCACGATCGAACGGTATTTCCAGCGCAATGACAAGTACCGTACGATTGCGTGCATTGGCCTTATCCTGGTCGGCCTAATTGTATTTTATCCATGGAGGGTCGCCAAGTTTTATTATAAGGCTATTGCTGCGAACGCACCTGATCGATTAGCATTCGTCGCATCCGAAGACTTCCCCGATTCCTTGAGCGGCTATCGCAGACAAGTTGAACTGGCTTCGTATATACGATCAAAGTCAAAGCCCACAGACAGAGTCGAATTTGCGTGTATGGATCCCCGCTTATTCTACCTGACTGGACTGGAGCCTTCTTCACAATTTACCTCACTCCTTCATATAATGGTTTCAAAACCAGACGGTAGCTTCCCACTATATGAACAAAAGTGGCGGCAGGAGTTTGTAGATTCGATCCGAGTCATCAGGCCAATATTTTTCGTAACTGCCCTCGGACCCGATGGAGGGTTTTTCCAAAATGCACCCTATCGCGCACTGGAGGGAATCCCGGGCTACAAAGAGATGCTCAATGCGAATTACTCGCTGGATACAACGATCGGCTATTGGCTGGTTTATCGTGCGAAGCCACTTAATGCTCATTAACGCAAAGTACTCCGCGTTGGCCTTGTCCGAATTTTATTTGCCGGGAATCGGTTAGAAGGCGTCCATAGACAAGACGATTTTTTCATTCGTAACGATTTTTTCGCGACCGCAATCATGACTGAGATTTCATCCACCTCTATTGCCGAACTACGCGACCGTCTCGCGGACCTCGGCGACTCTCTTTGACCTCGGTCGCAAAGAACGCCGTATAGACCAATTAGAAGAAGAGTCCTCGAAGCCCGACTTCTGGAACGACAACAGAACAGCTCAAAAGCTGATGCAGGAAGCATCGCGCCTTAAACAGGAACGCGACGCCTACCGGAAGTTAAAGACACGCCTCGATGATGCAGAAGGTCTGCTGGAGCTTGCCGCAGAAGATCCTTCTCTCATGCCTCAGGTCAATGAGGAGTTCGAGCGGATGTCAAGCGATCTCACCCAGCAGGAAGTTGCTGTGATGCTTTCGGGTCCCGACGATAATAAGGACGCAATTATCATTGTCAATGCAGGCCAGGGTGGCACGGAAGCAAACGACTGGGCAGAGATGCTCGAGCGAATGTATACGCGATGGGCGGAGCGTCAGGGCTTCAAGGTCGCGCTCATGGATGAACAACCAGGTGAAGCAGCCGGCATCAAATCGGCTATGCTTGAGATCAAGGGCGAGAATGCCTTTGGGTATCTCAAAGCCGAGAACGGTGTCCATCGTCTCGTGCGAATTTCACCCTATGATTCGAACGCCAGACGCCACACGAGCTTTGCCAGCGTTTACTCTTACCCCATTCTCGAAGAAGAGACCACTGAGATCGTTTTGAATCCGGCATTGCTGCAGCGCGATACATATCGGTCCGGCGGCAAAGGCGGTCAGAACGTGAATAAGGTCGAGACTGCGGTGCGACTAACTTATAAGTACACCGACTCGACCGGTGTGCAGCATATCGTTGTGGCTGCTTGTCAGGAAGAGCGTTCGCAGTTTCAGAATGGCGAACGAGCGATGAAGATGCTGAAATCGCGAATTGCACATATAGACAAAGAGGTCGAAGAAGCACGCCTTGCCGCGATCGAAGGATCAAAGAAGATCATCAGTTGGGGGTCACAGATTCGGTCGTATGTCTTCCAGCCATATACGATGGTAAAAGACCATCGTACCAAGTTTGCAAAAACCGACGTACAGGCAGTCATGGATGGCGACATCACCGACTTCATGAAGAATTATCTTCTCTATGAAGGTGGCAAGCTGAAGGTCGCGGATGGCGAAGATAGCGACGACGTGTAGTTCCTGAGCGCCAAGACCTAAGTTTGAGAGCACTTCAATAAGAATCGAGAACGAAGCCACACAGCACTATCTGCTAAATGTCTCTCTCCCCCGAGTCCTCATCAGTCAAAACATCAGTCTGGCAAGAACGCGAATGGTGGTTTGCGATTGCTGGATGCGCCGTCATCTTAGTTATCAATCTGGTCCGTCCACTAAATTGGGACAATGCGCTCTATCAATCGATCGCGTGGCAATGGTTAAAATTTGGCCGAATTCCCTACGTCGGAACGTTCGATCAAAATTTTCCTGGGATTTTCTATTTTCATGGAATTTCCTGGCTTCTGTTTGGCAACTCAGAAATTGGATTTGGTGCGTTTGACGCCACGCTGCACTTATTTCAGGGTTTAGGCATCTATCTCCTGGTTCGCCGCTCACACAAACCATTTACTGCGCTCGTTGCGGCGTTGCTTTCGTGCGAAATCTATTTGTCGAACTCGGATTGGTCTGGCGGTCAACGAGATGCGTTCGCAATGATCACCGTGGTCTTCGCAACGATCTTGTATTTCCGAATCAAAGACCGCCCGTTTCCTGCAGGCAAACAGATATTCCTTGCTGCTGCCGCGGGGCTGCTCATGGGCTTGGTTATACTGTTGCGTCCAACGTTTGGACTCCTTTCGCTTTGGCTAGGTGTCGTCATACTTCTCACGCTCAATAACGGACGATGGCTGGTTGCTACTGTTTACGCATTTGGCGTGGTCGCAGCAATTGTAGCAGCATTCTCGCCATACTTTGCGATGCCTGGAAGGATGGCGTCCATCTACACCGCCTTGATCAAGTTCAATGTGGAAGTGTATGGAACAATGAAGTACCGGCATTCGCTGTTGGATCCAGGAATTTGGAAGCACTGGTTAGTATTTCTTGTTGCACTCGCATTTGCACTTATCGTCTGGCTCCGTAATAGCGCTACAGGAAAGAGGAAAGTCGGAAGAACCTGGAGCCCCGAAGCATTACTTATCGCGGGATATCTTGTCGGGTCGATCATTTCCATCATGTGGATGGGAAAGTATTTTCGATATCATTTCGAGCCACTTTACCAATTATCAGCCATCCTCCTTGCAGTCACGACTGAACGATATTTCAGGGGCAATGAGAAGTCTTACAAACTGGCGTGCGTCGTCTTGCTGCTCGTCAGTCTGCTTTTATTTTATCCATGGAAGTATGCGAAGTTTTATTATCAGGCCATTGCTGCGAACGCGCCTGACCGCTTAACATTTATCCAAGACAAACACAGCCCAGATTCTGTTAACGGGTACCGCAAACAAGTTGAGTTGGCTTCGTATATCCGGTCGAATTCAAAACCTACAGACCGAGTCGAATTTGCATGTCTGGATCCCTGGTTGATGTATCGGACAGGACTGGAGTCATCATCGCAGTTCACATCAATTGTTCATATCATGATATCGAAACCTGACGGGAGCTTCCCACCTTATGAACAAAAGTGGCGACAGGAGTTCGTAGATTCAATTCGAGTGATTCGACCAAAGTATTTCGTCACTGCCTTTGGGCCACCAGCGCCATCCAATGAATTGTTGCGAGATCTTCCCTACCACGCATTGGAGGGGATCCCAGGCTACAAAGAAATGCTGCGCGACAATTACTCGCTGGATACAACAATCGGCTGGTGGATGGTTTACCGAGCAAAGCCGGTCGAAGCACATTGAGCAAAGCAATCACAAGATCGTGTCCAGGGACACGTTCTCATCCTTAATCAAGTTTGTGTGAATAATTAACAACGATCTGAACTATGGAGCGAGGCCCTAACGATAAATTATCCGCAGAAGAAGTAACTGCGAGCTTGAGCAAACTTCCCACCGGCTGGGAATTCTCTGAAAAGGACAATGCGATCGAAAAAGATTTTACACGTCACGATTTTATTGACTCGGTAAATTTCATTCAGTCGATCGCCGAACTTGCCGAGGAGGCCGATCATCATCCTGATTTGCTTTTGCACGACTACAAGAAGGTGCGCGTGATCCTCACTACACATTCCGCTGGCGGGATCACACAAAATGATTTCGATCTCGCAAAAGCTATCGACTTGATTGCATGAAGTTCGCGATCCTAGTTGCCCTTCTTACACTTCCCTGTTCCGCTGCGCAGTCGCAGAGCGTCTCTGTCGACACACTTGCGAAGTATGGCCGTTACGATACCGACAGGCTTCCACCTTCATTCCATGCTGGACGGCGCGAGAAAGTGCTTGGTCAGTTGGGGCCGACTTCCGTGGCTCTTTTTATGGCAGCACCAGAACGCGTTCGCTCGAATGATGATGACTACATGTATCATCAGGATCCCAATTTTTACTACCTGACTGGACATCTCGAATCGCATTCCGCGCTCCTGTTATTTGGTAAGCCGATGGCCATGGGCGATGGCGGTACGACGAGAGAGATCATCTTCGTACAGCAGCGCGATCCTGCACAGGAAACATGGACAGGTAAACGGCTAGGACCGGACGGCGCCATCAGTGTCCTCGGCTTTCATTACGCTCTCTCCTATGATTCTCTTGCAAGTTACCTGAAGCTTGCCCTTCCAACAGCCGACACGCTTCTCTATCAACCGTTCGATCGTCAAATGGCAATGCCGCTGCTTGACACAACATGGATGTTTTGGGAATCGACGAAGGATGCACTCGCTAAAAAATATCGGAAGCTTGTCGTGATGAGTCCGCAGCATATGCTCGCTGTGCTTCGCGCAGTCAAGACGCCAGAGGAAATGGTATTACTCCGGCGCGCAATCTCGATCTCCAATATGGCCCACAACGAGATCATCAAGAGTGTGCGGCCGGGATGGTATGAATATCAAATTCAGGCGCTCGGCGAATACATCTTCGCAAAGAACGGCTGCGAGTACGTTGGCTATCCTTCCATCGTTGGCAGTGGTGAGAATTCAACGATCCTTCATTACGAGACGAACCGGCGTCAGACAAAAACAGGTGACTTTGTCGAGATGGATATGGGTGGCGAGTATCATGGATATACCGCAGATATTACCAGGAGCTATCCGGTTGATGGTCACTTCACGCAGGCGCAGGCAGCGATCTATGATCTCGTGCTTGAAGCGCAGGATAGCGGCATTGCGGCCGCACGGGCAGGCAACAGCTTTAAGGAGACTCACTTCGCTGCGCTTAGTGTGATCAAGCGAGGCTTACTTAAACTCGGAATCCTAAAAGACACCGCGAATTACAAACAGTACTTCATGCATGGGACCTCTCACTATCTCGGACTTGATGTCCATGATGCCGGCCCCTACGATACACTCCGCGCTGGAAACGTCGTTACCGTCGAGCCTGGCATTTATATGAAAGCCGGAAGTGATTGCGATCCGAAGTGGTGGAATATCGGGTGCCGCATCGAAGACGACATTCTCATTACTGATGGCGCACCGGTCATCCTCTCTGCTGCGAGCCCTCGCAAACGAGTCGATGTCGAACGGTTAATGCATTCGCACTGATGCTCGGCCTGACATCTGCCACGAATGCAGAGTGGGTTGCGGCCGTGCTTGCTGATCCCGCTCGTGTTCTGGTGGACCACGCGCACTGCGAGAAAAAGGCGGCGACGATGGCGATCTCACTCATCAATCGCTATCCCGAACGGCGCGAACTCGTTGAAGCGATGGCTCTTCTAGCGCAGGAAGAGATGGAGCATTTTGCGAGCGTTACGCAGAAGATCTATGAACGCGGCTACAAGCTGAAGCACGACGCCGGCGACAAATATGTTCAGGCACTTCACACGCTCATTCGGACAAATGAGCCCGATCGTTTGATCGATACGCTTCTCGTTAGCTCGATCGTTGAAGCGAGGAGCTGTGAGCGATTCCAACTGCTTGCACAGCATATCGCGGAAGAAGATTTGCGCCAATTCTATTCTTCACTCGTAGAAAGCGAAGCTCAGCACCGAACACTTTTCGTGCGGCTCGCGCGCACCTATGCTGATCGGCGAACTGTCGATGCGCGTCTGGAAGAACTTAATGTTCTCGAAGGCAACATTATTGAATCGTTACGCGGCGAGCCAGCCATGCACGGATGAAGCATCTTTTCCAGCACCAGCGATTGTTCTCTTAGCTATGCCTTTTCAACTTACCTCAGAATACCAACCTTCCGGCGATCAGCCGGAGGCCATTCGGCAACTCATTCAAGGGATCGAGCGCGGAGATCAGGCGCAGGTGCTGCTTGGTGTTACAGGTTCGGGCAAGACCTTTTCGATCGCCAATGTCATTGCCGCCGTCAACAAGCCAACGCTTGTCATCAGCCATAACAAAACACTCGCTGCGCAGCTTTATGGCGAGCTTCGTCAATTCTTTCCAAATAACGCAGTCGCCTTCTTTATCTCCTACTACGATTACTATCAGCCGGAAGCCTACATCCCTTCGACCGACACGTACATCGAAAAGGATTTTGCCGTTAACGACGAGATCGACCGCCTACGCCTGAAGGCCACCAGCGCGCTTCTGGAAGGTCGCGACGATGTGATCATTGTAGCTTCAGTAAGCTGCATTTATGGCATCGGTTCGCCTGATGAATATGCACGACAAGTAGTTCGCCTTCAAAAGGGCCAGCAGGTGGTGCGCAACGATCTTATGCGTGCGCTTAGCGACATTCACTATTCGCGCAATGATGTTGAATTCCAGCGCGGTGCGTTTCGCGTTCGCGGTGATGTTGTCGAAGTGATCCCCGCACAGGAAGACGAAGAAGGCATTCGTATCGAATTCTTTGGTGACACGATCGAAAAGATCTCTCAGATCAATCGAGTTGATGGCAAGACATTGGGTGAGCTTGATCGCGCGATGCTCTATCCAGCGAAACATTTCGTGACCAGCGGTCCCGATCTCGAACGAGCCATCAAGCTGATCGAGAACGAACTCGAGGACCAGCTTCAGGTCTTTCGCCTGCAAGGCAAGCTCCTGGAAGCTCAGCGGATCGAGCAGCGCACTCGCTTTGATCTGGAAATGCTTCGTGAACTCGGATACTGTAGTGGCGTAGAAAATTACTCGCGTCATCTGACAGGCCGTAAGGCCGGCGAACGCCCAAGTGTGCTCATCGATTACTTCCCTGAGAATTTCCTTACAATCATCGATGAATCGCATCAAACAATGCCCCAGATACGAGGCATGTTCGCTGGCGACCGTGCACGCAAAGTGACGCTCATCGAGCATGGCTTCCGGCTCCCAAGTGCTATTGATAATCGCCCGCTGAATCACGTCGAGTTCGAATCGATGGTCGATCAGGTGATCTATGTCAGCGCGACGCCTTCCGAGTACGAACTTGACCAGGCGAAAGGAATCGTCGTCGAACAGATCATTCGTCCAACCGGTCTGCTTGATCCGATCATTGAAGTGCGGCCAGTCACAAATCAGATCGATGACCTGCTTGGCGAGATCCGCAAGCGCGTGGTAAAGAAGGAGCGTGTGCTCATCACTACGCTCACAAAACGGATGGCCGAGGATCTGACAGACTACTATATGAACGTCGGTGTCAAGATCCGCTATTTGCACAGCGATATTGATGCATTGGAGCGTGTCGAGATCCTGCGCGATCTTCGCCTGGCAGAGTTCGATGTTCTCGTCGGGGTAAATCTCTTGCGCGAAGGGCTCGATCTGCCGGAGGTCTCTCTCATTGCCATACTTGATGCCGACAAAGAGGGCTTTCTCCGCAGCGAGAAAGCACTCATGCAAACTGCCGGACGAACAGCGAGAAATGCGGATGGCTTAGTCATCTTTTACGCCGATAAGATCACGAACTCGATGCAAGCTGTGATGGACGAAACAACACGTCGGCGCTCGATCCAGCATGCATATAACGTCGAGCATGGTATCGTACCCCAGACGATCATGAAGTCCTTCGACGACATTATGCAGTCGACATCGATCGCAGATGTCTCTGCAAAACAGGAGGCTCGTAAGGAAGCCGCCGCAGACAAAGCGAAAGAACGCAAACGTCAGCTCACTCCGAATGCTGTGCTCAAGCATTTGAGCCCGGCACAACTCAGCGATCTGATCGAGCAGATGAAGCTCGAGATGAAGCTCGCAGCAAAAGAAATGGAATTTGAAAAAGCTGTCGATATTCGCGACGAGATCCAAAGTCTCGAAAAAGTGCTGGAGCATACCAAGGCTAAGTAAGTTGTGTCATGTTGAGCCTCGTACTCCCCGAGCGTTGCATTCATTGTGGACGACCGACGGTCGCTGCTGAGCGTCTCGCATTTCGTCCGCCAACCGATTCAGCTTCGCTGAAAAAATATCTTTGCGCCGTCTGCCATGCAGAATTTGATCGCATGCCGATTCCCGATCCTGCGTTGCTCATGGATCGGGCAATGCCTCTTACTTCAATCGAGTGCATAACTTCCGTGCGAGCGCAAGTATATTTTATAAAAGACTCGCTGATTCAATCGATCGTCCATTCATTCAAGTATGGCGAGATGCCAAGGCTGGTCCGCGCAGCCGGCGCCTCGGTTGCGCTGAAGGCACTCGCTTGCAAGAATGAGATCGATGCCATTATCCCAGTCCCCCTCCACAGGACTCGCGAAGCAGAACGAGGGTTCAATCAGTCTGAGGAATTAGCTGCCGGGATTGGAGCCGGATTCAAAATACCTCTTCTCTCCCACAAAGTGATCCGCCGTGTCCGTCCAACACGCTCTCAGGCACAACTGACCGTCGCAGAGCGTCTGGAAAATGTCCAAGGCGCTTTTCGCCGCACGAAGCGCGCAGATGAATTGCTTCGTGGTAAGCGCCTGCTCCTTGTAGATGATGTGCTTACGACGGGTTCAACAATCTCGGCCGTCGCTTCAGAGCTTCAACTTGCCCAGCCAGCATCCATCCAGGTCCTCGTCTTCGCCGTGGCAGCAGCGTGAGGGTGTGAAAACTTCCTTCATCAAATTAGCAACCATACAATAGGTCATCCTCGATTCTGAGCCGGAATCGACATTTTGCTTCTAGCAAACCTAATGCGCGTGAAAACTTTATTCATAATTCTCATTCTAAAAGAAAGCTATTGGCATTGTGCTGGGGATGGATTCCAGCATTCGCGGGAATGACGGAATGACATGGCAGAATTGCTGGCGCTTCGCGCGATCACTTTTCGTCCTTGTCATTCCCTAGGGAGGCGGGAATCCATTTGGGTGCGACAATCAAGGTGGATGGTCGAATAGGACTCATAGGACTAATCAGTCCGATAGGACATGTATGCTCTGAAGATGGATTTCGCATCCGCGCCGTAGATGCACAAGACGTCTGGGCAATCGGGATTTTGGCCTACAGCATAATAAACATATAATATCAGCAGATCAGTTCCTGTCGCCGCGACTTTTGCGCATGTTAGGGACCAAAAAAGAAAGTGCGCAACTCATTGAGCTGCGCACCTTGCCAAAACCAGTTCGAAGAAATTATTTCGCGAGCACCATGCGGCGTGTGAGTGTGGTGGTACCGGACTTCAGAGTGTAGAAGTACGTACCAGAAGGCAGACTGGAAGCATCAACAGTCACTCTATGCTCCCCTGCGCTTTGAACACCACTGAAAGCGGTGAACATTTCCTGGCCGATCGAGTTCGAAAC
Source organism: Ignavibacteria bacterium (assembly GCA_013287605.1). Lineage (GTDB taxonomy): Bacteria > Bacteroidota > Ignavibacteria > Palsa-1295 > Palsa-1295 > JABDDM01. The sequence goes on along the minus strand of JABDDM010000010.1, from coordinate 23,674 downwards.
CACGATCGAGGCCTGACCGGTTCGGGGGATAGTGTAGACAATGTCCGTCGTTGGGTTGAACGGGTTAGGATAATTCTGTCCCAATTCATAACCAGTACTCGTGATCGACTTGGCAACTCCGGCCGAAGATGTGTCAGAGATAAAGGCCGTCATCACAAAGTTCGGGTACTTCCAAAGAGTATCAGTAGTATTAGCTTGGTTCACGCTATACCAACTTCCGGCGAACAAGTTGGCATAAATTTGCAGCTTGTCCCAAGGTTTTGCACCAATCCAATACGAACGATCCCTCGATGTGTCAAAGGCTGGATGCGTGTCGTCGCTCAAATTGTCAGCCATGGCGGCGATGTGATTCTTCGAAGTATCACCAAGTGTCAGCTCGAGATAGAACATCGGCTCAGTGAGAAGCTTATGATGGAAATTCAAGCTGTAGCTATTGAATGGGAACGTCGTTGCGCCATCTGCAGCGACTGGAATGAGGGCAGGATCAACCTGGGCAGAATCAATTTGTTTCTTCATGCTGAACGGGAATGGAACTCCATTAAACGGGCTGCCAGCCTGCGAGACAAAATAGTCTCCGTGCAGAACGCGAAGCGTAATGCGATCCTTCGGATTTACGCTGTCGAACGAGGATGTCGCGAATACGATTTCAGCCGAATCGATGTACCACTTACTTTTCGCTGCCAAGGTAAAGCGCTCGGCGAAACCCAAATACGCCAGGTATGGATGGGGAACATGGTCAACCCCAGCACTGTCTTGGACATAAGGTAAATAGAAGTAACCGATGCCGTTCGCCGCTGTGTCAGCAAAGGTCAGTGCGCCTACCTTACCCTGAGGTTGAAGGTGAGGCTTCTTTCCCAGACTGGCTGGGTAAGAGTTCGTCGTTTTTTGTGGCGCTACAACCAGCGGCACCCCGCTGGAACTCTGGGCAGATGCCAGGTCCGCAGCAACCACGATAGCGAAGCAGAAAAGAAATGCTGTAACGAAATGTTTCATGTCGAATTGGTTAGCGTTTGAGCGTTGAAGCAAAATCTGGTGGTTCTTCTGGTGAACCCATTTCTGTAGTTTTCCTCTAAAACCTGTTTTCGCGAAATAGTTGCGTAATAGGCGCAGCCTGATCGCCCCGTCCCTTGCACCTTACTAGAACGCAAAAAGGTGCGTTGGTTACAAAAATTGTGCAACTCTGTAACTCTCGGGAGCCATATGGGTCTTCCTATTTGTATACTAACAGCATCAATCTCGACTTGCCGTCGTCCAACTGTTTCCCGTGCCCATCCATGACGAACCTGATCCGCGCGTTTTCTGCCTCGCTCGTTCTTGCTGCTTGTTTCTCGTCTGCTCGAGCACAACTGCCTTCCGCCACAGTGCAGGATATTGGCAGCGTGCCTGCAGGACTTCATCTCCTACACGCACACGCTGACGGATCGGCAAATATTCTGACCATTGATCCGGCCCAAACGCTTCGTATCATTCAGGATGCGGCGACTCCTTCGAAGGTCCAAACGGCTTCGGATCTATACTTCGCTGAGATCAAACGCTCCGTCCTAGGCTTACCTTCATCGTCCACACTCTTGAGACGGAGTACTGCACTCATAGGAAAGCTTTGGCATTCCAGCTATACAATTTCTTATAACGGCATCCCTGTGGTCGATCGCAAGGCATCCCTGCTGATTGGTGCACTCAGTGGCAAGCCGATGATGATCGAAACGAACCTGCCACGAACAGAGCCAAACGCCATCGAGCCCACCCTTTCTTCTCAATCTGCGTCGTCCAGCATGAGAGATTACGCCGAAAAGAATTTTACGGTTTCGGCAGAGCTGAATACTCCCGCGCAACTCATTTACACTGTCGCAGGCGAATCCGGTCAACTTCGGCTCGCCTATGAAGGCTTAGTGAAAGATTTATCTGGCCCGCACCTTTGGCGTATGCGTATTGACGCAAATACTGGCGAAATGCTGGACGCCCACGATATCTATGAATACATCGGCGGACATGACGAACCGCTCGCCTCCACAAGCGGCACACTCAGTGCGCTCATTCATCCGCAATCAAGCTACGATACGCTCGTAAGCGTTTTTATGCCAAACGAGAGTATCATCGTCAATGGTCAAACCACGACGACCGATTCACTGGGCAGATGGAGCCTAAGCGGGGTGACGTCACCATACACGATCTCTTCCACGTTCCTGGGTCCGTTCGATCGTGCGATACGAAAGGATGGAGTTAATGGGCGCCTTGCACTTACAGCCAGCGGCGCGACGCCGATCGATTTACTCTGGTCGGATGCGAATTCCAATCCAGCAGAGCGCGATGCATACTATCATGTTGGTATCGCTCGAGAATATGTTCGGCATCTGGATCCAAATCTGACAAACCTCGATGCAAGACTTACGGTCAACGTCAATTTGAATCAGATATGTAACGCGTACTATGATCCCACCACAGTATCAGTTAACTTTTTCAAGGCCGGTGGTCAGTGCACGAACACCGGCGAGATTGCCGATGTTGTGTTCCATGAGTTCGGTCATCGCGTTATCGATTCGCGCTATACTCAGCATGGAGGCTTAAACATTGTCGATGGCTCACTTGGTGAGGGATTTGCCGATCTTGTCAGCGCATTCATGCGCGACGATCCGAGGATCGGCATCGGGTTTTTCCAGAAGGGATCGATACTGCGCACGTGCGACAATACGAGGAAGTGGCCGAAGGATCTGAACCCCGACATTCATATTTCAGGTGAGATCATCTCTGGTGCCATCTGGGACCTGCGCAAGTTGATCGGGCATGATACCGCCGAACACCTTTTCCATATGATGGGATATTTGAATCCAGATGGCATCGGCAACATGGCACCCGGTCCAATGCTCGATGCATTTACAAGTGTTCTTAGCGCGATCATAGCAACGGATGATGACGACAACAACCTTACCAACGGCACTCCTCATCTCGCTCAGATACTTAAAGCCTTCAATCTGCACAATATAGGTCTGAGCGCCTTCGTCTCGATCTCGGTCGATCAGATCCCTGATCAGGACTCGCTGGTTGCCGGCTATTCCGTGACGGCGAATGTTAAGTATGGCGGTAAGGTCGGCGCGCTCGATGCCAATTCGGTGATGGTGCATTATTCCATCGATGGCGGAAAGATATTCGAAACTGCGCTGCTTGCCACGCAAGGCGGAAATGTTTTTACTGGCCTCATTCCAAAAGTCCGTCCAGGCAACATTGTCCAATACTATGTATCGGCGAAAACAAATTATGCTGATGCTGGAGAAGGCGTTTCCTCAACTGCGATGTTTCTAGTCGGCTTCCGCAGGATCTCGCTTGACGATGCTGAGCAGGATCGGGGTTGGTCGCTTTCGCAACCTTCGGACAATGCAACGACAGGCCTTTGGACGCGCGATATTCCCTTCGGTACCTACGTCGTGCTTCCCGACTTCGTCCAGCAGGACACCGACCACTCACCGAATGGCAGCTACTGCTATCTGACTGGGAATGCAAACAAGGCAATCGCGAGCAGAGATATTGGATATGATGACGTCGACAATGGCTCGACAACGCTTACCACACCCCTTCTTGACCTCTCGACATACGCTAATCCGGTCATCAAATACTGGTATTACTATCGAAACGATGCTGGGAGCAACCCAGGTATACCCAAATGGACTACGATGATCTCCGGGGATGGCGGCGCTTCATGGAAGACCATTCAGAATACAAACGAGATCGCACCTGGATGGACAGCCTACGTTGTGCCGGTCAGCTCTTATGTTGTCCCATCGGACAAAATACAGCTTCGGTTTATCGCCACGGATAATGTAGGTGCTATTGTCGAGGCCGGCATTGACGATCTTGAAGTGCTCGAAGGGCCGAAGAGCGAATTCAGGTCAGTGACATCGAACGCTCCAGCGTCTTCCGCGATCTTGGGCAGTCTTCATCCGAATCCGATTTCGAAGGGTGCATCGGCTTCGATCCCGTTCTCGCTTGGGAAAAGCGAGCATGTGGTGATCGTGGTCAAAGATTTACTCGGCAGGATCGTTGCGACCCCTGTGGATCAATATCTTCATACGGGCTCGTATGACTTTCCGTATCCAGTTGCCACACTCCCGGCGGGGACCTATTGGGTTCAGATGATGACGGCAGAAGAGACGAAGTTCAGCCGCTTTGTAGTCACGCGGTAAAATAGAAGCCCCGCGGCACTTCCAGAAGCCGCGGGCTTTTTATGTTATCAGGGAATGCTCCACTCTAGTCCAGAGTGTCAGCACACTCTATTCGATCATGCTTGAAATCACTGCGACAAATACCCCGATTCACAACAGCGGCTTCTTGCCTGCTGCCGGGTTGATCTTGTAAATGATCTTCCGGATCGTATCGCCTTGCAGGTAGGGATAACTCGCCTGCACAAATTCGATTGCTTCGGCGCGTGAGAATTGATATTCCTGCCTCACCTTTCGGTAAGTCTGGCGTATAATAAAATCGCGGAGCGCTTTTTCGTTAATGAGGTCATACCGCGAGAGCTGTTCGAACAACTCATCGCTGATGAGGTCGCCAAGAGGGTTTTTCGCATCCGGCCGGCGAACAATGGGTTCGTTGCGCGCCTGGTAGCCCGAGAAATGAGGAAGGTCGGTTGTGGCCGAATAACGAGCGGGTACTGCCTGAGAAGTTACTGACATAGCCTTTGAGCTTATTCAATTGATACTCAATCACACAGATCGAAGCTTAGACGATTGAACAATTGAGGCGGCTCGCGGCCTGTGAGGGACGAAAGCGAACACACTGTTCATCGTATTGCTACGAGTTCGAAATCAGTATCAATGATTGCTTAAGGCTTGGCTGCTACGTTAGTGACACACACTCAAGCGGCACTTGTTGCTCGCTTGTAAGAATAAGACCGATGAAGTGGTAAAAGGTAACACGATATCGGGGTCACAAAATTTTACCCCAATTTCGTCAAGACTTCAACGTAGTAGCAATTGGCAGGGTGGTCGGATCTATCGGAAAAAAGCCAGTACAACACAATTCCCTAGGAACGCGGCAAATATAAGCAATTTCTGAGGCCATGTCAAGCCCTCATCTCAGAGAAAAGCCTTCGCCAAAGCCAGCCCATGTTCAATCTTCGATAGCTTTGGCCGCTCCCTTATTGTATCGCAGCCTAGTACATCTATCTTCCTGATCATCATCCTCGCTTCAATGACTATGGCCCTTAGCTCAAAGCGAAGCCTTCCGGTGACGAGTCTGGGAAGTGATTCGCCGTTCTTAAGAAGACCTCTTGCTCGCGCGAGTTGAAGTCCCATTATTTGGATACGCAGATCACGATCGACGAGCAAAGCCGAAGCTGGGTCGGCACGAAGTTCGGTCGGCAAGTCGGCACTTGGAAAATAACATCGACCCCGCCCAAGATCCTCCTTCGTATCCTGAACAAAATTTATCAGTTGCAGCGCCGAGCAAATGTCATTGGAAAGCTTTATACGTTCTGCATCGCGATATCCAAAAAGCGCGAGCACCAATTCTCCAACCGGGGCCGCCGAGCGAGCGGTGTACCAGAAGAGATCGTCCTCCGTAGTGAATTTCGGACTGTCATGAACATCAAACGTGAACGCGTCAAGTAGTCTATTGAAGGGATCGATCGACAGTTGACAGCTTTCGATGGTGTGGCGCAGTGCTATGAAGACTGGATGTGTTAGCTCCTTGCTTGTGAATGCTTCTTTCAACTGCTTTCTCCAATCCTCGAGCAAAGTGATGCGCTCTTCGATGTTGCGGCCTTCATCATCCGCGAAGTCGTCTGCAGTGCGCATGAACGCGTAGAGATTGTAGAAATGCTGCCGAGATTTTTTCGGAATGAGGATTGATCCAACAGGGAAATTCTCGTAATGGCCAAGAGCGATCTTTCTCGTAATGTTTTCGGCCTCAGCCAGGGTAGGAGTATTTCGCTTCATTGAGCAGGTCAACGATTTTTGGGGTCCATTTATTCCGATGTCTGTGTGAAGGAAAGTCGCTAATCTATTCGGTTGCGAAAATGTTCTTATCTTTGCACCTGAAATTTGATAATCATGCCAGATTGTGCGCTGGCTAATTTACTGAAACCCTTAGAAGCTATGATCATTCATCCCTCGTTACGGCAGCTCGGTTACATGTTAAGCCTCACACTCGTTGTCGGCCTGGTTGGCTGCGGCAAGAAGGATTCTGACGAGGAAGACGATTCGGGCGGAAAGTCCGACGCTGCTGCTACCGTTGCGACGGTTGATATGACCAACGGCGCTACGATCGTTGGTACGGTGAAGCTCGATGGAGCTGCTCCGGTCGCGAAAGTAATTAACATGGGTGGCGATGCATACTGCGGCGCTGCACACAAGACAAGTCCGGTCTCTGATGATCATTGGGTCAACAACGGTGGTGCGCTCGTTAATGCGTTTGTCTATGTTAAGGATGGCCTTGGTGGAAAGACTTATGCCGCTCCCGCAACTGCGATCACGCTGGCGCAAAAGGGTTGCACCTATGAGCCACATGTATTTGGAATCATGGTCGGTCAGACAATGAAAGTCGAAAACGACGACCAAACTCTGCACAATGTACACTCTGTTTCCGCAGCGAACGAATCCTTCAATGAAGGACAGCCGCCGGGAACACCTGCGAAAGAACATAAGATGACGAAGCAGGAAGTCATGATTCCGATCAAGTGCGATGTGCACGGCTGGATGAATTCCTATGCAGGAGTTCTCCCCCATCCGTTTTTCGCTGTGACGGGTGCTGACGGTAAGTATGAGATCAAGGGCGTCCCTGCAGGAGATTATACTATCGAATGCTGGCACGAATCGACCAAGTCGGACGCCGCCGGAGTTACGCAGGATCAGAAGGTAACCGTCGCTGCAAAGGATTCGAAGACGGTCGACTTCACCCTGAAGGCTCAGTAGACTTTGCTTTAAGGTGGTCACCTCAGGTGACCACCTCCTATTTTGACGAGGACACGATGCATCTGCGTCTCTCGAGTGTTTGACAGAGTTGTTTTGATGGCCTTTTGGAGGAATACGTGAATCTACGACGATTGTCCCGCTTCAGTTGGGTTGTTCCAGTTCTACTTTTTTTGGTGCCGACGCTTTTGATGGCGCAAGCTGTACCGCCAAGGTATAAGCATTGGTGGCTGCCGGATGCTTCGTCAAGCTATGCCGGACAGATCGACGATATGTTCTATCTGATCCTCTGGATCACGCTCTTTGTGTTCTTCCTCGTAGAGGGGGCGCTCATCGTCTTCCTTTGGAAGTACCGCTACAAAAATGGGCGCAAAGCGATCTACACGCATGGCAATAACACACTGGAGATAACCTGGACCGCGATTCCAGCCGTCATCCTTGTCTTTCTCGCTGTCTTTAGTAATTCGCTCTGGTCCGAGATCCGCGACCCGAACAAATTCCCGAAAAACGCGCCTGCGATCCAGATTAAGCCACGTCAGTTTGAATGGGATATTACGTATCCTGGACCAGATAAGAAATTTGGTACTGCCGATGATATTCAGACGATCAATCAGCTTTTCCTTGTTGTGAATCAGCCGGTACAGATCAAGCTTGAAGGTCAGGATGTGATCCACAGCTTCTTCGTGCCTGAATTCAGGATCAAGCAGGATGCTGTCCCGGGAATGCCGACGGCTGTCTGGATCAAGCCGATCAAAGAAGCTCAATACGAAATAGCATGCGCAGAGCTTTGCGGTTTGGGACATTATCGCATGAAAGGCACTGTCTCGATCATCTCGCAGGATTCGATGGATCGTTGGGTGAAATCGCAGGCCCCTGCGCCGGCGGCCGCACCGGCAATCAATCTGACGCCTTAAGCACTCCGCATCTCGTTTACATGTTCACGTAGTACCACAAGTTTTAGTACCACAAGTTCTCATTCGCGAATCTCTTCTTTATGGCAACGCTTGTAGCACCGGCGATCGTAAGAAAGAAGCCAACCAAACCTGGAGCCCACGATGCCCACGGGCATCATGAGCTTTCGTTCGTGCAGAAGTATATCTTCTCGCAGGACCACAAGAGGATCGGCATTCAGTTCATGTTCTCAAGCCTGTTCTTCCTGCTCGTAGGCGGAGGGCTTGCAATGATCGTTCGGTTAGAGCTTGGCTGGCCCGGTCATGCGTTCAAGTTCTTGAGTTTCCTTCCTTCCACGATGGTCGCGGGCGGCGTGATCCTGCCGGAGTTTTATAACTCTGCATTCACGATGCACGCCACGTTCATGATCTTCTTCGCCGTGATGCCATTCCTCATGGGCACGTTCGCGAATTTTCTTATCCCACTGCACATCGGCGCACCGGATATGGCATTCCCGAAGATCAACATGCTCTCGTTCTGGTTTGCGCTGGTTGCGGGCATCATCATGTTTTCGAGCTTCTTCGTAAAAGGCGGCGCCGCTGGAGGAGGTTGGACGAATTACCCCCCGCTCTCCGATCTCTCCGAACTTTCGGGAGTGAACGTCGGACAGAATCTGTGGATCATCAGCCTGCTTATTTCCGGCGTAGCATCGCTCATGGGTGCGGTGAATTATATCACCACAGTCGTAAACATGCGCTGTCCAGGTATGAGCTTCTTCCGGATGCCATTGGCGATCTGGGCGATCTTTGTAACTGCGATTCTGCTTCTGCTTGCGATCCCGGTGCTAACGTCGGCGCTGGTGCTGCTGCTCTTCGATCGCACGGTACATACAAGCTTCTTCATCCCGTCGACTATTCTTGTCGCTGGACAGCCACTCGTTGGGCGTTCCGGTGGCGGTCAGGTGCTCTTGTGGCAGCATCTGTTCTGGTTCTTCGGACATCCCGAAGTGTACATCATGATCCTTCCTGCGATGGGCATCGCTTCTGATATCCTCGCGACTTTCGCGCGCAAGCCGATCTTTGGATACAAGGCGATGGTCTTCTCGATCTGCGGTATCGCTGTGTTAGGCTTCTTTGTGTGGGGACACCACATGTTCCAATCGGGCATGAATCCGCTGCTGGGGACGACGTTCATGATCTCGACAATGCTTATCGCCGTGCCGTCCGCGATCAAGACGTTCAACTGGCTTGGTACGTTGTACGGCGGCAATTTCAAGTTCACGACGGCATTCCTCTTTGCTGTTGGCTTTGTTGCGATGTTCGTTATCGGCGGACTCTCCGGTATCTTCATGGCTTCAACGCCGGTCGATATTTTCATCCACGATACGTATTTTATTGTCGGCCACATTCATTATGTGCTATTCGGTGGATCGATCTTCGCGATCTTTGCCGGTGTTTACTACTGGTTTCCGAAGATGTTTGGCAGAATGCTGAATGAGACGCTGGGCAAGATCCATTTTTGGTTGGTCTTCCTCACATTCAATGGCGTCTTCTTCCCGATGCACATACTTGGCATTGGCGGGATGATGCGCCGTATCTACGACTACACCCAGTACCCGCACTTGAGCCATTTCCAGGGCTTGAATGCGTTCATGTCAGTCTGCGCATTCATACTCGGCGCTTCGACGCTTCTATTCTTGTTCAATCTATTCTGGAGCATGTTCAAGGGCAAGCCCTCCGGCATGAACCCATGGCACGCCAACACGCTCGAATGGACATTGCCTTCGCCGCCGGTTCATGGGAATTTCAGCGAAACCCCGCATGTTTTTCGTGGGCCTTACGAATACAGCGTGCCGGGACATACTGAGGATTACTGGCCTCAGAACGAACCACCCGAAGGTTGGCTTGAGCGCGCACAGCAAATGAAGGCTACTGCCACTCATGGATAGTCAGTCCCGTTTCGATCTTCTTAACGGTGGAGTCCATTCCAAATGGCTCCACCGTTTTGCATTGCTTACTGCGGTCACCACATTTTTCCTGATCTTCGTTGGAGGTCTGGTCAAATCGCATGAGGCCGGCCTCTCCGTTCCTGACTGGCCAACCACATACGGCGAATTCATGCTCACCTTCCCGTATTCCAAGTGGGTTGGTAACATCTTTTATGAACACAGTCATCGTCTACTTGCCACGCTCGTGGGCGCGTTCATCACGGTCGAGGCTATCTGGCTTCAACTCTCAAAGTATGGCAAGAAGCTGAAGATCCTTGGGTGGATTGCGTTCGTTGGAGTTTGTATCCAGGGATATCTTGGTGGTCTGACGGTGAAATATCTCCTTCCGACTTCGATCTCGACTGGCCATTCCATGCTTGCGCAGGGTGTGTTTTGCCTTACGGTCACGATAGCGCTTTTTACCTCGAAAGCTTGGCCGAATGTCGAGCGAACATTGCAAACGAGTTCGATCGATATTCGAAAGCTATCGGCTTGGACAGTCGGTGCCATTGCATTCCAGATAATGCTCGGTGCGCTAATGCGTCACGAAAACGCCGGGCTTGCGATCGCGACTTTCCCGCTTGCCAATGGACGCATCATTCCTGAGTTTACATCGAGTGGCATCGTTCTCAATTTTGCGCACCGCGTTGGAGCATTGATCGCTTCGGGCTTTGTGCTTGCAACTGTGGCAGTCATACTGCGGGATTACAGATATGATCGTAAGCTTTCGCGACCAGCGATCTTCGCAGTCGTTGTGCTACTCCTGCAAATCGCTCTCGGTGCGATCACAATTCTTAGCGAAAAAGCGGTGACGCCGACCACATTGCACGTATCCGGCGGAACGTTGTTATTATGCACAATGCTCGTGATAAGTCTGCAGGCATATCACCATTACGAATCAAAAGCGGCGAAACAAGAGGAGTCGCTTCATCGCGAGCCTGCCGTCATACCCTCAACGATCAGTTAACGAATCCACAGTGGAACAAGCGATCCAACACGATCTTCAGGCTCCATTTAACTGGCGACAGTACGCACGGGATTTCTACGATCTCTCGAAGCCTGGCATTGGGTTCTATGCGCTGATCACGACGGCAGCCTCTTTTTGGCTCGCTTCGCATGGCAAGTTCGATGTTGCGTTCTTTGTGAAGACGATGATTGCCACCGCGCTTGTGACATGTGGCGGCGGCGCGCTCAATCAGGTGCTCGAAGTTATCCCAGATGGACAAATGCGGCGCACGGAGAAGCGTCCGCTGCCATCGGGGCGCATGCCGGTTTCGACAGGATTGATCTTTGGCGTAGCGACTTCCATCGCGGGGGTGATTCTGATGCAGGCATTTGTTGGAAGTCTCGCCGCTCTGCTTGCGATTGGTACACTCGTGGGTTATCTCTTTGTTTATACACCGCTTAAGAAGCGAACGTCACTCTCCACCATCATCGGTGCATTTCCCGGAGCGATCCCGATACTCATCGGCTGGGTTGCCGTCATGGGTTCGATCGACATTCGCGGTTGGGTGCTTTTTGCTATTCTGTTCTTCTGGCAGATCCCGCATTTTCTGGCGATCGCATGGATGTATCGCAAGGACTACGCGCGCGCAGGATTCCCGATGCTCACGGTGATCGATCCAGACGGATTTCGCGCTGCGCATCAGGTGATCGTTTATGTGCTTGGATTGATCCCGATCAGTCTGCTTCCGACGATGCTCGGGCTAACCGGCTGGATCTACTTTGTCGGGGCTTTCATCCTTGGAGTAGGGTTTGCAGTCAGTGGAATCCAAACTGCGTTTCAGCGTACGAATGCTGCGGCAAAGCGACTACTGTTTGCATCGATCATTTATCTACCTGCACTGCTTGCATTAATGGTACTCGACAAACGGTAACGCGATAACGATGGATTCTACACTTCGCGAGTTCACGATAAAATCCCGGAACAAGATTCTGGGTGCAATCTTATGGTCCACGATCGTGCTTCTGATTGCTGGCTCGATCGCATACATCATTTGGTATAAGTCAGCACAATAGGCATGAGCGAGATCGTCTACGAAAAAGCGGGACTTCGAGACTCGACGCACGCCGGCGGTGAGTTGATCAATAGCGGCCGCTTCGCTTTCCTGTTGTTGTTGGGAGCGGATGTGATGATGTATGTTGGTCTGCTGGGTGGCTACTTCGTTCTGCGTGGCGGCTCACTTTCCTGGCCACCACCTGGATCGCCTGCGCTCGATCCATCGCTCATGTTCTGGACATGTCCGCTCATTCTACTCGCTTCGATGAGCGTCGGACTCGGCGTTCGCTCACATCACAGGAATACCCTTAAGAACTTGCGGCTCTCGCTTGCGGCCACACTTATTTTTCTCGCACTTTTCGTTGCGATCAATGCCACAGAGTGGACGAACCTCCTCCAAAATGGCCTTGATATCATGACAGTTTTTGGCGGCATCTATCTCATCATCACCGGTATCTTTCTTCTTCATATTCTCGCATCGGCGATCGTAGTGATCGGGATGATCCGTCGCGTCTCGCGTTGGCGCACATATGTTCGTTCGGCCAACAGCATTCCGCACCTCGCAATGTTTCTTTATTTGCAAACCGCAATCTGGATCAGCGTTTACGCACTCATTTACATCTCATGAGTGTTAGGTTGCGCGATTGATTCCATTCACGATGCAACCAAATTCAAATCGAACGCAGTGGTTTTTGTGGACATTACTCGGTGTCGTACTTCTGGGAGTCGGCATTTTTGCCCTTAATGGCTGGCTGAAGGAGCAGGAATTGCGCACCCCGACTGAACAGCTCCCCGATTACGGCGTCGTGCCATCCTTTCAGCTCACGAACCAGAACGGAAGGCAATTCACCGATGCAAACCTTCAAGGACACATCTGGATCGCAGATCTCATCTTCACGCACTGCCCTGGGAGTTGTCCGATCATGACATCGAAGCTTGCGTCGATTCAGAAGAGTCTTACAAAAACCCCGCAAGTGAAACTTGTCTCCTTTAGCGTCGATCCCGATCGCGATACGCCTCAGGCCTTGCGCGAATACGCACGTAGTTACAACGTTGATACGACACAATGGGACTTTCTCACCGGACCGCGTGGCCAGATATTTACGCTTGCGAAGAATGGATTTCATTTACCTGTCGATTCCGTCGGCGGCGACAAAGGGAGTCCGATCGTTCACAGTGAGCGATTCGTGCTTGTTGACAAGCGCGGACATGTCCGGGCTTATTTTGATGGCGGCTCAGATGAAGTGCAGCCAAAGGTGTTGACAGCGATCGGCGACCTCATGCGCCAGGAGAAAACAAACTGATATGACTGTTCAGGATCTACCGATGATCAACGCAGGATTGAATGGACTCTGCGCCGTTATCCTGCTTTTTGCCAGACGCGAGATCAAACGCGGAAATACCCTGCGTCACCGCCAACTCATGATCGCTGCCTTTACTGTGAGCATTATTTTTCTTGCGAGTTATCTCACATATCACGCTCTTGCAGGGGTTGTGCTATTTGGCGGTCAAGGTATCGTAAGACCATTCTACTTTGTGCTCCTGACTACCCACACGATCCTGGCAGTCGCTGTTCCTGTGCTTGCAACGATCACGCTTGTTCGCGGATTGCGCGCACGCTACAACTCACATCGTAAGATCGCGCGCTGGACATATCCTATCTGGCTCTATGTGAGCGCGACCGGGGTTCTCATCTATGTGATGCTCTATCAGATCTACCCTCATTCGGTCTAAGCCATGTTAACCGATCCGCTGTTGCCTGCAATTAGCCCACTCGAATTTCGAGAGGTGCCAAGCAATGCTGATGGGAAGCAAACACCCTCACCGTTCGGCGATGGGCCGCAAGCTCCGGCGTTTACGCTACCGTTGGCACTACGCTCGATTGGTCGCGGCCTTCGGAAAGCGTGTCCAGCGTGCGGAGAGAAAACAATGTTTCGTAAGTATTTTCAGATGGAGCCTATCTGCTCCAACTGCGGTGTCATCTTTTCGAGAGAACAAGGCTCATACACCGGAGCGATGTACCTGAATATTCTTGTGACGGAGTTTCTTTTCGTATTCGGGTTCATCCTACTGGAGTTTGTGATTGGCACCTCGACCATGCTCGAGATCGCCGTTCTGGTACCCTTCAATGGTCTCTTCCCGGTCTGGTTCTTCCCCCGTTCACGCGGGCTTTGGGCTGGAGTTTTGTATCTTTGTGGAGACTTATATCCTGATCCATCATGATGCGTAAGAGTTTTGCCACCGGAATATCAGCATTGATCGTCGCGCTTGTCTCGGCGAGCAACGCGTTCGCACAATCGTGTCCGATGTGCAAGGAAAGCATGACTGCGGCTGGTGCAAAGCTTTCGGATGGCTTCTATCTCAGCATCATGAGCATGTTTTTTTTGCCGTTCGCGATTGGTGGAGCGATTGCCTCTATGGTCTTCCAATCGTGGTGGCTCCGCACACATCCTGGAAGCACGCTCTCCTTTCCAAACGCACTCCTCGCGGCTATTCGCGAGCGGAAGACGAAGATGGCGGGACCGAAGCTCTAGGCTTTCTCGTAAAGGGCGCAATACATCGCGGCCCACCAACCTTGTTCGAGTAGAGCCATTGCAGATTCGCTTGCAGCGAGTCCCGCATTAAGATAAATCCCCTCCACTTTCTTCATACCCAGGTCCCCAAGCCGTCGGTCAAGTTCAGAAGCAGAATATTGATGCCGCTGGTACTTGAGATAATCTCCAGTTCCGGCAAAGAGCCTGTTACCGGAAACGTTTCTGATCCCGAATACCAACTTCTCCAATCGTCTGAGCATTCCTACTTTATTGGGTACCGAGACCATCAGCATACCATCCGAAGCGAGCGAATCCACGAGTTTCTTTAGCACCACAGTATCATCTTGAATATACTCGATCACACTCAAGCTCACGATGAGGTCGTATTGTCCCTCGACATCCTGGATTGATCCATTGATATAAGAGAGATGATCCGGAGTCGCGCCAATTGAACCGGCCCTGGCAGCATCGATCATGCCTTGAGAGACATCGACGCCAGTCACTCGCCAGCCATCTCTGACTAAAGCCCGAGAGAACACGCCCGAACCACAGCCGAAATCAAGGGCGTTGCCGATCGAGCGCTTCGAAAAAACGTGTTTGTTGAGCAATGCCATTATGCGCGATTGCCTCCTAACGAATCGGGGGTCCGCATTGTACTGGCCAGACCAACTTGCGGCGCGAGTATCGAAATAAGCCGGGGTCGATTCGGTCATGCACTCGAAAGAGATGAGAACTTGTCCTTGAGTTTCTCGTGCAGTTCTTTCAATCGCTGAACTTCACTGATCATGATCTCTGCATCCGCATCGACAGGGCCGGCGAGCTTTACTTTCAGCGCTTCGAGTTTTCGGGTGATCTGAGTATTGAGGATGGTGATCATAGCCTGCTCAGCCATCTGCAAGGCGACAAGCGCTGCGTTCGTCTCAAGTTCTTTCCATTGCTCGCTCGGTTGTTGTTCAAGCTGTGAGCAATCGATAATGATCTTTTGGGACGACTCATCGCCGCGGAATTCAGCGAGCAGATCAACTGTCCCATATTGACCTCCATCGGATGTATGTTCGAAGAGTTTGCCGAGGATGTGATTAATCTTCGTATCTGAGACAAGACTGATATCAAAGTCATCCTGCTCCAACAACCGTCGAACGGGTTCTGGCCGTAGCAAAGCGGCCCTTAGCAGCACACGTTCTGCCTCCGGGGCGACGGTCTCTTGAGACGGAGGGTCTTGGATTTGCTCATTGCGAAAGTCATCACGGGTTTCCCTCAACTCCTCTCTTCGAGTTGCGATTCGTTGATGCTTCTCAGTCGAACGCCGAAGTTCGGTCAGAAGCATCGTTTCCGAGAGACGAAATCTTGTTGCAAGCTTACGAACAAACAGCTCCTGTTTGATCCCGTCAGGCACCTTCCGGATACTCTCGACGATCGAACGAATGGCCTGCGCTTCTCTGCTGGGATCACTGAGCATGCCTTGTTCCTCGAATATCTGGGCCTTGGTTTCGATAAACGACTGCTCCTGTTTCAGCGCGTTCTTGAATGCCTCGGCTCCCTTTGCGCGAATGAAAGAGTCGGGATCCTCACCTGGCGGAAGGATTACCGTATTGACGTCGAAGCCCGCTTCAATCGCCAATTCGATACCGCGCATTGCGGCGTTCTTTCCAGCTTGATCGGCATCGAAAAGGAGTACGACAGAGCGCGTATATCGTTTAAGAACATCAAGTTGGCCGCTTGTAAGTGATGTGCCACTTGCTGCAACCACGTTTTCGATTCCGGCCTCGGCCATAGCGAGCACATCCAGATATCCCTCGACCAAATATGCCTTCTCCTCTTTCCGAATTGCATCCTTCGCCTGGAACAGACCATAGAGAACAACCGACTTATTGTAGATAGATGTCTCGGGTGAATTCACATACTTAGCCTGATTTGAGATAGCATCGACCCCAGGAATAACCCGACCCCCAAATCCAATGACCCGGCCCGTCGCCGAAAGGATTGGGAAGATCAATCGGCCGCGGAATCTCTCGTATGGCTGTCCCTGATTTCCCGGCGAAACAACTCCCGCAGCCTCTAGCGAATGTTCTGTGATTCCCTCCCCAATGAGCTGGCCGAGGAGAGCGCCTTGTTTTGGTGGAGCGAATCCGACTCCGTATTTCTTGAGTACGGCATCGCCAAGTCCGCGCGCTTTGACATAACTCATCGCGACAGCCCCTTCCGGTGACTGTAGCGCTTTATAATACCACCCTGCGGCTGCTCGCGCGGCCACATAGACCGATTCACGCTCGGATTGCTGCTGTTGTTCAAGGGGATCGTGCTCGAGTTGGAGTGTAATGTTCGCGCGCTGCGCGAGACGCTCGACCGCTTCGGGGAAGGTCAGTTTCTCAAGCTCCATAACGAAGCCGAACACATCTCCGCCTTTTCCACATCCAAAACATTTGAAGATTCCGCGATCCTCAAGGACGCTGAAGGAAGGAGTTTTCTCTTTATGAAATGGACAAAGCCCAGTGTAATTGCGGCCGCGCCGGCGTAACTGCACCGTCTCGCCGATCACATCGACGATATTGCTCGCACTCCGAACCTGTTCGACCTGGTCTTGGGTGATCCGCATTAGTAGGATTTGTCAAGGGAAAGAACACGGATGGGGCAAAATCGTCCTAGCGGTGTCTTTCAGGTATGGCTTAAAGACATGCACTAAGCCAAAAGCCCCAACATTTGTCGGGGCTTTTACAATTTTCGAATGAAGCTGTATTACTTCATCTTCATCGTATCCTTCGGTGTCATTTGTTTTAGCGAGTCCATCGAGGTCACTTTACCCGTGGGCGCGGGAGACTCCCCTGGTACGGGAACATGAACAATAATCTCTTCATCCGTTACGGTAACGCGGTAGCTCTGAAGTGCAGTCTTTGACGGCCCCTTTACTACCTCACCGGAAAGATCATACTCCGAACCATGGCACGGGCAAACAAAGCCCTTATCTTCTTTCTTGTACTCGACGTCGCAGCCCTTATGCGTGCACTTGATATCGACTGCCACATACTTATTCTCCGATACGTGCACGACGAGGATGTTCTTCTCCAGATCCTCGATCTCTAGGTGATAAGCGCCACCGATAGGTTTGAGATCGGGCGTATCCTCTATCCGGAGCGGGATCTCCTTGAACTGTCCCGTCTTCGTGGTACGAGATGAGGCCCTTAGCGTTGCGACTCCATTAAGGTCGATGAGCGAATTGCCAACAACAATTCCGAGAGTACCAAGACAAGCAGTCTGAAGGAAGGAACGTCTATCCATGAGCTTTTTAAAATGGTCCGTTACAAAGTTGATTGCAACAGATAGACACTAGTACGAATTCGTATGATACACGGCGAAGTAAAAGAAAAAAGAGGCAGACCTGGTCTGCCCCTTTTGTTGGACATCACTTCCTTTTAGTTCAGTTCAACAGTGCCTGCAGGCGATAATATGCATCGCGAGCAAGTGCATAGTTCGGTTCAATACTTAGCGATGATTTGTACTCACCCAGCGCCTCGAACCACAATCCCCTGCGTTCGAGGATCCGTCCAAAATTGTAGTGCGGGAAGTGCGGCGTTGCGTAGCGCTTCGCCTTCATTGCGAGTTCAAGATATGGCACTGCTTCTTCAAGCTGACCCATCTGGATCAGATACGCACCAATATCGTTGAACGGGTTACCAAAATCAGGATCAAGATCAATCGCGCGCTTACATTCGGCGATAGCCTGTTCGTAATCGCCGAGAAAGCTGTAGGCCCAACCAAGGAAGGTGTGCGCTTCCGCAGTCGGCAGTATCTCGATCGATTGCTTGTAGCTTTCGATTGCTTCGTTTAAGTGACCCGACATCTGCAACCTGTAGGCCTTCTGCAAATGCTCCTGGGCTTGCTCCTTCAGGGAGTCACCCGTGGTTTCTCCGGTTGCGTTCTTCATTGTCGATTTCATTGTCGTCAAGCGAAATAAACTTCAGTATAATCTTTGAATTTATTTACCTGTTTTTGTTCCTGTCTGCACTTAGTGCACAAAGGATGCCAACAGGCAAATGTTGAGTAAAAACTACGGAATTATGACTAAAGATGTAAAGTAAAAATAATTGCTAGTACAGCCAAGGCTGCAACTCCCCGGCTCCCAGATTTCCCCTTGCCAATTGTGACTCGGAGCTTTGGTATAAGATAAATACGCATCTCATCACCAAAAGTTATCTGAATAAAAATAAATTATTCACGCATTCTCGATCACTATTCCCCCATGTAAAGAACATACTGTTGTTCCTGACCACCGGGGAAGTTCTACGCCTTTGCTTTCCTTCGCCAAGCTGCGACGATACCTCCCATCAAGCTGAACGATATCAAAGGATAGAGATGATCAATAAGGCTGAGTTCGAACGGTCTGAGGCTGAACGCATAGGTCACAGTGCCACTTGCGAAGACAAAGACAGCCGAAATCAGAAACGCCCACTTTAGGCCGCCTCCGAAGGTCATTGCCCCAAGCTTCGGCAGAAGATAGCTCAGAAGTACTGCAACCAGAATAGCACACACCACCGCTTCAACGTAAGGCATCGGCCCAGCATGTGAGGAGTCCAGCATTGTAACGTGGCTCAGCTCCATCCATTGCAGCCCCCACACAGAATACCAGGCCCCGCCAAGAAGCATGTGTAGAATGACACACACGAGCACAGCCAACCAGTTTACACGGGTTTGTTGCATAGACGGCCTTTTGTGATCTTACGGAAGTGATATCGAACAAAACAAGATAGAGCAAATCGGACACGAATATAAGATATAGTTTGCCCAAAAACAAGGCCATTTCCCTGGTGAAGGCATAAAAAACCCGGAATGACTTTCGTCATCCCGGGCTGTTCCATGAAGCCAACGAAGTTACTTCTGGACTACCACTCGCTCTGTCATCGTGCTAAGACCATCGCTCACTCTCAGGAAATATGGACCTGAGGCAAGGTGCGTGGCATCAAACTGCACTTCATGCGTGCCCTTTGAAAGAACTCTGCTATCCATGATTGAAGAGACCTGGTTACCAAGTGCATCGAACACAGCTACAGTCACTACTGCTGTTGCTGCTCTGACGGTGACAGCGATCTTTGCAATCGACTTCATCGGGTTCGGCTCTGGCTGGCTGATAGTCAGCGAGGTGAACGAACCACGCAATGCTATCTGCACGACCGAATCCCCGCACAACTTCTGGAAAGCGAATTCGCCGTTCTTTTGAGTTGTGGCGATATAACAGAGTGGTTGCCCGCTCTTATCGTTGAAGCTGACGCCGTTCAGCGTGATGGCTGTTGAAGCGTTTGTATCAAGCATTACAGTAAGCGAGAGTGTCGCAAGCAGCGTCTCGTTTGTCAGTGGGTTCTGACTCGTCGCATGGAACGTATATGTCTGAATGCGGGTGACAGGGTCAACCGCACCGCCGCCTGGCGTAATCGTTATACCATTCGGGGCGGTGGTTAAAGTAGGATTGAATCGGAATGCATCCTCGAACCAACTAACCGAGAAATCATAGCCATAGACCTCGTTGGTCGCTGTCTGGAATGGCTGGCTGATCACGATCGGTACAATCACAGGATCACCCGCATGCCCCTGATACGTCGTGTCTTTCAAAATGCTGCCAGCACCAGCGATCTCAGAAACATTCGACCCGATGCCCTGCAAATGCGCCAGACGTGTATCTGTCACTTTCGAGGAGGATGAAATGAATGAAAATACGAGACCCGCATCGCGAGCACCGGTTGCTGTCGGTGTAAAGCGCACAGGCAGTGTCAATGTCTGACGCGGAAGTACCGTATCGGGGAAATTCCCAGCCGGCGCTTGTTGGAAATCACTTGCGCTATTCCAGCCATTAATATTCGTAGGTATTGCCGATAGGATAAAGGCAGTATCATTTGAGCTAACATTGGAGAAGGTTGCCGTCAGGTCCTTCGACTTGCAGGTATAGACGGTTTGAAAATCCGCACCCTGGGCAGTGAAACCAGTCGAACTCGAAGCAGCTCTCATGCCCTGTGTCTGAAGTGCTGTGCAAGTATTTCCAGTCGGATTGACTGTTGCGATCGCATCATACTGCCGTGCCTGCGCACCTGCAGTGAACGTGATATTCTCAATCATTGAGGCACCGGGAGCGAGCGTGTAAGCCTGGGGCAGCACGTTGAAATTCGCTGCGTCAGCTCCGCTAACGACTACTGAAGTAATGACAAGATCATCGTTGCCGTCGTTCTTCACAATGAATGTGCCTGTAAGCCCTTGATTGATCAGCGTCGTACCAAGGTTAACTGTTTGTGTTGCCCCAGGCGTCACGGTAAGAAGTGGCGATTTGCTATCAGCACTGAGCGTGGCAGTTAGCAACGTTCCAGATCTTGTGTGAATGTTGAGCAAGGCTGTGCGCACTCCTGAAAGCATACCCTTGACCATCGGATCAAACTTAATCGTATAGAAGACGCCAGGTGCTGGCAATTTGTCCAGGATCACCGGATATGTGCCATTGCCAGGCGTGAATCCAGTGATCGAGAAGCTCGGTGCATCAGCTCCTGAAATGTCCGCACTCAGGATCTCATCGGGAAGTGCTTCAGGATCGTAAACAGTGTCGATGATCGTCGGGGTCTCTCCGCAATGTGCGAGGAAGCTTTCGGAGTATGTAGTTAACCTTGCTCCAGCTTTGAACGAGCGACCGATCAACAGCGAAGTATCTTTTATCGAATGGAGATACTTTGTTGGGTTGTTCGTCGAGAAGAGATCTGTCGTCGAGAACGTCCCCGAATGTGTTGGATGGAAGCATGCATTCAGCGTGATCGATTCACCAGGCTGCAGTACGATTGGGTACACCGTCGGCGGCGTGGGCGTGACGGAGAAGTCGGCAGCATTTGGCAACTGGTCCTTCGTGATGCGAAGCACGGCCGTGCCACGATTCGTGATCTTAAGTGGGAGGCATTTCGATGATCCCGAATCAACAATACCAAAATCAAGATTTTCCGCGTAAATAAGCGGCGTAACTCCCAAACCCTTCAGCGGTAAACGTTGCGCCGGACAATTGGAGTTGAATAAAAGGGTATCGTAGGATGTGATTCCCGTATCACTCGGTGCATAGCAAACCGTTAGGGTTGCGCTCTCACCAGGATTCAAACTCTTCAAGGTGTTTGGAGTAAACGTAAATGTTCCTCCCTTTGCGGTACCCTGCAGTTGAAGATTTGTCAGATCGAGCTTGCCGTTTGTCTGCACATTCTTGATCGTGATCGTCTTGCAGCTATCCTGATCGAGTGTTACTGGAGTGAACACATAGTCCGGGGCTGGCGTGAACGAGAGCTTCGGCGCGGCGTAAGAGTACTGATACACAATGCCATTTCCGGCCTTATCAACCGTGTAGACCGCAGCATATGCATCCTTGGTCGGGTCAATGATCGTCAACGAGTAATTCGCAATGGAGTCGCCCGGGTTGAATAACGGATCCAGCGTAAACGTGTAATTGTACGAAGGAATATTCCAGCGAGGATCGTTGGGCTCGGTGATGAAATCGACTTCGGCAATGCGCGTATCTTCAAAGGAAAATTCTGGAATGTGCCGCACCTCTCGAAGCTTCACCGTATAGTTACCGCAATTTGCGATCGTATCCTGTAACGGCGGCAGGGTGTCTGGTGAGGAAATATTCAATGCCATCCCCGTTGGCCAGCCATAGCCTTCGTACAGGCTAAAACCATACTGATACATACCAAACGGCACGTTGGCAGTAGCGATATACGTATTCGATCCGCTGGGCAAATGAACTCTCATCGCCGCCATGACCGGGTTTGTATTCGTGAACGTCTGTTGCCCTACCGCTCCGAACGATGGGAGCGACCTCCCATTGATCTTGATTGTATAAAGTGAATCGAGCTGCGAGATGACGGTAAGATAATTATTGAATGTGCCATTCTTCGCCGGAAGAGGCGTACGGAAGATCATTCGCTTCTCAAACTGTTCCTGCGGCGTCATGAGAATCATGAATGGATCTGCGGTTCCTGGGTCACCCTGATATCCCTGCGAGTAGGAATATTGAATGGTCAGGAATTTCTTATGGTTGATCGAAGTGAAGACTTCCGGCGAAGTAACGGTTGGCAGATCTGCCCATTCGCCGGCATTGAGTTGGAACGGTCCATTGCCGTTATAGGTGATCTGGTTTCCATCCTCACCAGAGAGCACACGCAGGTAATCACCGCAAATGAGGCGGCCTGCCATCGGCATATCAAAATATTGTGTGCCCCACTTGTCAATCGGTGGGACCATTTCGAGTAGGTGATCGGCGGATGACATACTAACGTCGATCGGCGAAATCTGATGACCTGAGAGCAGCGCGATCGGATGATTGCTCGTGACGAGCGAACCCGTAAGATCTTCGGTGCCAATGTAATTGCCAGTGGACTGCACCATATAGGTCTGGCCCTTCATTAGTATGGCGCTCCAACTATCACCTGGATTGTGGCCTGCGGTGCCGTTTGGTCCGCGGGTGTGCGCCTTCGTCGTAAAATTAACTACAGTGTTGTCCTGTGTTGCCACGACAACATACTGCCCAACCGTCGGGGTACCAGCGAAGGAAGCGTCGTAGTAATTAACGGTATAATATTGCGTGCCCAGGCTTGAAGTAGGCAATGCGAGAAACCCGTCTGGCGAACCCCCAATAAATCCTGCCCCCCCGTCCCAGACATCATACCCATACATCGTAAGCGGTGCAGTAGAAACCACATGAATTCCTAGGTCAGCCGCGGTTTCGGTATTACGCGTGACGCCCGCACCATTCAAATCAACGGTGATGGCGGTGTTCGGAAGCATCTTGATGGACTGCGTCGAATTATTGACCGTCACCTTGACTAGATTCGAAGTCCCGGACGCAATGAATAGCTGCGTTACGTTTCTACCGCCAATAAAATTGGGCATAAACGCAACCCAAAAGTCCGAACCGGAAGAGTTTACTCCCTGGGCGACAGCACCATCAACGAACGATCCAACAGCAACGATGGATAAGATTGCACACTGCAACCATCGTAATGACGAACGCAAGATCACTTTCATATAGCTAAAAAGTTTTTATCAAAGACCTATGGCTTGACGGAACGAGGGCGAAGTAAAAACACTCGCACGATAACGACTCTTCTGGAACGACACACACACTCTACAACCATCGCCAGCTCTCCTAACGTAAACACCGGAAAGCCCGTAGAGATACAAGTGTAACTGAGCAAATCTGTCCAACATTCCGGCTCTTGCTGAAAGACACACCGATCTGACGTAAATTCGCGGTTGAATCTGGATATATCCAAGCCTATGAGCCCTATCATTGACCCAGGATCCGCACTTCCGGAGATCGTCCTTCGGAGCACTGTTGTCTACCTTGCCATCG
>JABDDM010000009.1 GCA_013287605.1 Ignavibacteria bacterium | reverse complement strand
ATCAAGCACCCACTCGCCAGATCCATTCGTCATACCTTGCGTGGATAGAACTTGACGGCCGGCGATATCCAAAACGGTAGTTTGCGCTGGATTTGGGTACATGCGGTATGAAACTGGAGAGGAGGGCTCCACGCCGCTTGCGCCGGCAAAGTTTATGTTATCAAGATAGATCGATCCACCAAGTCCGGAGATGTAATTAAACTTGAGCGTCGCTTCTTGCGCAGACGCATATTGACTAAGACCGAGCGTGTACCGCCGCCAATTAGTATCATTCGGCACAATAAAGTCGGCCTGAAGGCTCAGTGGATTGAGGATAGGATCTGCAAAAGTCGCAAGGTCAGCTCCGGCTTTTCGGAAGAGACTCGTATAGGTCACGCCGCAATCGGTCGAGATAAGAATATCGAGCGTATCGACAAAGTCTACATTCTGTGTGAAGTACGGTGGTGTATAGCGATGATAGTTGTAGGCCAAATCGAAAGACATTTGTGGATTCGCGATCGTCGTGAGGTTTAGGACTGGCGATAGCAAACCCTCCGACCTTCCCTGGTTGTCAAATGCCAGAATGGTATTGAATGCACCGACCGAGGATGAACCAGAATGCGCAACGGTATTGTCGACAAACCATGGTGAGTAAGAATCTCCTGCCAATTCAAGCATCCAGCCCGGCGGAGGAAAGCCGCTTCCTTCGAAACCCTCGCTCACCGGAAGCGAGATCCCGCTCGAAGCATACTCGAATGTATCAATCTTCTCATTACCACTTTTGAGAGTATCCGCAACATTGTTGATTGTCGCGACCTTGATATCCAAAATGTTTTGACCACTCACTGCGAGCACTGTTGGCAAGGCGACGGTGGCATGCTGGAACGGCAGCAGCGAGTTATCCCACACAAACGGCTGCGCCTGGCCATTCAGCGTGATCGTAAATTTCGCGGAAGTGATCGTATCGCTGCCGGAATTGCGGATAAGGATACTGGGGGAAACGGATGCAACGCATGTTCGCGCAGGCCCACTGAGTTCGAACACTTCCAGATCCTTGCCGGGATGTGCAGGAATATCGAAAAACGGCAATGCGTCGGCCATAAGCTTGAACGAAGGAATGTTATGGCCCATATTGGGAACATCATTGTATCGTACGCGGCCATCGTTCAGGATCATTAGCTTCAGTGCTGAGTCGATCGGTGGCTCATAGGCGGCATCGGTCATGCCATGCGTAATGTAGATAGGGATATGCCGTGAATTAGCGTAGGAATATTGATAGGTTGGATGCTGGTTCAGAGCATCTTTTACTCCCTGGATTGCTGGTGTGTTGAGCAGCAGCCCTTTGAACTTCGCGTAGTTACTCAGTCCGTAACGCAACGCAGCCCGCCCACCCAGCGAGAATCCCTGCAGGATCACGTCGGATGAATCAATGTGATAATTCGTCATCGCGAAGTTGATGCACTTTTGAATGATCGCTTCACCACCAACGGGTGCGTAAAAATCGCTGGTCGTTGTCGCAGCTTCTGGCGCGATGAAGATCGTATTCGGCATATTGGTAGGCCAAACCGAACTCAGAGCATTCATGTAATTTGCGCTATTATCGCCTAATCCGTGGAGGCAGATCATCAGGCGATACTTATTCGCGGCGTTGTAATTACTGGGTACATAACAGGAGAGTATCCTCGTAGTGCTCAGAAAGGTGATCGTCGAGTCGAATCTTCCAGTCCGGGTTATCGCAGAAGAGGAGGATACATTGCACAAGAGTAAGCAGGTCAACAGAAACGGGTAACGCAGGCGCATGGTCGGAGTAGGATAGTGGAATACGCGCAGAATAACAGTGGAGGTTTTACAAAATTCCTTGACTTACTTTCCCGAGAATCATACTCACGTATCTCCGATATTCTCAGGGAGAAGATAAAAAAGACCCGCTTGCAAAGCAAACGGGTCTGATCTTAAAAAAACCCCTGGCGACGACCTACTTTCCCGGAGCTCAGGCTCGAGTATCATCGGCTCAGTGAGGCTTAACTTCTCTGTTCGGAATGGGAAGAGGTGGAACCCTCACGATATAATCACCAAAAGGTAAACTTTGTGTTCGGAAATTCTTCGTGTAGAACTTCCAGGTTACCTAAGCGCAAAGCGCGTTGGAAATGAACAAAATCATTGACAAGAAGAGTGGCGATCCACCGAAGTGGACGTGAAGAAGATCAGACTCAATAACATTGTGGATGTATGATCGAACATGATTGCTCATGTTATTGCATCATTGCTGATGCTGCATACACTTCAATCGCCAAACACTGAAGTGATGTACCCGGCGAGCATCGCTGCTCACCATAGTCAAGTTACATAACTCTATCATGGATTCGGCAATTTTTACTATACCTCCCGAAGGAAGCGTAGGAAAAATTAATAATGAAGTCTATCGGCTTATTAGTAATCGTCGACTGAAGCCATTACTGGCCTTACATCTTGATCCTATCAACGTAGTAATCTACTACGAGCCTTCAAATAGGGAGATCTCATCTTGGAGTAGGTTTCGTGCTTAGATGCTTTCAGCGCTTATCCTTTCCGGACATGGCTACTCTGCGATGCCACTGGCGTGACAACAGATACACCGTCGGTCCGGTCAACTCGGTCCTCTCGTACTAAAGTCGAGGCTCCTCAAATCTCCTGCGCCCGCATAGGATAGGGACCGAACTGTCTCACGACGTTCTGAACCCAGTTCACGTACCGCTTTAATTGGCGAACAGCCAAACCCTTGGGACCTTCTTCAGCCCCAGGATGCGATGAACCGACATCGAGGTGCCAAACCTTGCCGTCGATGTGGACTCTTGGGCAAGATCAGCCTGTTATCCCTAGCGTACCTTTTATCCTTTGAGCGATGGCCCTTCCATTCGGAACCATCGGATCACTAACTCCTGGTTTCCCATCTGCTCGACCTGTCTGTCTTGCAGTTAAGCATTCTTTTGCGTTTACGCTCTACACATGATTACCGACCATGTTGAGAATACCTTTGAGAGCCTCCGTTACATTTTAGGAGGCGACCGCCCCAGTCAAACTACCCGCCTGACACTGTCCGTCGCCCAGATTCATGGGCAGACGTTAGAATTCAACCAAAGCAAGGGTGGTATTTCACTGTTGTCTCCACGATCGCCAAAGCGACCGCTTCAATGACTCCCACCTATGCTACGCATGCATTGGCCGAAGCCAATGCCAGGGTGCAGTAAAGGTGCATAGGGTCTTTCCGTCCATATGCGGGTAACCGGCGTCTTCACCGGTACCACAAGTTCACCGAGCCCGTCGTTGAGACAGTGGCCAACTCGTTACACCATTCGTGCAGGTCGGAACTTACCCGACAAGGAATTTCGCTACCTTAGGACCGTTATAGTTACGGCCGCCGTTTACTGGGGCTTCGGTCGGAAGCTTTGCCTTGCGGCTGACCTCCTTCCTTAACCTTCCAGCACCGGGCAGGTGTCACTCCCTATACGTCGCCTCAATTGGCTTAGCAGAGAGATGTGTTTTTGTTAAACAGTCGGTTGGCCCATTTCACTGCGGCCCATCTTACGATGGGCACCCTTTCTCCCGAAGTTACAGGGTCAATTTGCCGAGTTCCTTAACGACGGCTCACTCGAGCACCTTAGTATATTCTACCCATCCACCTGTGTCGGTTTACGGTACGGATTGCTTGCATAATAGTCACGAAGATTTTCTCGCCAGCCTGATTGTACCCCACTCGGATCGACGAATCTCACCGTACTGTCGGCGTTCAGCTCAAGTGGTGGATTTGCCTGCCACTCTCATAGCCTACGACCTTCAACGCACATCCAATCGTGCGCGGGGGTTTCACTTCTGGGTCCCTCCTTGACATCAAACTCATGCAAACAAGCATCGGAATGTTGACCGATTTTCCATCGCCTACGCCTTTCGGCCTCGACTTAGGACCCGGCTAACCCTGAGACGATGAACGTAGCTCAGGAACCCTTAGATTTACGGTGCGAGGGATTCTCACCCTCGTTATCGTTACTTATGCCTACATCTTCTCTTCTGGACGCTCCAGCACGGCTCACGCCAGCACCTTCACAGCAGACCAGAATGCTCCCCTACCCAATTACTCTTGCGAGTAAATGCCGCAGCTTCGGTACATAGTTTAAGTCCCGAGTATTGTCGACGCCGAGTCGCTTGACTAGTGAGCTATTACGCACTCTTTAAATGAATGGCTGCTTCTAAGCCAACATCCTAGCTGTCTATGCAACTTGACATCCTTTATCTGTTAACTATGATTTGGGGACCTTAGCTGGCGATCTGGGTTGTTTCCCTCTCGGCAACGGATCTTATCACTCGCTGCCTGACTGCACGCAAACATCTTACCGGCATTCGGAGTTTGTCTGGGGTTGGTACCGTTGTGACGGCCCTAGCCCAATCAGTGCTCTACCTCCGGAAGACTCTTAGCGCACGCTAGCCCTAAAGCTATTTCGGGGAGTACGAGCTATCTCCCAGTTTGATTAGTCTTTCGCCCCTAACGACAGTTCATCGGAACGGTTTTCAACCCATACCCGTGCGGACCTCCAGTTGGTTTTACCCAACCTTCATCCTGACCATCGCTAGATCACAAGGTTTCGCGTCTAGGACCCGCTACTGAACGCCCTGTTCAGACTCGCTTTCGCTACGGATTCGATTCTGAGAATCTTATCCTTGCAACGGATCACTAACTCGTAGGCTCATTAAACAAAAGGCACGCTGTCACTCCTCCAGCTCGAAAGCTGGACTCGCTCCAACCGTTTGTAAGCGCACGGTTTCAGGTTCTATTTCACTCCCTTCTTAAGGGTTCTTTTCGCCTTTCCCTCACGGTACTTGTTCACTATCGGTCACTGGAGAGTATTTAGCCTTACGAGATGGTTCTCGCGGGTTCCTACAGAATTCCACTTACTCCGTAGTACTCAGGATACCTATCTGAGTCTAGTGTATTTCGCTTACGGGACGATCGCCCTCTATGGTGTCTCGTTCCAGAGACTTTAGCTATACATTAGGTTTTTTACTCAGTGGGGCTCATGCAAATACCCCTATAGGTCCTACAACACCTATCGGCCAACGCTTGCACGCTTGGCAGCCGATATGGTTTAGGCTCTTCCCGTTTCGCTCGCCACTACTCAGGGAATCACGATTGTTTTCTTTTCCACCGCCTACTTAGATGTTTCAGTTCAGCGGGTTGGCTTCAGGCAACTATGTATTCATTGCAAGATATACAGACATTACTCTGTATGGGTTGTCCCATTCGGAGATCCCGGGGTCAATGTCAGCTTCCGACTCACCCAGGCTTATCGCAGGTAACCACGTCCTTCTTCGCCTTCCAGTGCCAAGGCATCCCCCGTACGCTCTTTGTAACTTCACCAAATTAAATCCATGATACAGTTAGTAGACCGCACGTTTCACAACGTGCGTACTATGAAGCATTCAAAAACTCACTCTTGCGAGCGTGCTGATGAAGCTTCGAGGTGCATCACTACAGTGTTTGATGATGATAAGATATTTCACAACGTCTTATCTTCTGTGTAGCATGTCAGACACTTTCGAATGATTGCTCATTCAAAACCATCTGCATCTACATCCAACTGTTATTGTACGGGATTAACGTTTCACAACGCTAATCCTCAGCTCGATACTTGTGTGTATACCTTTCGATCGACGCTCCCGAAGGATCGTCGGCTTGATTCCAAAAGCAATCTCGAAAGACTACTTCAAAATCAATCACTCGATCGGTTTACCCATTTTCGCATATTTGATCTTCTTGCGCATTCTTGACTAACTGCATGGGCTCTAAGTCATTGCTGACTCTAGATCGTTGCCGATCCGCTTACCGCTCGCCGTCTTAAATGTCGCCACTCAGTTGTCATTGAACTTTCCTCCGATTGCTCGGAGAGAGTGAAATACGCCGGATTCGAACCGGATTCGCCGTTTTTATGCGACTAGCAACCTTGCTATTCCTACTATTCTTGCCTTGTTAGGTTTTTAGAGACGCGAGGCTTATAACCGGTTTCGCATTACGCGTAGTTCCAACTATTTTCGCCTTCTTTTTCACATTCAGCCCCATTTTTTGTGGAGAATATGTGAGTGGGAGTGTTATATCCCGTCTCTTTTCTGAGAGCCCCTGAAGTTGGGGATCAGTCGGCACAAACTAAACGCGTTGGCCGCAGGTGAGAGCCCTGCCAGATCAACTCTGGCGCTGCTTTCGCAGCCTTGGGGATTCACGATTTACCTCGTTGAGGGCCGTATAACCCCGCACCCCCCTCGCAACGTTCCGGTAATCTTGAAATTAGTTTAGAAATCGTAGTAGGACCCGCAGGAGCACGCCGCGCGTGCTCTCTTCCTTAGTCTAAGTTTCTACGGATCTGCTCCCCAAATGTTGCAGATGTCTGAACCTTGATTTATGAGATTAAGAGATTTGTCAGATCGGTGGTGTGAAAACTTTTTTCATGAAGATTGCTCTTTTTGAATCAATTTCGGCAGTTGTTGAGTCTGAACCTTCACCAGCTTTCAAAAAGAAAATCCTTAAAGTCCCTCTCTCCACGAAGTGGGAGAGGGATTTAGGGTGAGGGCGGTGGGGCTTAAAGCGTGCTTTCGGTGGCAACATATTGCGCCTATCTAATAAATCAAGGTTCAAATAGATGCTTCATATACCTCATCTAGATGCTTCATATACCTCATCGCAGCAGCATTCCCATTGTCGATAATAGCAGCAATCGCAATAGATCAAGCACCAGCATTCGTCCTCGATCTCGTCGCAGATCGGGCACCTCCCGTCATCATTCAGCTCGGGCACATCATCAAGGTAATCATCAGGAGACGCAAGTTTCCAGCGGTCGTATTCCGTCATTGTGGTAGGTTGTTTGGGAAATGCAAAGGACTATAAGGGCAGGACAGCCCCCTCAAAAGCCGCAATTCTCAGGGCGAGATTGTTGAGACATAGATAAAACGTATTTATGTTGCTGGAAGTTCCCGGCTTTGAGAGGGTCAACCAAATTTCAAGGCTAAGATTAAAGCGACTTACTTACTACATCGTAAATTTGATGAGAAACTAACTACGTCATTCAATCCCTGAGTAACCCCGGATTGCAAAGTCTGAATTCTTGAGGACATCCGATGAAATATTTTATCGTAACCTGCCTGATTGTATTCGGCATCACGCTCTCATTCGCACCATGTTTCGCGCAGCAGACGAAAATTGATAGCGCCAAGCTGATTTTACTGAAGAATGAGACGAATGCTGCCGCAAACTCGGGTGATTATCAAAAGGCTGCCACTCTAGCGAAGGCGTTGATTGATCTTGGAGTTCGAGACAGTGGGATGTACTACATGACCGCAATTGTGCTTGCGCTTTCGGGAAACAAAGAGGAAGGCAAACGATACTATGATACCGCGATCGTGAAAGGGTATGACCCAAAGGAAACCGGAATGGCGAGGTCCATGCTTGGGCTTAATACGCAAACATCGAAGGTGAATGTCGATAGCGCATTTGCAGCCATTCACGCGGACGCCCTGCAAAAAGCGAAAACTCTCCCAGCCGGATACACAAATGCAAAGCTCTACCAGATTTATCTTGAAGATCAGGGTGAGCGCTCGCTACTGATTGAACACGGAATGAAAGAATCGATCGATGATGGCATCGCTATGCAAATGATGCAAAACGATCAGAAACGCAAGCCGATGGTTTATGCGATACTACCGCAACTGATGAAAGCCGGTGCCAGGCAGGATCTTCAAGCCGCCGGACTCCTCCTTCAGCATGGCGACGACACGACAGATTATTGGAATGCCCACGAACTTGCAATGAGAGCAATAGAACTTGGAGATTCAACCGCCCGCTGGCTTGCCGCCGCCACGCTTGATCGCTATCTCGTAAAAAAGGGAAAGCCTCAGCTCTACGGAACGCAATCGCATCCAAATGAGAAGACAGGCAAGTACGAACTCTATCCAGTGGACCCCAGCATCACCGATGCAGAGCGCGCCAAATGGAACGTCCCGCCACTGAAAGACGCTCTCAAAATG
This sequence comes from Ignavibacteria bacterium, assembly GCA_013287605.1. GTDB lineage: Bacteria > Bacteroidota > Ignavibacteria > Palsa-1295 > Palsa-1295 > JABDDM01. The sequence goes on along the minus strand of JABDDM010000009.1, from coordinate 51,346 downwards.
GTTCAGTTTGCGTATGGACACTGAGGGATAAACAAGTTTAACGATAAAAGAGACTCCTGTGATGTCTGCCTTCCTCAACCGTGTAGCATAAATACAAGAATGGCAATTCCAGATTTTCAGTCGATCTTCCTCCCCTATTTGAAATTACTCGCTGATGGCAAGCCCCATGCGACGAATGAAATGGAGGAGCAGCTTGCACAGTACTTTCATCTCACCGACGATGAACGCAAAGAGCTACTTCCAAGCGGCAAGCAGGCGCGGTTTCGAAACAGGATCGCGTGGACATCAGCGCATCTGAAACAAGCGCGATTGATCGAGCCTGTTTCACGCGGCACGTATAAGATTACGGAGCGCGGCATATCCGTCCTCGCTGAAAATCCAGCTGCGTTGAACCTGCATTCTCTTATGCGCTTCCCAGAATTTCAAGAGTGGAGAACAAAGCGAAACACAGGCAATGAAACGTCGACGGACGCAGCACAAGAGCAGCAAGTTCAAGATCAGTCATCAGCACAGACCCCCGAAGAAATACTCGAAGCCACACATCAGACACTCCGTAACCTTCTTGCGAAGGATCTCCTCGAACAGGTTCGCTCCTCGTCTCCACTCTTCTTCGAACAGGTTGTTATAGATCTGCTTGTCGCGATGGGTTATGGCGGTTCGCGCGCTGAAGCGGCCAGTCTCACGAAGCAAAGCGGCGATGAAGGCATTGATGGACTTATCAAAGAGGATCGTCTCGGGCTCGACACTATCTACGTCCAGGCAAAACGCTGGGAAGCCGCAGTCGGTCGTCCGGTCGTTCAAGCCTTCGCCGGCAGCCTCGAAGGAGCGCGCGCACGAAAGGGCGTTCTGCTTACGACATCCCGCTTCTCCGCTGATGCTAAATCATATGTTGACAAAATCGAAAAGAAGATCGTCCTGATCGACGGCGAACGCCTCGCCGATCTCATGATCGAGCACAACGTCGGCGTCTCCGAAGCCCAAAGCTACGTGGTCAAGAAGATTAATACGGATTATTTTGGGGAGGAGTGAGAGATCACATCGCACGGAAGAATGTGCAAAATGTCACATAACAGTTCTTCTATCTTGAATATAACGTGTGTTGGCGATTCGCTATTGTAATATGACTTTGCCGGTTCTGTTCGGCAAGCCTGCCCCGCTAACACGATAGAGAACCAGCCCTTTTGAGAGACCAAAGGTTGGAAGATGTATCTTGGAAGGACTGTTAAACTTCGATATCAATCTTTTTCCAAGGACATCCACCAACTCAATCTCAAGATTCTGTCCTTTCAATCCACTAAACTCAATCGTAATATCACCAAAAGTAGGATTGGGATATGTGTAGACGGTAGGGGCTGATCTACTCTTGCTTACGCCCACCGCGGTTAACGAGCCCAGAAGAATTGTCCCTTTTTCCCCAACGACGATACACCTATCGCTGTCTAGGTATTTAACATCGAACAATACGGTCGGCAAGAGAGTATCTCGAACCCAGGTTGCGCCGCTATCCCAAGTCTGTCGAATGACGCCACCACCTGGTTCTGTGCCGACGACTAGCCCGTTTCTGCGATCGTGCATTCGAACCGCCGCAAGATAGTCGCCACCATAGAGCTGATTATGCCATGTAGCCCCCCCGTCAGTCGAACGGGCAAGTTGGTGCGATGTGCCTACCGCGAAAAAAAAGTCGGAATCGAGTGCCTGAACACCATCGAATTCATGCCCGCCGTCATTCGGGTTAATCCATGTTTTTCCTGTGTCATGGGAAACCATGCAGTGACTCATCCACTGATCTCGCCCATCGTTGATCTGGGTATAACTCGATTGGACGATCCAATGCTTGGCTGTAGAATGATCGATTTGTTGCATGTATTGACGCGAGTTCGTTTCCCAAATCCAGGTGAGTCCTCCATCCGAGGTACGCCAATACGCAAAACTTGCTGTCGCCAATCCAAAGAGAGAATCAGCAAAGTCTAGATCAAAGACACCATCGTCAGTTTGTTGAAGGGCAAATGCATAAAGAAATTTCCATGTCTCGCCAAAATCACTCGTCTTATAGATTGAGTCGCCATAAGCGAGAAGCCATCCTTTTCCGGATGGGAGTATATTAATCGCTCCGACGTATTTAGATGGCGAAGAAAGAAAAGGAGCCCAATGGTTGCCACCATCTGTAGTTTTGAGCAAGGAAGAGTCCCAAGCCTCTCCGAGCGCAAAACCAAGTTCTGGTGTTGCAAAAGAGAGCCTGTACAGCGGGTGCGTCGTCCCGCTCTCGATACGAACAAACCTGAAGCCTTGCGCCCGAGCGAACGGCAGTGGTAATAGAAGGACGATGCAAAGGACGACGACTCTCATATTGCTTCGAAAACATTGCGAAGAATAAAAGTTGCAAAGGTCTGGGAAGAACCGAGCACTAGTTTATCGCATTAGAACAAGAGGTAACGCATATTCTCAATTTGTATGGTAATACTGCATCCCGAACAACTCACCAAGGACGGCAAGCGGTTCATCATTTTTCCTGCAGAAGAATTTGAGGATTAAGTGAGTGGGCGATGCCCGTATGTTTCTGTGGGCACTTAGAGGATAAGCTCTATATACGTGCCAGATGAGCAGTTCTTGAAGAAGGAACAATATATCCATTCAGACACCTCACACGTAAACATACGATGACTCAGAAACAAATGAACAAGGTAATGAAGAGTGGACTGCATATTTTGGTTGGTTCGGTTGCACTTCTCTTTATTGCCTCGTGCGAATCTGGAGTTATCCCTGACGTGCCACCTAAACACTGGGGAGGAACAGTGCTGATCATGAGCGATTCGGTGATCGCGAATGGGGATACGTCAATCTTCACCGCGACGACGCATGGCGGCGGCCCTCTGAACAATCCCAGGTATCATTGGATGTTTTCCGAGAATGACTCTGGAACCGATACTTCTCTGGTCGTTACACATACGTTTACAACTCTTGGTGAACAGTTTGTGGACCTCACGATCTTATCGGACGGTTACGCGCCATATTACACTACCAAACGGCTCTGGATCATCAAGAAGTGAGTTTCCAATCTGCCTTGATAACTACCGCTCCTTTCCAAGCACGAGCGCAGCATTGGAGAGTTGTTTCATCTTCAAGGAATCGATGCGCAGTTGGTGACTGATCGTCTGTCCCTTTAGGACTTCACACCAGGGCGTGGATGCAGTGTCGGGACGAGTATTCACAGTCACTCTCTTCTCCGCAATGAATTCGTCAGACTCCGGCGACGGATTCAGTTGGATGTATGTGACGATATCTCCAACCGCAACTCGATACCGTGTCGCAGCACACGACTGCAGCATCCCCCCCACCGCAATCACCATAATCAACATGCTTGTTTTCATAAGACTCTTCACTTCTCTGCAAAACACAATACCCACACCTTGACCTACGCAAGTATAGCAGTCGTGTGTCGCGAATGCAATAGCAAAGAAGCGATATGACAATTTTATGACAGAGGCCGCGCTTCGCGCTTGCCCCAACTACCCCCTCCTAATCTCGCCATTTTAACGGGGAGGGACCAAGGATTTTCTTATTAAACGCTTTGCAATTGTGACAGCAACCTCATCACATAGCTTTGCAAAATCTGAAAATCAGGTTCACCTTCGTTTGCAAAACGCTCAATTGCAGTGCCGAGGAGATAGACATCTCTCCACTGTCCGAGGATCTCGCTTCGTTGTTTGAGCTTATTGCGCTCGTAGCTAGTCCCTTTCAGCGGCAAATAGTCAAGGATATATCTGAGTCGTTTTACTTTTTTTCGCAGTTCGTGCAGTGTGACAGGTGTTGGTTCTTTTTGTACCAACGTTTCTGCGCACCTGATCGCATATCGAGCTTTCCGGATCACTTGCTGGAGTGACTTCTCGCTGAGCGTGATCGGTTCGGTTACTTCATCAACACGCTTGAACACGCTTCGGAGCGTTCGTAACAATCTCGTAACGCCATGCTGCTCAGCAAAGCGGTCGACTTCCAACTGCCGCTCGGCGAGCAGTTGTTGGCGTAGCCGGTCAAGGATATTTCTTAGATCTCCTGTTTCGAAGTCCTCTCTAAAAAATGCTTTGAAGAGTTCGAGTCCACCAATCATTACTGCAAGGTCGCGAATCGGCGAGAGTGTTCGAGCAGCATTTGCAATGATATCGTCGAGCCGACTGAATTCCTTACGCTTGATCTCGGGGCGATAGCATCGGAGAATGGCACGAAATCGTTGTAGGCATCTACGAGTCTCATGAACAAAATCGTCGAATGACTCACCCGTAGAAGATCGCAGTCCTAGCAGATTTTCCTCGAGCGAAGCTTCGAGTTCATGGCGCGCAGCGCGGAGTGCTTCAGTTGGATCCTTGGCGAATTTCACGGTGAGATGGCAAGCTAGCCTAGCTCAAACGAAACTATTCCATGATGCAAAGTGTGCATGTTGCAACATTAAATCTTACCCAACTCATGCTGCTCCTCGCGGCTGAGCTTGCATGATCGCTTACCATCGCGTTTTCTTGATTCTTCTCGTCACTCGGGCTTGCTTTTTGCTCTAAATTTGCCTATTCTTGCATCCGATCTCCACTCACCTTTTCAAGAACGTCCATGAAAACAATTTTAGAGTCTGTCACTTCCGTAGTGAAGCATTGGTGGTGGTTTGTCATCACTGGTTTGATCATGCTCGCCACAGGTATCATCATTCTGCTTCGACCTGTCGAAGGGTACATTGGACTTAGCGTTTTGTTTACAGTCGTTATCCTCAGCATCGGGTTTTCTCAAATCATGTTCTCGTTAACGAATAGGAAGTCGATGCGTGGGTGGGGGTGGATTCTTGTAGCGGGTATTCTTGACGTCGCGATCGGCGTCTATTTGGTGATCAATCCGCTTGTCACGATGGCTACGCTTCCGTTTGTCATGGGCTTCTGGCTCATCTTCCGAGCGACATTTCTCATTGGCTCCGCATTCGAACTCAAGGAAGAGGGCATCAAAGAATGGTGGTGGTTGCTGCTCGGTGGCAGTGCGGGAGTCGTCTTCGGTTTTCTCGTACTCATTTTTCCAGCCGCGGGAGTTCTGGGCATCATTGTTTACACCGCCACCGCATTTCTTATCACAGGTGCTTTCAACGTCTATTTTGCCCTGCAACTAAAAAGGGTGAAACCAATCGTGAAAGAGATATTGATCTGATCCATGGCGGATTATTGTGTGACTCGGTGGCACAGCTATCCCTGTCTGTGCCACCTTTGAGGAATCTCTCAACGATTAAACCACTGGAAAATCACCTTCGGATTTCCAAAATCACCGACGGAGATATCATCAAAGCCAACTCGACAAGGGTTTGGCGGGCCGGGTGGGAGATCGGTTGGAGAGCACGCTCGCCATGCTCCTTTCCCTTCATGATATTCAGCGGTAACCACATACGCCTTCGTCAATGCTGAGGTGTTAACTCCGCTTGACCACCATGGTTCACTAGCTCTGATGTTGATCACGGAGGTTTTTCGTGTTTCTACTTCTGTAATGTTCACTCGCAAATCGAACGCAGCGACCGACGGTTCGACAGTCACCTGTAAACAGTCCTTGGGATGAACATATAATATGAAACATGAGCCGCTTTTGATGCCATCGGGGCGGGTTGGCGCCTCTGTGACAGCACTATTTCGTTTTGGCATAGTCCAAGGGCGTGATGAGCGATCAAATCCCCTGGAGACAACACTCTACTCCTCGAAGGAGCTTCAACCGCTTCGATATCTTACACAACATTCACTCTGAGAATAAGTACGAAATCCACTAAAAATGGATTTTACATTTTGGATCAATTTTTAAAAAGTGCAATGCAAAGTTTTCTGCGTGTTCTACGTCCGACCTTGCCAGGAAACCTCGTGCTCCACTCTGATTGTAACTATTCTGGCACACCCGGGTTTCTCACACGATACACTTCTGTCTGCCACGTTCTTGCATGAAAAAACTACTGGTTCTCTCGTTCGTGCTGTTTTTTACTCCCATTGTGGACCAGACTAGTGCTTCAGCACAAACGGTCTGGATGAACGACAGTACGCTCTCGAATTATATGCTAGAAAAGTCATCGGCGATGCATTCGGCGCAGATGCATCGCGAGCCGCGTGCGATAAGGAAGCATGATGAGAATGCTGTTGAAGGTGGGTTCCGAGAGATAAACGTCTACGAAGATTACAAGCCGGAGGCAGAGGTCTATGCGACTTCGAATCCGATCGACAGCATGAACCTTGTGATCTCGCCCATTAAGCTTTCCTTAGACACCGGTGTTTTTTGTCCGATCTACTATTCAAAAGATTTTGGCCACACATGGCTGACCTCGAGCTTCGTTACTATACCTGACGAGACGCCTTTCCGCATCACCGGTGGCGGTGATCCAATGTTTACATGGGGCGCCGACGGAAAGTTGTACGTAGCGTGGATCGACAACTACGAACTCAACGGGAATTCGTTGGTGACGTACAACAAGATTTACTGGGCAAGTTCAAATGATGGCGGTGCGACGTTCACTCGCTTGCCGAATAGTTACATCGCAAGCTCGACGATCGGCCAGCGAACTTCCCAAGCCTTCGACAAGGAATGGCTTGCGTCCGATCGGACTCAATCGACATATCGCAGCTCGATCTATGCGGCTCTTGTTTCGATTGGTCAATCGAATTACATCGAGGTACGCCGCATGATACCGGACGGAATAAGCTTCAACGCTGCGGGCACGCGTGTCTCGCAGGGTACATTCCGGATGCTTCATTTTCCTAACGTTGCCGTCGACCCGAACGGTGGAGTTCATTGCACATTCTTCGGCTCAGTCGATGGCAATCAATACGCCATCTGGCACTCGCACTCAACCGATGGCGGCGCAACATTTTCTCCGGAGGTGAAAGCGGTTGACGTTCACTTCCCAAGATTCTCGAAAGACGACAAGCGTTATGTGCCGGGCATTGAGCAGAACCGACAGTATCCGTGTCCGAACTTCACAATCGACACTTCGCAGTCGAATCGTCGCGGCTATCTTTATCTGACATGGTGTGCGAACGGGACGACGAGCGCATCGAGCAAAATCCTCAATATTTATTTCTCGCGGTCTACGAATAATGGTGATACGTGGTCAGAGCCGCAGGTCGTGAACGATGATGTCAAGGCACCGATGGGCGATCACTTCAATCCGAGCATCGCGGTGAACGGACGTGGCATCATCAGTATCAGTTGGTACGATCGGCGCACAGATTCCAGTTCGTTCATCACGAATACGTACGCTGCGACTTCATTCGATGGCGGAGTGAGCTTTGCCCAGAATCAACTCGTTTCTGGCATGCCGTCAGACCACAGAACATTTGCCGGCGCGCAGAGTTTTGGAGTCGGCGACTATGCTTCGACGATCATGACGGACAATTACACGATCCCGGTGTGGTGCGATGGACGCATGGGCGGCGGAGATGTGAACGTGTACGCTGCATGGGTGCCGATCAATGGAGTGCCGGTTGGCGCGGTGCGAATGAGTTCGCCGACATCGAATGCGACACTTGAAGATATTTATCCAAATCCACTCACGGCTTCGACGAATATCCGTTACACACTCTCGGAGCGGGCCTACATATCGATGTCGCTGACAGATGTCGGCGGCCGGAGAGTTGCAACAATCGCAGAGAAGGTCATGAATGCCGGCGAGCATCAAGAAGAATTTGATGCAAGCAAACTTCCGAGTGGTGTCTATTATTGCGAGCTTCGCACTTCTTCAGGATTTTCGCGTAGGGCAATCAGTGTCGTCCGCTGATCATGTTGCTCGCTCCCTAAAGGATTTGGTATCTGCTTCCGTATTCCCCCCTCAGTCCAAAATCGCTCGCTTCGTTGTATCGACCGTCCATTGCTCGAACACGATAACGCTCCCATTCTTCATATGGGCTTTGAGGAATGGCGTGTGCGCGGTATCCGAGTGAAGCAGCGTGTTGTAGTCTGTGTAGTTTGCGCGGAAGTCTCGAATCGGGACTCTGCCTCCGATGCACGAGCAAAGAAGAAGTCCCTGAAACATTACTAGCGACCAACAAGCAATTCTCATAGAGCAAAGGTAAGCATACCTAGGGTCCCCAAAATGCTACAGGCTGTATAGCCCGCAAATGGGCATAGTAAGCTCAAAAGGGCAGACAAGGAACGTTTCAAAGCGAACGCGAATTCGTATTCATCAATACCAAAAAGATAGCTCTTAAACATACTCTCGGATGTTACGCGTGCTTCGGCAACTTCATTGTACAACGTCAAAAACCGGCAGGAACTCGGTTTCGATGTTTGGCGCGCGCCTGATTGTTTCGTTTGTTCTCCTGATTTTCATTGCTGACGCCATTAATGTCGACGTGCTCTACGCGATGGCGATCGGTGACCTGCAATTTCAGGATAATCCTGATATCTTCGATTCGCAGTTCGATTCGACACCGGTCTGCCCTGCCCCCACAATCGCTACCCATGGCCCCAGGAATTCTACGTTAGCTCAGCGGGCGCTGAACCATAAGTTTCGTGGGACGATCATTCTTGAGGATATTGACAGTCCGACCGTCCTTGATGGCACTGTCTCATCAAATCTTCTCTCGAGTGTATTAGAGTTTTTTGTTCAAAAAGATCACAATTCATCCTCCGCAATTCTCTCATTCGATCGCACGATCTCTTTCCAGCGACTTCTCATATAGAATTCTCCTCGTTCCGGATTCGATCTATAAACCCTTCAGGGAGCCCATCCTTTGTTGACGACCATCAGCATTGGTGCATTAAGCGTGAGCGTATACAATAGCTCCCCGAAGACAGACGACATGATCTTCACATTCGGTGAGTGATCGCTCGATCGATTCTGGATTGATCCTTTCCCCCGGATACGCCACCAAGAAGCGCACAGTTCCTTCTTCACATCAATGAAGAATGACTGTTTTGTTTGAACAATTTATGACTCTCTCTTTAAAACATGAAATTCATCGTGCAAATCCTATTGCTCGGACTTGCCGGCACGGCGTGGGCGCAGCTCCCCGCTGACTCGAGTAGGAATGGGGTGCCGAACCCTTTGCTGCAGTCGGATACAATTCACCTTTCACTTGCAACTGCTCAGGAACTGGCAGTGGAGCGCAATTCTGCATTGCTTGGGGCAAGTTACCGGCTTCACGCTGCTGAGGCTGATACCGTAGGGGCACGGCTAGTACCGAATCCGCAACTCTCGGTAAATACCAGCTATGTCAATCTCTTAGGTCGACCCATTGATTTTTCGACGTCATCGAATTCCCTCAGGCTGGATCAGGTGATCCAATTAGGTGGAAAGCGTGGGTATCGTATTGAGACGGCTGAAGAATCGGTTGCTGCCGTCCGCGCTGATTTTGTCAATCAGATCTTTCAAACCCGCGCCGATGTGAAGGATAGTTATATCGATGCTGCCTATGCGCAAAAACAAATTGAGCTTGCCCAAGAGAGCTACGATCTTTTTGCGCGACTTGTTGATGCATCGCAGATTCGTCTAAAGGCTGGTGACATTGGCGAACAGGATGTGACAAAGCTCCTGCTCACGGAATTAACCTTCCGGCAGGCCTTGAGCGATGCGCAACAGAGTTTAATCGACGCACTGGCAAGACTGCGACAGACAGTACACCTTGACGCAAACAGGCCGGTACGCATCGATTATCAATTCCAACCAACGAGTCCAGTATATGTATCAGACACCCTTCATGCGATAGCACTAAGGTCCCGTGCAGACCTTTGGGCACAGGAGCATCGGGTACTCTCCGCAGAACATCAAACTCATCTGGCAAAGGCAAATGCCTGGCCAGACCTCGATGTCGGTGTGGAGCTGGATCGTCAGGGTCCCGATTTCAAGAATTATTTCGGTGGAGGGATAGGAATTGCCATTCCCCTCTTCAGCCGGAATCAGGATGACATCATGCGGACCGACGCAAATTATCGCGCCAGCCAGTATGACCTTCAATCGGTCGAGCTCAGCATTCACAATGATGTTGCAACTGCTTACGCCAAGTATGAGAGCTCACTCTCGGTGCTCGGTGGATATCCCAACAAGATGGTGGATTTGGCGGGTGATATTCGGACCGTGGCGATGAACAATTACACAAAGGGACACATCAGTTTGCTGGACCTGCTCGAGTCCCAGCGCATCTACAATGATGCGATCCAGAATTACTATAGCGCACTCTATAAACTCGCAAAGAATCAGACGCTGCTTGAGCGTGCGGTTGGCGTACAACTTTTTTAGGAGATGTTGATCATGAAGTATTTCATTCTCTACGTATTGATTGCAGTAACGGCTGTTGGCTGTTCAAGCAATCGCGAACCCGTCGGTGCTGAAGAATCAAAGGTAGCTAAGAATATCATCACAGTTGGCGCAGTGATGAATGCAAAGTTACCGCTTACCACAGCTGAAATACAGCCTAGTCTGCACCATGTTGTCTTGACTGGGAAAGTGGACTTCAATCCCAATGAGGTCACGCACGTTTTTTCGCTAGCCTCGGGACTTGTGAGTCGAATCAATGTTACGCAAGGCGATCCCGTCGTCAAGGGGCAGATCCTTGCTGAGGTGCAGAGCAGCGATATCGCAAATGCAATCTCCGATTTCCGTAAATCGAGTGCTCAATTGAAGAATGCTGAACGAGCACTTACGCGAGTAAAAGAATTGGTCGCCGCCAAAGTGGCATCGCAACGGGATCTTCAGCAGGCCGAGAGTGACGAAGCACAAGCCAGAGCAGATTATGATCGCAGCCTCAAGACGCTTAAGATTTTTGGTGCGGATGAGAATACCACATCCGCAACGTACGAGATACGAGCCCCTATCGACGGCGTCGTCATGGAGCGGTTTGCGCAGCCAGGCTCTCAGGTTCGAAACGATGGCTCACAGGCGGCATTCACCATTGGACGTACAAACAGCCTCTGGATCTCGCTTGACGTTTATCCGGATCAGCTTCACTCTATTGCACAAGGAGATTCAGCGATCGTTCTTGCCAGTGGATTTGAGGACCACCCATTCAGGACGTTTATTCAGTATATCAGTCCAGTAGTCGATCCTAATAGCTTCACGACGAAAGTCCGTTGTGTCGTGCCAAACAGTGGCGGTGTATTGAAGCCGGCCATGTTCGTCTCCGCAAACGTCTCTCATCCAAGCGGTGAAGGACTCTACATTCCTTCCACCGCCGCGTTTTATGATGGGGATGGTAAGGTCTACGTCTTTCTTAAACACGGCGATCGCAGCTACGAGAAGCGGGCGATCGAAGAGGGGATCATCGAACCCACACGTATCGAAGTCGTGGCAGGCCTGGCCCCAGGTGACTCCCTGGTTGCGGATAAGGCGCTATTTCTCAATGACGAAATGCACACGGCCCAACAGTAAAAATAATATTCGTGATGACTCTATCGCTGCATCGAGTGGTCGTTTGATCATTCCAATCGCGGTGGACTCTCAACTAAACGGAATTGACATATGCTGAAAAAAATAGTTGATCTTGCACTTCGTGAGCGATTGGTCGTGTACTTTATGACCGTGCTCATTATTGTGGCCGGTATCTACGCGTTCACGCAGCTCCCGATCGAAGCCTATCCAGACTTGACAAATGTACGCGTCCAGGTAATAACGCAGTGGCCTGGCAGAGGCGCGGAGGAACTTGAAAAATTCATTACCATTCCGATCGAGACGGAAATGAATGGCATTCCCCATTTATTGAATCTTCGGTCGATTTCTCTCTTCGGACTCTCGGTGGTAACACTGACCTTCGATGATAACGCAGACGAATTCTTTGCTCGAACCAACGTAACACAGAAGCTCCAGAATGTGCAGCTTCCAGATCAAGTCAATTCGCAATTATCCCCGCAAAGCGGGCCAACTGGAGAGCTCTTTCGATATACGCTGACGAGCCCGACACGATCTGTCATGGAGTTGAAATCCATTGAAGATTGGGTGCTCGAACGACAATTCAAGGCGGTCGAGGGTGTCGCTGATGTAGTAAGCTTCGGTGGACCTACCAAGCAATACGAGGTGGACATTGATCCTCACAAGCTTGCGTATTATGGGATACCGCTGCATCAGGTTTCTGATGCGCTTGCTCAAAACAATGCCAACGCAGGTGGGAGTCTGATTGAACAAGGGTCTCAAGGTTATGTCTTCAGAGGTGTTGGACTTCTTGGCAGCCTCACCGACGTTGAAAATGTCGTGGTTGCGAATTATAACGGTACTCCGCTAAAGATCGCACAGCTCGGCGAAGTGCAGATCGGTCATGCCGTTCGCTTAGGCAAGGTTGGGCTTCGAACCAACCCCGATGTGGTGGAGGGTATCGTTCTTATGCGACGAGGTGAGAATGCCTCCGCAGTGATCAAGCGTGTCGAGGAAAAAGCGTTGGCTCTTAATGCTACGATCCTGCCCAAGGATGTAAAGATCGTACCATACTATGATCGCGCACAACTTGTCGAGGTCACAACTCATACGGTTTTGCATAATCTCCTGCTGGGGATGATCCTCGTTATTGTCGTTCTCTTCGTGTTCCTGGGGAATCTGCGGAGTGCATTTATCGCAGCCCTCATCGTACCGTTGTCACTGCTTTTCGCATTTATCCTGATGCACCTGAAAGGCATGTCGGCGAATTTGCTGTCGCTCGGAGCAATTGATTTCGGCGTGATCATCGACGGTGCTGTGATCATGGTTGAAGCGCTCTTCGCAACACTTGCACTGAAGCACCTTGCGCAAGGAGAGGAGCGAGAAGAATTGATCCGCGACACTGCAGGTGAAATGAGCAAACCGATCTTCTTTTCGATCATTATCATCATCGCTGCAATGCTCCCGATTTTTTCATTTCAGCAGATCGAAGGTAGGATGTTCTCGCCGCTCGCCTACACGCTTGGGTTTGCGTTGCTTGGAGCAATGCTGCTCAGTCTTACGCTCGTCCCGGTTCTTTCTCACGATTTGCTGAAGGGCGAACTTCACGAGAAAAGTCCAGTGCTCGAGTACCTCAACAAGATTTACAAGACTGCACTTGACTACTCGCTTCGTCATGCAAAGCCGATTATGGGCGTTGCAGTAGCGTTGCTCGTGGTGAGTCTTTTTCTAGCTCGGTTTCTCGGAACCGAATTTTTGCCACATCTAAATGAAGGAGCCTTGTGGGTCAGAGCTACAATGCCAATGAGCATTAGTCCTTCAGTGGCCGATTCGGTAACGTCACAGCTTCGATCTGAACTATTGAAGTTTGATGAAGTGCAAAATGTCGTCTCGCAGCTCGGACGTCCAGATGACGGAACGGATGCCACCGGTTTCTTTAACTCAGAATTCTTCGTTGATCTTAAGCCGGAGTCAGAATGGAAGGGCCACAAGACCAAGGAATCACTGATTGCCGACATGAATGTAAAATTCAACGAGATTCCTGGGATCGACTTCAACTTTTCACAACCAATCTCCGACAATGTGGAGGAGGCAGTAACAGGAGTGAAAGGAGAACTGGCGGTCAAAGTCTTTGGTGAGGATCTCAATGTACTTGAAAGCAAGGCTTCACAGATCCGGGACATTCTTAACCGTACCGAAGGGATCACCGACGTTGGAGTGTTCACAGAACTTGGACAACCAATTCTGCAGGTCAAGGTGGACCGGCTCAAGGCGGCGCAGTATGGTGTGAACGTAAGCGATATCCAGGAATTGATCGAAGCAAGTATCGGTGGCAGAACTGCAACGCGCTTCTATGAAGGCGAGAAGCATTTTGATGTCGTCGTACGGCTTTCACCGGAATTCAGGAATTCGTCTGAGAAACTGAAGTCTTTGCTTGTGTCTACTTCCTCCGGAGCGAAGATCCCTCTATCCGCCGTTGCAGCGATCGGAGTAGAGCCTGGCGCAGCCTTTATCTATCGTGAAGCGAACGCTCGATATATCGCAATCAAGTTCAGCGTACGAGGTCGTGACATGGGAGGTGCTGTAGCTGAGGCTCAGGCAAAGGTCGACAAAGAGGTGAAGCTTCCCTCAGGTACATTTACCATCTGGGGAGGCGAGTTTGAAAGCCAGCAGCGAGCAATGAAGCGCCTGGCGATCGTTGTACCGCTCAGTTTGCTGGTGATCTTGATTCTGCTCTTTGCCACGTTTGATTCATGGTCATACGCACTGCTAAGCCTGGCTAACGTACCATTTGTAACGATCGGTGGCATCCTTGGCTTGCTCATTTCCGGTCAGCATTTCTCTGTCAGCGCCGGTATCGGGTTTATCGCGTTGTTCGGAGTGAGCATTCAGGATGGTGTCGTCTTGCTCACCTATGTGAAGCGGTATCGGAGTCAGTTTACGGATACGACCGAACTGCTAAAGTATGCAGGGAGCAAGCGAGTACGACCGATCATTATGGTGGCTGTACTGGCGATGATCGGACTCATGCCCGCAGCGCTCTCAACCGGTATTGGTAGCGAGACGCAGAAACCACTCGCCATTGTCATTGTTAGCGGGTTATTTCTAACCGCTCTCGTCAATCTTATTCTTCTGCCAGTTATGTACAAGCTGCTCAAGATCGATCCACATCCGTCAACAAAGAATTTGCAGAAGGAATCTGTGAGTTCAACCACAGTATGAGTATGCCATTACAAATAAAAATGCGGCGTGAAGGACATCATCATTTACGTTCGAGGTCAATCGTTCTTCGCGGGATATTCGCTACAGCACTCCTCGCTTCTTTCCTGATGGGGAGTGTTACGGCAAGTCGATCCCAGCAAAATCATTTGCGGACGACCGGCGAGTTCATTACGCCATTCGTGAAGGAGCGGGATAGCAATTACATCCTTGAAGCTGCTTTTGACAAACAGAGCCAGCCTGCGACAGAGGATACCTCTGAGTTTCTAAGACCAGATGAGTTCACGTTTGCGGGCAGACCGAGATACGTACTCGATGGATCGCAGCCGCGCCGAATCACAAAGCTGAAGCCAATAACCTTTGCGGCAGTTCAGTCGGTGTACATTGGAGGCTTGACGCTGCTCCACATCTATCAAAAAAACACCATCTGGTCTTCGACGACATCCTTCCGATTGATTGACAATTGGGATGAATCTTTTGGCGCCAATTATGGCGGACACATGCTCGCAGGATACTTTCTCAGTTACTTATCTGCCGAGTCGTTGCTTGCCTCTGGTCTGAGCAAGCAATTGTCGACGATCTATGGAGCGCTTATGGGTTTGGGCTATCAGTTCTATGTTGAAGTGCTCGATGGCTATGGATTGAATTATGGACTCTCACCTTACGAGATGTATAGCAATATACTGGGTGTGATCTATTATTTGGGGAGCGCGTATTCTCCCTTTCTACAAAACTTCACTCCGAAGTTCAACTACTATCCTGCCCCTTCGTTTGGTGAGCACTTTAAGGTGGCATCGAAGACTCCGATCGACGATTACAGCTCCTGGAATTTCTGGATCACGGCGAATGTGCCACATCTGCTTTCGGATAACTATAGCTCATTCTGGCCAAAGTGGCTGGATCTCTCGTTCGGGTATTCGGCTCGCAACTTAGGCTATCCAGATCGAAGCAGAATTTACACAATCGCCCTGGATTACGACCTTGAGGAGATACTGCCCGATGGAGGTCCCACCTGGAATTGGTTTAAGCACACGCTGAACTTCTTGAAGCTGCCTTCTCCCACATGGGAAATCTGGTCGAATCGCTCACCACGCTTTTATTTGCTCTACCCGTTTCGTTTATCATTAGGTAACGTAAACTTCTGATCTCTGAGTACTTATGTCTGACAACCAAGTTGAGTTATCGTTCAATAGAAGGAACACATTGTTCATTCTTGCATCGGTGTTGTTTTTTCTGAGTGTCACGTTCCTTCAAGCCTCAGTAGTAAGGGCGCAGGAAACTGTTCGATTTGGAATTGGTGTAGGCGTGAGCCCGCTCGCGATTGCGGGCGATGTCGAATCGAAGTTCATGGCCGCTGGGTTCGAGAATTTCTATTTCCCGATCCAGGTCGGACCTTACATAAAAGTAGAGCCGGAGATCGGGCTCTATTTCTTTTCCACCGACCAGACTGTGCAGGATTCTTCGGGAAGTGTGATTGAACACACCGCCCGGCAAATTGTACGCACTGGTATCGGAGTCTTCTATACCTGGAAACCTGACAGCGTTTTTATGATGTACATAGGCGGACGCACCGGAATTCTTTCATCCGAACGCCAGACGACCCATTCACGTCAGTCTTCCATCCCTGATTTCGATCGCAACTGGGCAGTCTATTACGCAGGTGCAGGATTGGGCGCGGAATATTTCTTTTCGCACCACTTCAGCCTTGGGGCTGAATTGCAGCTAACCCATTATGGATTTGGCGTGCCTGTGATAAAATCTGATCCGACACCAACGGAAGACTTCACGCAAAACGCGACGAGCACGAACACGGTGTTATTTGCGAGATTCTATTTCTAAGAGGAATATCACCTCTCACGCTTCAGACTTCATCCATGCATACAGCATCGCAGCGAGCGCTGCTCCAATGATGGGTCCGATGAAGTAAAGCCCCATTGTGCCGAGCGTGTGTGCAAAGATCGCAGGACCTAGCGATCGTGCGGGGTTCATAGATGCTCCGGTGAGCGGTCCGCCCACGAATGCTCCGATCATTACTGTAATGCCGATTGCCGCGCCGGCCATCGTGCCGACGGCACGAGTATCAGTCGCGACGGCCATTACAACCAGCATGAGGAAGAACGTGACCATCACCTCCCAAACAAATGCTGAGACTAGCGGGACATGCGTGATAGTCTCCCCAAAATGCGTACCTGGTGGCAGAATAAAGTAAAGCAGCGTGCTTGCAACGATAGCACCGGTGAATTGTCCGAACCAATATGCAGCAACTTCTTTACCGGGGAAATGCCGCGCGATCGCAAATGCAAGCGTTACCGCGGGATTGAAGTGCGCTCCGGAAACGTGACCAAAGGTATAGATCATCGCTGCAACGGTAAGCCCAAAAATCACCGGTACCGCAACGCCGCTCATACTTCCTGCAAAACGCTCACCAACCATCAGCGCACCACAACCAAAGAAGACGATTGCGAATGTTCCTATTGCTTCGGCTACAGAACGTTTAAGGAGTTGATTTTTCACTCGTTCGGTGATTCAGTTAGATGCATTCAGGAATGAAGCTATCTTAGCCTCAAATTCAGCTTCGTCTTTTTTTTGATATCCGAGCTTTGTAAAGAGGACTTTGCGATTCTGGTCGAGGAGGATGAAGGTAGGATATGATTGAACACCGAATTGCTTATAGGCCACGTCCTGGCTGACCATAAATTCCGGCCCATGAAGTTGCTCAAATTCGCGCGCACGTCTGACCATTGCGGGCTCCTCATCCATGGGATCGACACCGACGATCGTTAATCCGGCGCTGCCAAACTTCGATTGCAGCGAACGAAGAAATGGCAGCGAATACCTGCACGGTCCGCAGGCGGCGTACCAAAAGTCGAGCAGAACGAATTTTGAACGAATCGAGGACAATTGGATCGAATCACCTTGCAAGATTCTGCCTCCAAAATCAGGAGCGATTTTTCCCGTCGCGATTATCGAATCCTCCAAAATGTTTTTCGTGGCATATTTGACCTCCTTCAACCCGCTCGCAGCCATCTTCGATCTCACACTTGCGATGTCACTGCGAATCTTTGGAAGCGAGATGAAATTGAAAGCTGAAGATAGTAGATGCTTCCCATTTGAATTAGGTGTATGAAAGTCAAGACCAGACACATCATAACCCATCAAGAAGTTAGAATTGCTTATTGCATACCGAATCTTGAGTTCGCTATGCATGGTGTCAGTAGGATCCTCAACAGGAGGTATCACTAGCACGTAATGTGTCTCCTTTCCGTGAACCAGCGTGTCCGACGTACTGACGCGAGCTCCTGGCATGTCCATATACTTCCGAAGAGCATGCCCATTATTCAGATAAGACCAAAACAACCAATAATCAAGTCTGTCAAGGATTTTCGATTGCGGCACCGTTTGACGAAAGATCGTTTTCTCCTTCCAATCTACCCACACCATCGAAGTGTCTTCATAGGTAATTGTGATGTGATTGTTTTGGATAATGAGTCCGATCCCAGACGAATCCCTCGTTCCGCAAAACTCAAGAGTGCACGTATCACCCTTTTCACGAGAAAACGCGAGGCTCTTCTCAACAATAACGTACTTGATCTCTCCTGAGCGAATTTCCTGAAGCTTCTCAAGCGTCTTCGTTAGCCAGGAGGGGCTATCGGTTAATTGTCCGAATGCCGACGAGCTAATGAACAGACAGAGTATGACTAGGACCGAGCGTTTCATAGTAGATGGGGCAAATGGCATTTCCGAGCACGAAGATACGACTTCGATCAAGTCGTAGCAGTGACGCAATTCACTTCACACCATTTCATTACTCGCTTTTCGATGTCATCACGCACTTCTCGCGTGCGTTCTAGCCGCTCATCCTTGGTCCCGACAAAACCCGAAGGATCTAGCAAGCTCCAATGCTCGCGTGATAGCATTCCAGGTATGAACGGGCACTGCTCAGCAGCGGCATCATCGCAGACGGTGATCACATGAGTGAATTGCTTTCCGGAGGCAATGACTTGATCGACGCTCTGCGATGATTTTTGCGAAAGGTCGATTCCCTTCTCTTTCATCGCTTCAATCACAATTGGATTCATCACACCAGCCTCCAAGCCTGCGCTTTCGATGATGCAATCCGTCATACATTCGCGCTTCAAGAATGCCTCGGCCATCTGACTTCGTGCACTGTTATGAATGCAGACGAAGAGGATACGCTTTTGTCTCAATTGTTCGTTCACTACCATCAACAGCAAGCCTCACCGATCTGCACGAGCGAAGGCACACAACACGCACTGCCATCCTCATCGGAGGATACTGCTGTATCTGCTTCCGTTACCACAAATATTTCCCAGGCGTTATGATCAGGGTCACTCACCCAGATCTTGTCCTGTTTCGCATAACAACAGGTTGTTTCCATCTCTTCACGAACTGTTACTCCGCTTGCCTCCAATCTTTCCTTCGCGGCAATGACCTCATTGGTCGAAAGTACCTCAAATCCAAGGTGACTTAACGAACCGCTCGCCCCATGCTCGCGCTCGTTCAAGCTGAAGTTCAGTGCAGGTTGTTCAAGCGCGAACTTCGCATAGCCCGGGCGCTGCTTGGTCGGCGCTTGTCCGAATAGAGACGTATAAAACTCAACGGATGCTTGGATGTCGCGAACATCGATCGAGATGTGCGGGCGGAATGCCTTAAAGCTGGTCATGATGATCCCCCATTACTCGTCGCACGTATTATATGTGGATCTTCGCATATTCTTATATGCTGAGAACCGCATATAACGTACCAACGTTTCACTTTTCGTCGTCTTTTTCGGAGTTGATTCGACTTCTTTCACAAATCGGAATTATGAATAAAGTCCTGTTCGTCTGCATCCACAACAGTGCCCGCAGCCAAATTGCCGAAGCCCTTATGCGACGGGAATGCGGGGACGCTGTTCACGTTCAAAGCGCCGGGTTGACACCTGGTCCGCTAAACCCATTAGCGGTTGAAGTTCTTGAAGAAATCGGGATTGACATTAGCGACAAACAGACTCGTGATGTCTTTGATCTGTTCAAGACGGGCACGTTGTTCTCCCACGTTATTACTGTGTGTGACGAAGCAAGCGCGCAGCGTTGCCCGATTTTTCCCGGTCCCGTCAAACGTCTCCAATGGAGCTTCTCTGACCCTTCAACCTTTCAGGGGTCACACGAAGAACGGCTTGCACAAACCCGCGTGGTGCGAGACGAGATTGCAGAGAGGGTGATGGAATTCTGTGCTGAGAATTGCATCGTCTTGACACACTCGTAAGCCGACTTAATATCGTTTTGATAGCCGTATCTGAATAGGCTTGCTCGTCGGCGAACAACAATCGGTGAGTTTCAATCTGCGAAGGTCTTGTGCAAGCTCAGGCACACTCTCAGGAGCCGCTGCGAGGGATCGCAGCAGCGAGGCATGCAATTCAGTTGCCGGTGGCATCATCGAGTAATGCATCCATGTGCCTTCGCGGCGGTGTCCGACAAGATCTGCGTTTCGCAGAACTGCAAGGTGCTTGCTGATTTTCGTTTGAGGAAGGTCGGTAATCTCCATCAGATCGCAGACACAGATCTCTCCATTCTGCTGAATCAGTGAGAGCAATCGGAGTCGCGTTGGATCAGCGAATGCTGCCAGCAATTTCGCAGCGCCTTCTAGTGGGACGGTTTGCTTCTTTGTTTTTGCTGGCACCCTACAATACTGCTATGCGCTTCATCACTCCGGTTGTCCTGTTCCGGTTTCGCAATATGCTTTCAATGATTTCATGAACTGTCCCCAGCGGTCTCCCTCCATCTGGTTGTTATACTGTTCGTTGAAACCGGAGTGTTTGAATGTGAGTGTGGAATCGGCACCGCGGCTTTGGATCTCGTAGGTTACAGTCGTGCCGATCCACGCTGGATTTGAATTCCCGATGCAATTCCAGACTACGCGCTTACTCGGATCGAGCGCATCAACGCGAAAATTCATCACGAATTTCTGGCCATTGTGCTCGAAGTTGATATCCGAAACCTCGCCTGGCTGGGTGGCGATTGTACAATTCTTTGACCACCAACCTTCGACTCCGCGCTGGGTCGCAATTGCATCATAGACGTTCATTGCGTCCGCATTGATCTGTTGTATGTGCTTTATTTCCATTGGCGTGCGAATATGTGATGAAAAGTCTCAGACAAACATACGCGTCGAAAACAGAAAACATGAAAAAGCAATTGCGCTGCTCTCGGTTATGCACCTATTTTTGTCGGAATGAAAATACCCTTCATCCGTAAGGTTCGATCAATCACGCTTCCAGGTTCATTCAGGGAGCAGATCTCGCTTTGGCGATTTGTGCTGAAATGGCTCGCGCTTGTCATTCCCGTCGGAGTGGTCATCGGCTCGGCAATCGCACTTTTTCTCTGGCTTCTGGCACTTGCAACAGAAACACGCGAACAACACCCTTCTCTTCTCTTCTTCCTTCCGATCGGCGGGATTGTGGTTGCCCTCCTCTATCGCTATTTTGGAGCGTCGGTCGAGCAAGGCAGTGATTTGATTGTGGATGAGATCCACAAACCCGGCGCCGGAGTGCCGCGGAGAATGGCACCGCTAATCTTCATCGGCACACTCATTTCGCAGCTCTTCGGTGGCTCGGTCGGGCGCGAGGGCCCGGCAGTTCAGATGGGCGGGAGCATTGCCAGCCTGTTCGGTCATCTCTTTCGATTGCGCCCTGAGGATATGCGCCTGATGCTCATGGCCGGAATCGCGGCAGGGTTCGGTGCAGTCTTCGGTACTCCATTAGCAGGTGCCGTGTTTGCTATTGAAGTGCTTTCAATTGGGACACTAAAATATGATGGCTTACTGCCATGTCTCATCGCGAGCGTCGTTGGCGATCTCACTTGCCGACTTTGGGGCACGCATCAGATGCGGCATATCATCACGGCTTCGGGCGCCCTGAAAGATCTTTCGAACACTGCGTTCGGAAATTTCACATTCGAGTGGAGTTTGCTTGGGAAAGTATCGATCGCGGCTGTAATCTTCGGACTCGTGAGCATCCTCTTTTCGGAACTCACGCATGGAATGCACCGGCTATTCAAGGAATCAATCAAACAGTTCTGGCTGCGACCGGTCGTTGGCGGCCTCATTATTATTGGACTTACATACGCATTAGGCACTCGCGATTATCTTGGTCTCGGCATTAGTTCATCTAATCCTCAGGCCATCACGATCGAATCTGCCTTTGCCCAAGGTGGTGCTGCACCACTCAGTTGGCTCTGGAAACTTCTGTTTACGGTTATCACGCTCGGCAGTGGTTTCAAAGGCGGCGAAGTAACACCGATGTTCTTTATTGGCGCGACGCTCGGCAATGTGCTCGCAGGTCTGCTGCACGCACCCGTTGAACTGTTCGCGGGACTTGGACTTGTGGCCGTGTTTGCAGGAGCGACGAACACGCCACTCGCAGGGACGCTTCTCTCTGTCGAACTCTTCGGCTCTGAATATCTTGTTTACTTCGCAGCAGCAATCTTCCTGGCATATCTCTTCAGCGGTCATTCCGGAGTCTATTTGTCACAGCGCATAGATACGCCGAAGGGATCTGCGCCGGGAATGCCACCAGACGCAAGTCTCGGGACTATTCGCAGGCTTAAGAAAAAGGATTCAACTTGAAGAATGTTTGGGAGGGCGAGCTTCAAAATGCATCCTCGTGCCCAACTCCCCTACTGTAGCCGATTTATCATCAAGGTTGCCTCACTTGATGTCGTGCGGACTCTGCAGAAATAATGGCCCGAGGAAGTTTGAAATCCCCCTACAGGTATCTCATGCTCACCCGACGTTAAGAGTCCGTCAAAAGGACGCGCCACTACTCTACCCAGCATATCATAGATGATGATCTGAGTATGTGTCGGGCGATCCAATGCGAGGCGAAGCATTGTGGAAGATCTGAATGGATTGGGATATACAGAGAGCACCGCTCCTGCCGTTAAGAGTTGAGGTACTTCGACAACCGATCTCTGGCTTCTGTAGATGCCACTATCGGTTGAAGCAATTAATCTGCCGTGAGGTGCAAGCGCAAGAACGCGGGCGTCGGTATGTGGGAGCCCGCTTGAAATATCTGAGATCGGAGTTATCGCGTCTTTCCAAACAAACGCGTATCCATCAGTAAACTTCGTTTGGTCCTGCTGATCCTGAACCGCGCCCAATACATACAGTCGATTCGAATCGCCAACAACGATGCCATTCATCGGGGTTGATCCGAATCCGAGGCCCGCTGCATCAAAGGAATCGCCTCCGTTCGTTGAATGATCGAGGTTTCCGCCTACATCCTTTGCAATTGAAAGATAAATGTCCCTTGGCGGAATAAAGGCGATCCCTGTAATCGTATAATTGGTGCGGTATACTTCCGAGAAGGTTGGTGAGCCATTGTGCGCGCGCATGAGCGAACCACCCTGGCGAAGGAAAATATCTCCGTTGCTTGAGAAAGCAATAAGAGTGATCGGAACGGAGCTAGTGTAAAGATGCGTCCAGTTTAACCCTTGGTCGCTCGTTCGATAAAGTCCGGAATCGGCAGCCGCATAAAGTGAACCATCGTGGATTTCCAGTGAAGTGCAGCCTCGGAAAGAGAGGTCGGTCCATGATACACCCGTATCCAGAGAGCGCATAAGCTTTGTAGCGGTGCCGACGTACATCACGCCATTCGAATCGATCGCGAAGCTGTGCTCGCCCGATAAACTGTCAAAGAGGATCCAGTTACTGCCCTGGTCGAATGATTGATACAGACGGCTATTCAAGCCATATATTTCTTCCGATCTGCCGTTCCAGAAGCTTGTAAAATGCGCGCTCTCATTCGCCTTCTGCCAAAAATTCTGGGATGATGCTGATTGAGCAGCAAGCAGAGTGATGAGCGGAAGAACCAGAAAAAGCGATCGTCGCATCTGTTGAAAAGCGATTAGGGTGATGTAAAGTTGAGCACGTGAACATCCCGGATCGTGCTCGATTGCTGGTGGATATATGCAAGTTTATCACCGGCTGGTGCCAGAAAGACCCCCCAGTAGATCGCATCATTGGTCACAAAACTTTTTGCGAGCGTTTTTGTATTCAAAACGCTAATGCCTGATGGGGTCTTCACCGCGAGAATCCTGCCGTCGGCCGAAACATCAAAATTATCTGCAGCTTCGCCTGTGAACACATGATCGCGGGCGCGGGTCGTGAAATTGAAACGATCGATACCAGAGGCGCCGGTTCGGAAATAGAAATCGTCTGTTGCTGCCAAATAATTGCCATTGTGGAAGACTTGTTCGGCGTTAAGCACCGAGTCTACCAATCGCCCAAGCGTATCAAAGACATTTACCTGCAAAGCCCCGTTGTTGACCGTCAGGCCAAACGTGCCGTTCTTCATCCAAATACCGGAGTTATCGCTGACTCCTGCAACATCCCATTTTTTCACCTCACGTGGAGTAGCAGACCAGAGATCGAGCACGCTGATCGTCCGTACCGGCAACCCATCAGGTGAAGGTGTCACGATGGCATAATGAAGATCCGGCGAGGCGACGAACAACCTCACTTTGGTAGTGATCAGCGTTTGATTCCCCGAAGGCAGGTCCACACGATACAGATTTGCGCCTAACTGTACCACAGCATGTGTCGCCGAGGGATCAAGAAAAAAATCTGGATTAATCGCCTTATCGGAGGTCGTGACCGTACCGGTCAATGCGCCCGTCTGATCGAAGACTCCGATGATGTAGGCGTCGGTCGCAACGGTGATCAACTGCTTTTCGAACAACCCATACATTCCTGAACCGTCTGGCTTCCAGACGAGATTGCCGAAATCCTGTTGCGTATAATCGGTGTTGGTCTGGCTGCAACCGCTGAAGAGAGCAAGAGTGCCTGCAACGAGCAGGATGATGATGGAGACATTGCGCATCTGATGAATCGGATAAGTACTCATTTGAGAACACACGAACGTAAAGTTTGTCTCACCCCTCGTACCCGCTTGAAGACAAAGGTCGGATTCTTTGCTCCTGCCTCTGTGCTCCGTATTTTTGTCTAAGGAGAACACTTTCCCACATTTCATGCACGCTATCATTCCAGTTGCCGGCGTCGGCACTCGGCTTCGGCCTCATACGTACACGCTGCCCAAAGTATTATTAAACGTTGCAGGCAAGCCCATTCTTGGTCACATCCTCGATAAACTCATCGAAGATGGCATTACAAGCGCGACTATCGTTGTCGGCTACATGGGCGATCTCGTCGAGCAATATGTCCGCACGCAGTTCGCTCACCTGAAAGCCAATTTTGTTACGCAAGAGGAACTGCTCGGACTCGGGCATTCGATCTGGGTGGCGCGCGACTCGATCCCCGTCGATGGTGAGCCTCTGTTCATCATCTTAGGAGACACCATTTTCGACGTGGATCTCACAAGTGTCTTCCGAACACCGACGAGCGCCCTCGGTGTCAAGACAGTCGAGGATCCTCGCCGGTTCGGCGTGGTCGAGATGGAAGGGGAATATATTTCTCGGTTGGTAGAGAAGCCTGAGCATCCGAAAACAAATCTCGCCGTCGTCGGTGTCTATTTCATTCGTAATCCCAAACTTCTTATTGAGTCGCTCAATGAATTAGTCGAGAAGAACATTCGGACGAAGAACGAATATCAACTGACAGACGCCTTGCAGCGAATGATCGACCTGGGCGAACGCTTTTCAACGTTTGCGGTCGATGCGTGGTATGATTGCGGTAAACCCGAAACCATGCTTAGTACCAACCGCCATCTTCTCATGAAGCGCTCGAACGACCGGAGGATCGCCGGTGTCATTACCATCCCCCCGGTCTCAATTGCGGCAAGCGCCGAAATCGAGAATTCGATCATCGGGCCCTATGCGACGATCGGCGAGGGCGCGTTTGTACGCGATTCCATTATTCGCGATTCCATCATTGGAGATGGCTGCGTGATCGAGACCGCGTTACTTGAAGGATCCATCGCTGGCAACAATGCTATGATCAAGAGTGGATTTCGTCGCGTTAATGCAGGCGATAGCTCCGAGATCGACTTTCGCTAATTATTTCACCATTGTCACTCAATGACTTTCCGCAATAAGCGCTTTCAAACGTTCACCGAATTTCGGGATGCAGTCCTCGAGCTGTATCTCGAATTTTATCCTTCATTCGGATCGAACCTCGGGCTCCATCAGTACGATGGACTCATGGAAGACTTCAGTGCAACAGCTCGAAAGATTTATGTCGATGAGTTAAGCGAAGCACTCGACACCCTCGAGCGCACCTTTGGAAAAGAGAGTGTTGATAACATTGAGGATTTCGAGCGCAAGGCGCTGCGCTGGAAGCTCAATGAAGAACTCTTTCGCATGCGTGAACTGAGGGAGTTTGACTGGAATCCCATGTACTATGATGTGACGCTCGAACTCCGCCATCTCTTTCATCGTGATTATGCACCGCTCGAAGATCGCACGACTGCGGCAATCAAGCGACTTCGTGCAATTCCGCGAGCACTCGCAGTCGCGCGTCAAAACCTGAGCAATTCTCTTGACAGAACAATTCTGGAGACTTCCATCACAGTCTTTGAAGGACGACTTTCGGCCTTTGATACGCTTCCAACCGAATCACTCAAGCCTCTGGTTGGAAAACCGATCTACACTCGGGCTCTCGAGGCGCTTGACGAGGCGAAGATGGCGCTCATGAGCTTTATCAACGCTCTGAAAACAGTTGTTCTCCCCGACTCGCGATATGATTATTTCCGACTGGGCGCTGACAGGATGCAGGCGTTTTTGGAAAAGTCCGAGCTTGTCACTGATTCCCTGGACACGCTCCTTGCGCGAGGCAGAGAAGAGATCTCGAAACTCACGGATCGGTTTGTCATGGCTGCCCACTCTATCGATGGAAGTCTCGGCGCCGAAGCGTGCTTCCGCATGTATGTCGAGAGCGAGCACTTCTCCGAACGCAATCTCTTTCGGGAGACAGATTCCATGCTCGAACGCATCCGACAGTTCCTGATCGACAAGTCGATCATCTCGGTCCCCTCTCAAGTTCGTTGCAAAGTTGAGCCAACACCTGAGCATATGCGCTGGGCGTTCGCAGCGATGGATAGTCCCGGCGCCTTTGAACAAGTGGCAACGGAAGCATTCTATTACGTTACGCCACCTGAAGCAGCGTGGGACGAAGCGAAGAAGAAAGACTTTCTTAAGGGTTTCAATCGGGCCGTCATGGAGATCATTTCGATCCACGAAGCCTATCCCGGCCATTACGTCCACTTTTTGCATCTGCAGCGAGCGCGCTCGAAAGTGGGTAAGGTATTTTGGTCCTATGCCTTCATCGAAGGCTGGGCGCACTATACGGAAGAGATGATGCTGGAAGAAGGCTGGGGCGCCGGAGATGCACGCATCGAAATGGCCTTCCTGCACGAAGCGCTTGTCAGGCTTTGCCGGTATGTTTCGTCGATCGAGCTGCATCGCGGCACCATGACGCTTTCTGAATCACAAAAGCTGTTCGAAGAAAAGGCGATGATGCGGCCGGTGGCAGCGCGCAAAGAGGCTGAGCGTGGTGTCTTCGATCCTGGATATTTATTGTATACGCTTGGAAAGTTTCAGGTGCGCGATATCAGAGAGCGTGCTCGCAAACGCGGGGATTTCGATCTCTTGAATTTCCATGACGACCTCCTAAGCTTCGGCTGCGCTCCTTGGCCGCTAATTGCAAAGGCCATGCAGTTATGATGGATTGTAGAAGTGCTCAAAAACAGAAGGGGATGCCATCAGGCATCCCCTTCTGTTTTGCTCAAGCTTGAATAGTTGAAACGGTCTTTCTTTTTCGATCTCTGTATAGAAGCCATACACCTACACTGATGAGGATGAGCATCGTGGGTCCGACAACTTCCAGTCCCGGAATAAATGCTTTTTCCCAATGATCTACGGTTGTTCCAAAGAGCTCGTCCTTGACCTGGACGAGTCGTGACGTCATCGTAAAAACATGCGCGCCGGCCACAAGCCACCACACTAAGAGTCCCGCTGCCGTTCCGAATAAGATCAATGCGACTCCCCTATTTCTCATTAGCTCATGAAGCAGTATTAGCAAACAGTTGTGCTTTGATATGGATCGTCTCCCCCACTTTGCTTCCTACTACGCCGTCGGTACCAGCGACGTTGAAGTCCTTAAGCGCGATGTCAAAGTCGGCCGCGAACATTACAAGATCGCCTGGTGCGCGCAGCCGCGTCTTCTCGCTTTCAGGTACATAGCGCAGGCTGAATGGAATAAGGAGAGATTTGCTCACGCCGTGCATTGTGAACGTCCCGGTCGCATATCCTGTCGCCGCATTTCCTTCAACTTTCACATTTGTGACCGAAGCGATTTTGAATGTGATCTGCGGATACTTGTTTGCGTCCAGCCACTGTGGGCCAACAAGATGACTATCACGTGGACCGTTACCAGTCTTCATGGATGCAACATCAGTGCTGATCGTGCCAGTGAGTTTGGAAAGGTCTTTGGGATCAATAGTGATAGTTCCCTTTACTCCCTCCGACGTGCCCTGGATATTCTCCAACGGCGCTTTGCTTAACCACACGAATTGATTTTGATTGATCTTGTCATTGATCGTAGCCACTTTCGGGCCTGAGCTTACAGAAAGCTGGGCTCGACTGATGCCGACGCTAGACAACAACACGAGAGCGATGATTAGGAAATATTTTTTCATAAGAGCTATCGTAAAACGAGGCTATAACAATAAATTTTCCAGGCCAATGAACCGATTGTCATAAACGATCAGTCATTGGGGTATCCTCTATTCACCCAAGCCTGGATCTTAGCTATGGTACAATCATCGAGCCGAGGTCCCAGTTTGGGCATGGCAGAAAACCCTTGACTGAACGTGATCGAACCCATAAGTCTTCCATTCGCAGTCACTTTTGCCAACCCGCCGTAACTTGAGAGGTCAATTCCTCCGCCTGCCGTTGCGCCAGTATGACACCCTATGCAGTAGGTAGCCATCGTAGTGCGAACAAAGTCCGAATAATGAACCGAGGTGGTATCGCATTGCGATCCAGCCGAGCATGAAGTCTTCAGTGCTCCCTGATCAATCCAGCGACCAATCGCAATGATCTGTACTGGTGAAAGTATCGAACGCGGTGGCGGAGGCATCCTCCGTGCGATGTCGAAATTGGTGATCGCAAGATATAGCCGACTTGACCGAGCGCTGCCTGACACCACGCGACTTAGTATTCCGTCATAGGATGTAAGATCTCCCGGACCAGCTCCTGGCGTATGACAGCCGCTCATTCCGCAACTTCCTGTCAGAACTGGAAGAATGTCGCGTTCGAAACAGACGAGCGAGTCGGCAGAATTCATGATTGTGATCGTAGCATCAGCATATCTGGTGGGATCGGCCGTTGAACTCGCTCGAATAATGCCAAAGGTTGGTAGTGAAGCTGGTGACCCTGGAGCGGAATAAGTACCGTCAGCAGTGATCGTCCCAAATCCACTCACAAGCTGCCACGTAACCGTAGTTGTAGTTAAGCCGAGAACCGTCGCATGAAATTGCTGCGACTTTCCTGGGCTGAGTGTAATGGCGAGCGGGCTCAAGAGCACTTTTACACCAGTAGTGCCACTCGTATCGGGATTGACGATTGTGATAACTGCTTGAGCTGTTTTCGTTGGATCTTCAACAGACTGCACTAGCACCGAAACGCTCATCGCCGTCCCAGGCACTGATGCGGGCGCTTTGTAGACTGCCGTTCCGCCGTTCGACGACAGTTGTCCGATGTTTGGATCCGATAGGGACCACGTGAGTGTGCTGTCATGTTGAAAATGTGTAACTGCTGCTGTAAGAGTGATCTCCCCACTCGGAGTGAGTGTGACTGCCTGTGGAGAAACGCTGACGACCACAAGACTCTTGTCTGGATTTGTCGTGATGTTATAGTCACATCCCGCTTCGCGTAGGACGAACAGAACGAAGCCCATCGTGATGAGCATTCGCCAGGTTAAAGCTCTTCTGAAACGAGTCTTTGAATTAGTAGAATACATGGATCTGACCTGTGTATTGTCCTGAGGAGACAGTCTGCCCGTAAAATGGATTGGTCTGCATCAATCGGTATTCGGGCCTGAGTTCGATGTAGGGGAAGACGAAGAACTCAAATCCAAATGTGAACGCTTCGGCATAGGCCAGCGCTTTTCCAGGAAACATTTCCGTTTGCCCCCAATCATATCGCCAATCCGCAGCCAGCCAATCGGCGAGACGCAAGCTGCCCATCACAGTAAAATTTCTTACAATACGATCAACGGCATTCGTCGCATGCAGAGCTTCCACAGCGATCGTTGCTTTATCTGATAGCCCGAAGCCAGCGAACACATTGATCATCTGGAATGCACCATTGACCATGATCGAAGCCCCGGCCTCCCCGTTGATTTGCTGCTCCAGCAGTTGCGGCCAAAGCATCACTCGTCCCGAGACAGTTGGTTTCTTAAAATCAAAATTCGAGGTGACCGTCCCGATGGTTGGATCGACTTGCGATAAATTATGGGCATTGAAAATACCGGCATTGACCGTCAGATACTTTAAGCCTTCATACGTAATCTCCGCGCCAACATCATTGTAATAGGCCGGAAAAAGATAAACGTCTTTGAGGGCAGCCTCACGCCGCACGAAAACTGTATGATCATCCTGACGAATCCCGATGCTCGGCTCGATCATACCAAGTCTGATCGACGGCAGCGATATGTCGGGCTGATACTGGATCTGCGCGTCAAAATCGGCTTCACCCGGATAGAGCGAACCACCGCGAATGCGTTCTTCGATACTTGCCAGATTAATATTAGTGTAGGCCACGAACTGCTTGCTCGGCACGAAGGCGAGTGACGTCGAGAGCTGCATCGGAATGAGCAATCGCTGGCCGGTCTTTGAAACTCTTACGAGCTGGAGTCTTGCATCGAGCCCTGGTACGAAGAGACCGTTGAACAATTCGTTCGTTGGAGCAACAGTATCATTAGCCGAATTTCGCCATTTGAAAAGACCCGTCTCGTTCATAGCGGACCAGCCGAGCTCCGTTCGCAAACCGCTTCCCTGTGGATTGAAGTGACACACAGAGCATCGAGTGCCGGTCATGAGTGAGAACCGAGGAATTGCACGGCATGTATCAACCAATACGCACGAGGCTGCTGCGATCACGAAAATCGATCCGATCCAGCACACTGATTTCGAAGTCGTCTTCGTTCGTAAATATCTCATTAAGCAACTTTAATATGCAGCGTGTGAGATGATGCCTCGAACGTCGCATCGTACTTTTTGAGTGATGTTACTGCCGGACCTTGCACGACATTGCCATCAAGCGCAAAAAGAGAATTGTGGCAAAGGCACGGGATCGAGGTGCCTTGCAGTGAATTCTCCACCTGACATCCGGCATGCGGGCAGTAACTCGAAAGCGCCCGGAAATCTGTGTCAGAAATTCTTGTGATCAGGATTGGTAAACCATCGCTGCCATAGAGGCCGGGCACCACTTTGATCGGATTGCCTGAATTGAGATCCGAGATATCGACAATCACTCTACCATCCGGCCCTACCGGAGGAGATGGCGGCAAAGGCGTAAGCGGAAGCGACGTCGGCACGCAACCCTGGAGTACAGGCAGGAGAAGTCCCGAGACGGCAACTCCTGTGATTACTTTACCACAGCCCGTGATAAACTCTCTTCGAGTCGTCATGAGTGAAAGAAATTAGAGAGATTGGCAGTAACGAATCATATGCCAAGAGAGGGGCCCGATACCGTCTGTGAGACGAATATTGAAAATATTTCCCTCATCCTTAGTACAGGACACGATTTGAGCGAGTTAGCTCACACTAGAGTGGCGGAAATTCTTAGGAGGTCAAATGCTCACCCGCTTGAGGGATTAAGCGCCTCGCCTGCTTGGAAGCTCAGCATGCTCACCGCTCCGTCAACTTCTTCATAAATGATCTCGATCTTGCCATCATCTCGAGTCGCGCCCAGGATGTAGAAGATCGGAGCAAAGTGATCGATGGATGGAACAGACAGTGCAGCAGCTTCGCCAAAGGACTTGTACTCAAGGATCGCTTCAAAATCTTTCGCAAGAAGCTTTTCTTTGACAAACCGGTCAAACTCAACTGCCCAGGGCAACTGCTTCCCTTGGCTCGTGAAATACATTCTCAGATTATGTACCACATTCCCGCTGGCGATGATCAGCACACCCTCATCGCGCAAGGTTGAGAGCTTTCGTCCAAGCTCAAAATGATATTTCGGCGGCTGATAATAGTCAATGCTCAATTGCGTGACGGGTACATCCGCGTTTGGGAACATATGCCTCAGTACCGCCCATGCACCATGATCGAGACCATAATTGGGATCAGCATGAACCTCGGGTGCGATGGCCATTACCTTCTTCGCCAATTCAACTGCACCGGGCGCAGGATACTGCACAGCAAAAAGCTCGTCGGAGAATCCTCCAAAATCGTGAATCGTCTCGGGATGCTCCGCAGCAGAGATGAATGTGCCGCGAGTCAACCAGTGCGCCGATATCATCAAGATCGCCTTCGGCGTTTCAGGAAGCTCCCTTGGAATGAGCGCAAGCCTCCGCGTATACGGATTGTCTTCAATCGCATTCATCGGACTACCATGACCGATGAAGTAGGCAGGAAGTCGCATGTTCAAGTTATAACTGCCTGGATCTTACCATCACCATATTAACACATGGCTGTGAAGAACCAGGATCTCGTGAGAGAAATAGTGGAGGTGAGGGGAATCGAACCCCTGTCCGAAAAGCTCGACTGGACGCTACTACGCACATAGTCACTTGATTGTTTAAGCAGAGCCAGGTCATAGCAAGTGACCACCGGCCTGGAACTGCTGCCTCTCCTGTTTACGGACCGCGAACGAAAAGCCCTTTCGCGATGAGAGACATAGCGATTCGGCACCTCATTACATCGGCAGCATAATTGCTCACACTACTGATTTCAGACCCGCTATGTCTAAAGGTCTGATGAGATGGGCACCCTCACACCTCCCGGTGTGAAGCAGCTACAACTTCAACAATTAAGTTAAAGGAGCTTAGGCAGCCATTGCGTAACTATAAGAGTTCGCAGTTATGTTTGCTGACTGTTTGAGTCAGAGTTCGGCCATTGCTGGCCAAACTCACGAGCGCTGTCAACCTCACTCGGTGCGCAACGTGCCACTCGACGACTCCCCGTCGAAACCAATGCACCCCCGTACATTCGTAGCACGATCAGAAAACAAGCAGAGCAGGAGTTACGTCCCCACGTACAATCGGGATTACCAGCGTTCGTTCTTGGGGTCGCGCGTCATGAGGTCCATGGTTGCGCTTCGTGGGTCTTTGCCTTCGAAGAGAACTCGGTAAGTCTCTTCGATGATGGGCATCTCGATAAGATGCTGTTCGGCGAGCGCTCGACCTGATTCAGTCGTCGCAACGCCTTCGGCGATCATGTTCATGCTGGAGGTAATCTCGGAGAGCTGCCTGCCTTTACCGATCTCCTGACCGACAAATCGATTACGCGAGTGGCGGCTTTCGCATGTGACAACAAGATCACCTAAGCCTGCTAATCCGGAGAATGTGTGTTCGTCTGCTCCGAGTGCAATCCCTAACCTGCGCATTTCGGCAAGACCTCGAGTGATCAGTGCCGCTTTTGTATTATCGCCATAGCCAACGCCATCGATAATCCCAGCACAGATAGCTATCACATTCTTTAGCGCTCCTGCCAATTCGACGCCGATGACATCCGAACTTGAATACACTCTGAAGGTCGGTAGAGATGTGGCCTCCTGGACTTCCCGTGTCAGCGCATGATCCTCGCCGGCAATCACCACAGCGGTCGGAATTTTCCTGGCAACTTCTTCTGCGTGACTTGGACCAGAAAGTGAAAGTACGCGATCCTTGCCGACGTTAAGAGCTGAGGACAGCACTTCTGTAACTCTTGAAAGTGAACCACGCTCGATGCCTTTGCTGGCACTGACGAACACGGCCTGATGTGAGAGTCCGCCGGAAAGCTGTGATGCTACGGCGCGTGTTGCCTGAGCCGGTAGTGCGAAAACGTAGAGTTCTTTTTGATCGAGCAGATCGCTTGAGTGCGTGATCTCGATCGCGGGATGAAGCGCAATGCCGGGAAGATATGTCGGGTTCTCGCGCAGCTCACTAATCTCCTGTGCGCGAACCTGAGAGCGCGCCCAGAGCGTCACTGTGTGTCCGCGCTCAGCGTAAACTTGTGCAAGTGTAGTACCCCAGCCGCCAGCACCAATAACCGCGATACGCATAGGCGAACGAGCGGCGAAAAGAGGTTAGCGGAAGATCCTGAGTTTATCGAAGCGGTTCTCAGCGCCATTTGCGAGGCGCGAGATATTGGAGCGGTGTGTATAGATCAGGAAGAGCGATAACCCGATCGCGAAAAAGATCATCGTATGATAGCCCGTGATGTTGACGCCGAATGCATTCTGACGGAGAAACATCGTAAATGGGAATGCAATGGCCGCACCGATCGAACCAAGTGAAATATAGCCGCTGAGCACAACGAGTACCACAAACAGACCGAATGCAACAGCAACTTCGACTGGCGCGATAGCTACGAGCATTCCAGCAGCTGTGCTGATCCCTTTGCCGCCTTTGAATCCAGCGAAACATGTGTAGACGTGCCCAATAACTGCTGCAACGCCAGCGATCACACGAAAGACCGTGAGATCTTCGAACGGCGTGGCATTATGGAATGGAAGACCATTGAACATGTACGTAGCAACAAGAACTGCGGCAACGCCCTTGAACACATCAAGCACTTGCACAAGCAGACCTAGTTTCCATCCGAGCACACGGAACGCGTTTGTCGAGCCCATGTTGCCGGAGCCTTTGGTGCGGATGTCGAATCCGGCGAAGAGCTTGCTGACGATGATCCCGAATGGGATCGAACCGATTAGATAGGATATAAGAATAACGAAAACCAAACTTAGCATCGCGTTAAATGTCGCATGAATTGCACGACCCTCTCAAACCGCCTAGTGACGGCTGGCGGCTGGCATGATTGATAGCTTAATGATAACCACAAGAACCGCAAGGTTGTTCGCAAGAAAAGCGAATTTGGAAAGCTCATCCATTTTCAAACATCCCGCCTCTTGCTCGTTCCAGGTCTTCCGGGTAGGTGACCTTGAAATTTGACTCGTCACCAAGCACCACATGAACAGCCACTCCAGCGTGCTCCAGCACCGATGCTTCGTCCGTTGCATTGAAATCCTGCGTTATTGCAGCATGGTAGGCTTCCAGTAGAACTTCAAGACTTGCTCCCTGCGGGGTCTGCGCACGCCAGAGACTCTCTCGCGGGATAGTGGCGTCGATGACGCCATCGCTCACAATCTTCAACGTGTCGACGACTGGAATCGCGGCGATCGCGGCCCCAAATTCAATGGTTGCCTCCATGACGTCAATGATGATCTCTTCGGTCACGAAGGCTCTCGCTGCATCATGCACCAGCGCATAATCCATACCTAGATCACGAAGTTTGAGAAGACCCAGATAAACCGAATCACGACGCAATGCGCCACCTTGAACGATTGTGATTCTGGAATGCCCCCCTTGCAACCTTTTCGCTTCCTCAAATGCGGCAGCATGACCGATCGGTACAACAATAACGACATGCGTTATACCTGGAGTGTTCAAGGCTGCCTTCACTGAATGAAGATAGAGTGGCGATCCATTGAGATCTTCTAATTGCTTGAACGCGGCTCCGCCGTATCGTGTACTCGAACCTGCCGCCGCGATCACGACTCCCACTCTCGGAGTATCTTCTCTTGTGCTCATAGAATGATCATGGCATCGCCATACGAAAAAAATCGGTAACCGGCTTGCACCGCATGCTCATACGCTTCAAGGACAAACTCACGACCAGCCAGTGCACTGATCATCATTAGCAAAGTTGATCGCGGCATGTGAAAGTTGGTAATAAGTGCATCAACGATCTTAAACTCATACGGCGGGTAGATGAATAAGTCGCTCCACCCAGAACCAGCACGCAGTTTCCCGTCCTTGGCTGCACTCTCAAGTGTCCGAACAGAAGTGGTCCCAACCGCGATCACGCGTCTATTACTCTCTTTTGCGCGGACGATCGCAGCCCGAGTTTCTTCTGTGATCTCATAGTACTCTTCGTGCATCTTATGCTCTTCGATATTCTCAACTTCAACAGGTCGGAACGTGCCCAGGCCTGTATGAAGGAGTACAGTCGCGATCTCAACACCGGATTCACGCAAGCTATTCAGCATCTCTGGCGTGAAGTGCAGTCCTGCAGTCGGCGCGGCCACAGCTCCAGGCACTTCAGCGAATACTGTCTGGTAACGCTCATGGTCGATTGCTTCGTCTTCGCGATCAATATATGGTGGCAGCGGCACATGTCCTACACGCGCAAGTTCTTGCTCGAACTCCTCTGGTGCCATTGCGAAACGAACGGTCCGAACGCCCTCCTCTGTCGATGACTCAACAATACAACGTAGTCCGGAAAATTCATACGTCTCACCAACAACAACTTTTTTTGCTGGTTTCGCAAGTACCTGCCAGGTGACGCCTCCGACATCGCGCGCTAGCTCTCGGAGCAAGAATATTTCGATGTTTGCTCCGGTCTTCTCACGCTTTCCGATTAGTCTCGCAGGAATCACTCGAGTCTTGTTCAGCACGAGCAAATCGCCTGCTTTGAGATATTCAGGAAGTTGCATGAAGGTTCGGTCTTCCAATGAACGCTGGCTCCGATCAAGCACAAGCAATCTCGACAGCTCGCGCCGCTCGGCAGGATACCGCGCTATCCTATCCTGCGGCAGTTCATAATCAAATTCAGAGAGCTTCATTGCTTCTTAAATCTTCTTCGAACGGCTGCGAGATTCTCCAGTATCGGTGCAGGCTGGACGAGATATTCAAGTCCAACTGTGCAGAGAGGAATGAAAAATCCAAACGACACAATGCGAATGATCGCTAAGCCGATACTCTCGCCTGCAGGAATCACGGTTTGAAACCATGGCGTTACTACGAAATAGAAGCCGAGCCCAACACCGATACCAATAATCAATGGATAGAGAAACACGCGCGTGGCAGAAAGTGACACTTCCTTACTGGTAAGATAGAGGATGAACAGCAGCCCCGCAACGCTGACGCCGGAAACGATCAACGCTACGTGAGTGACGTTATTTCGCCCAACGAGCAGAATCGCCAGGATAAGTGCTGCAAGTTGGCATCCTCTAACAAGTGAGATCTCCTTGAGCTTCAACTTTGCACCGAGAAGCATCTTGGCGTTTTCGAAGAGCGGCACAGTTAGCACAAATCCCGCCAAGGCCGCGAGTGGTGCAGCTCCAGCGCTAAACGAAGTTGAGAGAAAGAGCCGAACAATGTCGCCGCTCGTACATAAAACAAGAATTGCCGGAGGTATGAGAAGCCGAATTAGAAAGAAATTTGTGATGCGGAAGGCTTCTTCAAGTTTTGCTCGATCATGCTGGATGCTTGCGTACGTGGCGATGGAAACGCGAGCAACGATCGGAGCAAGAGCCATTGCAGGCATCTGAGCGATCGCGAACGCCTGCGAATAGATACCAAGCATTGCTGTTCCAAGAAATGCGAGCACGAGCATATTATCAACGCGGAACAACCACGATTCAAACAAACGATTGAAGAACACATTCGTCCCAAAGCGCATAAGCCACTTTGCCGTGGCCGGACGGTAATACTTCCACGCCATTGGCTTCAAGTGATGCACGCCTGCGAGCCGTGCATAGTGCCGATCGAAAAAGAATGAGAGTATCGAGGAGAGGAGCGTTGCGACAGGGATTGACCAAACGCCATAACCTGCAAGCGCAATGAGAACAGAAGCAGTGTGGAGAGTGATATTCGTAGCAAGCGATACTTTTGAAACGCGCTTGTAGTCAAGTTCGCGCTCGAGCATCTGCGTGTAGAAGGTATCGAACGCGCTGATCACTCGCTGCGCAGTGTAGATACCAATGAGCGCCAGGACGATATAACCTCCAAGCTCCTGTGCAAAGAAGACCCCGATTCCCATGGCGGTAACAGCCAGGATCGCATTCAGGGCAACCGTCAGAATGAAAATATTCTCGTTCAGATATTCGAGAGGCTCCTTAATAAGGTTTTTTCGAACATTGATGATTGCGCTTGAAAAAGAGAATGCGGAAAAGCTAAAGACAAGATCTACGAAGGAGAGGGCAGCCTGAATGATACCAAAGATCGCAGGTGCCAGGAGGATCGCCAGCCATTTGCGAGCCGCAGCGCCGAGGAGGATCGAGAGATAACTGGCAATCGTAAGCGAGATAGCACCACGTACGGCACGATGGCCGATCGGAACGTCGTGCGCTACTGGTTCCTCCACGCTATTAATCAGCGTTGCATGCTTTTACGCATGCGTCAGTTCAGCATGAAGCTCCTGAAGGCTGCGAACACTGTACTCTTGTTTGCGCAGCGAACTGATCGCCGAAACGACACTTGCAGCAGCAGAGAGCGTCGTAATAAACGGGACGCGTTGCTCAAGCGCCGCCCAGCCGATCTGGTATTCCGCAATACGCGAGACCTCACCGCTTGGTGTATTGATCACAAGCTGGACTTCCATGTTCTTGATCGCATCAACGATATTCGGCCGGCCCTCGCTTACTTTGAGAACGGGAACGGAGGGAATCTCCTCATCCGCCAAATATTTATGAGTACCTTCCGTTGCAAGGATCTTGAAACCCAATTCGTGAAATGCTCGGATCACGTGGGCGGTACGAGGGCGCTTGTCCTGATCGCGAAGCGATACGAAGAGCGTACCTGTCGTTGGCAGTTTCATGTTTGCACCCACATGTGATTTCAAGATAGCCTCTCCGAAATCCTTTCCGACACCCATCACTTCGCCCGTCGAACGCATCTCTGGTCCGAGAAACATTCTGACGCGCGGAAATTTATCGAAGGGAAACACGGACTCTTTGATCGCGACGTATGGCGATGTCTTTTGAAAATCTTTGGCTCCAAGTTCTTTCAGTGTTGCACCTGCCATCACGCGCGCGGCAAGCTTAGCGAGTTGCTGACCCGTCGCTTTGGAAACGAATGGCACGGTGCGGCTTGCACGAGGATTCACTTCAAGCACATAGACGACATTGTCCTTCAGCGCGTACTGCACGTTGATCAAGCCGACAACTTCGAGAGCTTCGGCGAGCGCACGCGTGTACGTAACGATCTGGTTGTAATTATCGTCCGAGATATAATATGGCGGAATAACGCTCGATGAATCACCGGAATGGATTCCAGCTTCTTCGATGTGCTGCATGATTCCGCCGATGATGACTTGTCCCGTCGAGTCACGAATCGCATCGACATCGAACTCATAGGCATCTTCCAGGAATCGATCGATAAGCACTGGACGCTCATGGCTTACCCCTTTCGCGTTCTGCATATACTCCGCGACGACCTCCGGCCGGTAGCAGATCTCCATCGCACGTCCACCTAACACATAGGAAGGTCGCACAAGAACCGGATAGCCTATACGATCGGCGATTGCGACTGCCTCATCAACACTCGTTGCCGTCCCATAAGCTGGGCACTTAATGCCGATACGATCGATCAATTCTCCGAATCGCTTGCGGTCTTCCGCGACATCGATCATATCGGGGGATGTGCCAAGGATCGGCACGCCTGCTGCCTCCAATTGTTTGGCAAGCTTTAGCGGAGTTTGTCCGCCGAATGTCACGATCACGCCATCCGGCTTCTCAAAGTCCAGGATGTTCATGACATCCTCGAAGGTGAGCGGTTCGAAATAGAGTTTATCACATGTGTCGTAATCCGTCGAGACAGTCTCGGGATTACAGTTGATCATGATCGTCTCAAATCCTGCCTCTTCAAGAGCGAGTGCGGCATGTACGCAGCAATAATCAAATTCGATTCCCTGTCCGATCCGATTCGGACCACCGCCGAGGATCACGATCTTTTTCTTGTTCGATCGGACTGACTCGTTCTCTTCCTCGTACGTCGAATAATGATAGGGAGTCTCCGCCGAGAACTCGGCTGCGCATGTGTCGACCGTTTTGAACACGGGAACAAGCCCATACTCTTTTCGGGCATCACGAACATCTTGCTCGGTCACCGAAAAAATCTCCGCGATCTGCCGATCGGAAAATCCGTCGCGTTTAGACTTGTACAGCAGCTCCTTATCTATGAACATCCAACGATAATTAAATTCAAACGCACTTACGCCTCTACTTCCGCAAATCTTTTCTCGCGAACAGTCAACTTGTTCGCCGCCCGGCGCAACTCATCTTCCCTTCGAATGATCTGTTCGATCTGATTCAGGAACCACGGGTCGATCTTCGTCACATCGTAGATCGCCTCGGCGGTCATGCCGAGTTTCATTGCGTACCGTATCGAGAAGATCATATCGCTACGGCGCACCGCGAGACGTTCGCGAATGATCTGGAGCGTGTGCGCACGTTCTGCGGCATCCATCTCGTCGATCTCAAACTCGTCTTTGCCATCGGAGCCAAGTCCATATCGACCTTGCTCCAATGACCGCAATGCTTTTTGCAGCGCCTCTTTGAACGTTCGGCCGAATGCCATTGCTTCTCCGACAGATTTCATCTGCACACCGAGCAACGACGAATTGGCTTCAAGTCCTTTGAATTTTTCGAAATCCCAGCGTGGAATCTTGACGACGCAATAATCAATGACGGGCTCGAAACACGAGGGCGTCATCTTCGTGATATCGTTCGGAATCTCATCCAGTGTGTAGCCGACTGCAAGCTTTGCTGCGATTTTTGCGATCGGAAAGCCTGTGGCTTTGCTTGCGAGCGCACTCGAACGAGAAACACGCGGATTCATCTCGATCACCAACATACGGCCATCTTTCGGATTGAGCGCAAACTGGATATTCGATCCGCCCGTCTCAACTCCGATCGCACGAATAACGCGAATCGCCGCGTCGCGCATTTTCTGATATTCCTTGTCGCTGAGCGTCTGAGCTGGCGCACAAGTGATCGAATCACCCGTGTGGACGCCCATCGGATCAAAATTTTCGATCGAACAAATGATCACGACATTGTCTGCCAAATCGCGCATCACCTCGAGCTCGAATTCCTTCCAGCCGATCACTGATTCTTCAACGAGCACACGATGGACTGGTGAGGCGTCGAGACCATGCTGGACAATCTCGCGAAATTCCTCCTGATTCCACGCAATGCCACCACCAGAACCTCCCATTGTAAAACTTGGGCGAATGATCGCCGGAAAACCGACCATATCGATCAGGTCCATGGCCTCTTCAAACGAGTTGACAAAACCTCCACGAGGCATGTCAAGTCCGATCGAGCTCATTGTAGCAAGAAATTCTTCGCGGTCTTCCGCGCGCCTGATGGCGTCGGGTTTTGCCCCGATCAGTTCAACATTGTACTTTTTGAGGATTCCAAGTTGATCGAGCGCCATGGCGATATTGAGCGCCGTTTGACCTCCCATTGTTGGGAGAATAGCATCGGGACGCTCCTTTGCAATGATGGCTTCTATATATTGCGGAGTCAGCGGCTCGACGTAGGTTGCGTCGGCGAACTCCGGGTCGGTCATGATTGTCGCCGGATTGGAGTTGACAAGTATAACACGGTAACCTTCTTCCTTGAGGACTTTGCAGGCTTGGGTACCGGAATAGTCGAATTCACAGGCCTGGCCGATAATGATCGGTCCTGAACCAATGATCAGGATGCTCTTAAGATCTGTCCGTTTGGGCATTACGACAAATTTACTGCGGTTTTCCGAGGATCGGCCTGCGGGTCTACGTGCATCGCTCGCAGTTCGTCCGCGCAATATATCCATCTTCCTGACACCATCGTTCCGACAACTTTTGCCACTGCCGCAGCAGACCGCTCGCGCACGCATGTCAGATCGGCAATCATCCCCTCTGCGATCAATCCTTTTGACGATTCTTCCCGCGTGATACGGTGCGCATTCACCATGTATGCATTCATCGCATCGGTGACGGAAAGCTGCTCAGTGTCGTGCACACCGCACCTTCGGACAAGAAGTTCCATACCGTGAAGCGCGTCCGGCAATTCGATCGGAGAATCGGAACTGCCGACCAGATTCACACTATGCCGAACGAACGATGCCCAGCGATATGCATCAGATATTCTATCGGTACCGAGACGATCAGGAGCCCAGGCACGATCGCTTTCAAAGAACGCAGGTTGTACTACAGTATGGACTCCCAGATGCTCGAATCGCTTCAGATCAGAATGACGTACGATCTGCGCGTGTTCGATGCGAAGTGTGGCGCCTTTGTGTCCTGCACCGCTCAGCTCGAAGAGGTGGAGAGCTCGCGCATTTGCGGCGTCCCCGATCGCATGTACGGCGATCTGCAGACCAAACGTCGCAGCATGCTTCATGAGCTCCACGACCTCATGATCTTCGCTAAGCTGCAACCCATGATTGCCCGGATCGTCTGAATACTGTTCGAATAACTGCGCCCCTCGCGAGCCCAGAGCACCATCGAGATAGATCTTTATTCCGGCAAAATGTAAATTGGGATGTGACGTGTGCGGCATCCTGCCTGCATGCACAAGTTCGATGAATCGTGCGCGCCCGGTATGCTTGTTCATGTCAAGGAAGACCCAGGCTTGGGGCAGATCATCGCCTTCCTTCTTATAGAGCGCTTGAAGCGTATCCCAAACTTCAGCGGAAACTCCCATATCGTGCACGGTGGCGTGGCCGTGTTCTGCGAAGACATTAAGACCGGCACGCAAGATACGCTCGGTCTCCTCTTCGCTTTCTCCGGGCAAGAGTTGCTCAACCAATTTCATGGCCTCGTCGAGCAACATTCCGGAAGGATCGCCGAACTCGTTCCGACCGATGCTCCCGCCAGGTGGATCGGGCGTATCCCGAGTTATCCCAGCAAGTACAATAGCCCGAGCATTGCACCAAAGCGCGTGACCATCAATTCTGGTGAGAGCAATCGGGTGAGTGTTGCCAAACACTTCCAGATCGCTAGCCTCTGGCATTCTTGATTCAGTCCACAACTGTTGATCCCATCCACGAGCGATAATCCACTGATCATCGGAGGAGCGCTGGATCAGCGTGTGAAGTTGCTTCTGGATGGCTCCCACGGAAGTTAGTCCTTCAAGACGAGGGCGTAGGTGGCGCTCTCCTGTACCGTAGATATGGGCGTGGGCATCGACAAATCCCGGATAGAACACAGCGCTACGATTAATATCGAAGACATCGTCCACACTACTATTATGCTCTAGCGCGCCCCTTCGATCGCCTACGTATGTAATTTTGCCATTGGAGGTGACGATGGAAGCGAGATCCAGCTCCCAGTTGGGAGGCGTTCGAAAATATGCATCCAGAAAGATCTGCGTACCTGCCACTAGTTTTTATTTAGATTTTCGATGAAAGCAAAAGCGCTACGGCCAGGCGATGTGTTGTCCCTTATTGCGCCGGCCAGCGCGCCGATCGCGGAAGAGCGTGTAACAAAAGCCGTCCAGTATTTTGAATCCCTGGGCTATCGCGTTACACTTGGTAAGCACATTTTCGAACGGCGTGGATATCTTGCCGGTACGGATCGTCAGCGCCTGGATGATCTGCACTCCGCTTTTCGCGACCCGAAAATACGAGCGATCTTCTTCATTCGCGGTGGATACGGTTCGATCAGGTTGCTGCCCGAGATCGATTACGATCTCGTTCGAGCCCATCCAAAGATACTCGTTGGCTATTCAGATGCAACCGCTCTCTTCCATGCACTGTACAAACGCTCAGGACTTTCGAGTCAGTTTTTTGGACCAATGCCAGGAGTCGATATCTGGAACGGCTTTGATCCCTTTGCCGAAAATTGCTTCTGGCGGGCGCTCACATCCACAATACCAATCGGCGAGTTTCCGATGGATGAAGGTGAGGGCATTGTACTTGCAAAGAAGAAATTCGAGCCAATCAGTGCGCGGTTGATTGGCGGCAATCTGACTGTATTCTCTTCGATCTGCGGCACTCCATACATGCTGCCTGCACAAGGCAAGGCGTTGATGTTTGAAGACATTGATGAAAAGCCTTATCGCGTCGATCGCTATTTCGCGCAACTTCGAGCGATCGGAATGCTGGAGTCGGCTTCAGCGATTCTCCTCGGTCAGTTCAACGGCTGCGAAGCAGATCCGGATGCCGCATCACTCACGATCGATGAGATCATCAAGGATTATTTTGGAAAGCTCAACACGCCGGTAATTGCCAATCTTCCTTTTGGTCATGTGCGTCGCCAATGGACGCTACCCTTTGGCGCACGAGCGGAGATCACGTCCCTTCGAGGAAGAGCGAGTATCTCGATCGTAGAGCAGGTGCTCCAATGACAACTTAGTGCTGCCTCAGGCTTATCGTAGTTCTTGAGTCAGGCTCGATTTGTCGTGGCTTGATTCCTTCGAATCGGCCCCTTCTTGGATTGAAGTGCCAATAGCTCGTTGGACCCGCGGGGAGCTCTCCTCCAACAAACTCTTCATCGCTCGCAGAGAGAATAATCTCGTGACGATCCCCTTGCTGCATCACCACTTTCTTTCCATAGAGTGCGCGACTCGGGAAATGAGTTACGGCATAGAGATACGGAAGCCGGGGGGTGAGATCGTGAAGTACCAGACCATGGTCCGATTCGCGGAACGACAGCACTCCTGAAAGTGAAAATCCGG
Source organism: Ignavibacteria bacterium (assembly GCA_013287605.1). Taxonomy (GTDB): domain Bacteria; phylum Bacteroidota; class Ignavibacteria; order Palsa-1295; family Palsa-1295; genus JABDDM01. The sequence continues at coordinate 7,183 of JABDDM010000009.1, read as the reverse complement.
AAGGATCGAGCCCACCTTCCTTGAACAAGATCAACATGTGCGAAGGAGTTGCGGCTGTTTCGAATGTCAGTCCATAATAGTTTGCGATCCAGGCTGGGCTCCGCCATACCTGTATCGGACCATCCGCACCGAACCGATAAATTGCAATGTCGTGGACCAGCGCGTCAGGCTGGTTCCACTCAGCCACATACGCCACTAAGGCGTAGCGCACCCCGCGCAATTGAACCACATCATAACTTGCTTTTCGCAATGCTGGTGTGGCATGATTGCGAGCGACGTGTTGCATGGATACTGTCGGGTAAACCCGTTTCAGGAAACGCTCAACTCGAATTTCCTCCCTGCGTGATAGCGTGAGGGAATCGTCGCTTATGCTCGAGGTGATGCGTCGAAACACGACAGATTGTGCTTTTGCAGCCGAATTATCGCCAGAGAAAAGTGCGATCAGAACTGCAAAGAGAAGAAAAGAAAAGGAAGTAATGGAAGTAGAAGAAGGCTTCATAGTTGCGAATTTACACAAAAATCGCCTCCACTACAAGCCCTTCTTCACCACCCGAATGTCAAACCAAAAAAGTTGGCTAACTATAAGCCCACGCTTTCAATTGGTAGCACGGACTCTCCTGCGGTGCACCAAATGGTTTGACCTTCTTCTGGGGCACCTTCTTCGGCGCTTGATGAGGCTGTACCAATTGATGGGTTTGAATGAAGAACGCATTCTCCATCCTGTTTCGAACCAACCCTACCAGTTGACCGATACCCAAGAGCCCCATTAACGCCATGGCGATCATGATTGCGCGTGCTTTTCTGCTACGCCATCCTGATTTGCCGAAATTCTTACCGAGTCTATTAATCATTGTTCGCATCGCAACACCTCTCCCCAATTTGACGGAGTTTCGGCTGAGTTAGTTTCACTTCAATTGTTGAGCCAATCTTCGCGACCCTCTATTCTGGCAGAATTAAGTGGGGTAGGGTCTCTGATGAATTCATCGATAGCCTGATAATGTTCACTTCTGGTACACAACGAATTGAGTGAGACTTCGACCTGAACCAGCATGCGATACAAATTCCTTCTCAGCGCTGTACTAATCTGCTTTGTAAGCAATGCTCAAGCTCAGTTTGTATTCTCCCCTTCAGTGCTAGACTTCGGTACTCTACAAACTGGCCAGGCACGTTACCTTGTTGATACCGTTGCGAACAATTCGGGCAATTTTGTCTGGATAGGCTCGCTCCGAGATCTTGGCCCGTCCAAACGGATTCGCATCCTCTCGCCACCACAGCAGCCAATTGGGCTTGCGCAAGGACGCCAGTATGTTTTTACGATCGAGTATTATGCAGATTCGGCATCGACAGAAGTTGATACGATCGTTGTTAGTCAATACCAAAACGGCCAGGGCGAGAGGCTTATGGTGCATGGTTCCGCTCATGACACCGTGGCGCGGGAAGTTGCACAAGCCCCAAGCAGAAGTCCTACGCTTCGAATCGAGCATCAGCCTGTCGAAGGCAATCTTCGGATTGAGCTTGAACTTCCGAAAGCAGGCGAAGTCTCATTTACGATTCGCGATCTGCTCGGAAGGATCATGATGACCAAACGAATAGTGATGATGTCAGGCACCCATGAGTATCTGTTTCCGACGGCTTCGCTTGCCGCGGGAGACTACATCCTCGAGATGAGCGCTTCCTCGTATCGACTCGTTCAGAAATTTGTGATGATCCGATAGCTTGTCAAACTCAAAACCCGCAGTTTTGAAGAGCCCACTCATGGCATTTTGAGAATTTATTGATAGCCCATTAAGAATTCTCGACTTTTCCTCCAGATTGGCACGCATCTACAATGTATTCGTTTTAAAAGTCCTCCTCAGCATCAGGTTGAATCGAGTTTATGAATGTGACTGTGGAATGAAGGTTTATATCAAGTATATGGTGAGCCTCCGCTGCAAGCTTGTAGTGAAGACAGAGCTCGAGAGGCTGGGCATCCCCCACGGGTCAGTCGACCTGGGCGAGGTAGACCTGCCTGAGGGCATCACTGAGGAGAAGCGGGCCAGGTTGAGTTTAGCTCTCAGGAAGTCTGGGCTGGAGTTAATGAACGATAGCAAGAGCATGCTGATCGAGAAGATCAAAAATGTAATTGTTGAATTGATCCATTACTCCGACGAACAGCTCAAAATTAATTTTTCGCAATATCTGAGTGAGACGCTGAAGTACGATTATACGTATCTCTCCAACTTATTTTCTGAAGTGCAAGGCACTACGATCGAACATTTTATCATCTCTCACAAGATCGAACGTGTCAAGGAATTGCTTGTCTATGATGAACTCACGTTGACAGAGATTGCCTACAAGCTTCATTACAGTAGTGTCGCACATCTCTCGAATCAGTTCAAGAAGGTAACTGGGCTGACACCGTCACACTTTAAGATGCTCAAAGATAAGCGTCGGAAGGGTCTTGAGGAGCTTTGAATTGCAATCCGTGAATCATGTAAGAAATTGGGTGTAAAGCGTAACGATCCAAGAAAGCGGGTTACCGATATTTGTGATCTGGGTGAACTACGCAAACGCACAAGTCCATGGCTTCAACTACTGGCGACAAATCCAGGAGCAGACGCAACGGCATTCTCCAACGGATTGTGGGAAAAACAGATCAGGATTCATTCAGCGTCGAGAACGACTCGAACGCCCAAGTCCTGCCCGATGAGCGATTGATTGAACTTCAGGCCAAACTCGACATGATGAGGGGACAGGTCGAGGCAATTCTGACTTCCATCAACGAGCACGGCTTAAAGTAATTATGCAGTAAAGCGCAATTGACCTCGCCTCCCCGCTGTCCTCTCGCCGAGCATCGATGTCAGTTTCTTTCGTCGTTCCTTTTATTGCACCGCAGCAATGGAATCCTTAGAGCAAGAGGTCGCAAAGGCCCTGATTATTGTAGAAATCATCGAATACGTGCCCAATTCAGTCCTCAGCAAGACGATTATCAAAAAGTCGACTGGCAACATTTCTGTGATGTCATTTGATACTGGCGAAAGCTTAACCGAACGGACGTCTCCATTCGATACTTTCGCTCAAATCATCGATGGCAAAGCAGAAATCCTGATTGACGGGATATCACACCAACTGATATCCGGACAAGGTATTGTCATCCCTGCCCATCGCTCCAATCTCATTCGAGCCAATGAGCGCTTCAAAATGATCCTCACGGTCATTAAGAGCGGCTATGATTGACTTCACGTCAGTCATACGTGAATTGTGTAACCTTTTTCTGAGGATGTGTAATATTTCGGATCGCACCTCTGGTTATTTTTGTGTGGATGGATGAGAGCGAGGATGTCGCAATCGCTAAGATGTCAGAAGCTATTTTAAATCAACTGTGTGTGTTGGCTCGACCTTTGCAAGTCATCCAAACATGAGACCCTGGTTGGGTCGAATCGACCCGAGCTAACACCTCTAAAGTCCCTTCTGCCATTTTCCAGCTAATAAATATCTCCTACGTTGGGGATAGCTTTTCGCGCATGCGCATCTGTGCACGACGCATCTATATTCAACCATTATGACGATTATCGATACTCCGAAGACGCACAAGCGTTGGGTTCATTTTTCCTTTGCAACAGCTCTTTTTGTGTTGCTTCTTGCAGGCGCCTTCAGCACTTCGCGTGCGCAAAGCGTAGCTGGACGTATTGCTTTCGGCTTTGATGGCGGCGGCAATAAATATTATGGTAATTTTAGTGACAACCAGTTTGGATTTTCCGGTGATGCGTTCATTCGCTGGAATATCCTGGATTGGCTATCGCTCCACGCCGCATATAATGGCGGTGTGCTTCATTACAGCGTTACGGACGTTAACAAAAACGCGAATCCGGGATACTTTGGGAGTCCGGGACAAGCGCACTACGATGCTGGCCTTTACCCTGATGGCATCACCAAGCTTGACGACCAGAGCAACATTCGCGTCGGCGGGTGGGAATTGATGCTTTCGGCAAATGTCTTTCCTTCACAGAGCTTCGTCCCTTATTTCATTGCAGGAATTGAAGCCTTGAATTTTGAGCCGAAAACAGCTCACAGTGCTCAGCCACTTCCGAATAACGCGGCTGGAATTTATTCCAAGAACGTGCTTGGTGGTGAAGTTGGTGTTGGCTACGAACTGTATATTTCCGACAAGGTTACATTCAACGGCAAAGTACTTTTGCACTTGACAGGTACCGATTGGTTAGATGATTATTCCGATCCGAATAATTTCAGACAGGATGCTTTCATGACGTTCGGAATGGGATTCGCCTATTACATCTTCGCACCTGATCTTGACAAGACACCGAATGCGGCGGCGGCTGTAGCTGTCACAACGCAGGTCGACCAGACCAACTATGTTCACCAGACGACAATCATCAAGAGTGACACGATCTACATCCGTGAAGCAGCGGACACCGTGTACATGATGAATCCGAAAGTCAATACAGTTTACAATTTCCCAGGCACGCTCTTCATTGTCAATACGGATCAGTTCAACACTGCTGTTCCAGGCAATCAGGCCAACCTGTACAAGATCAGAGATCTCGTCAACCAGTGCCCCGCATTGAAGGTTGAGATCCAGGGCTTCGCAAGCGAAGAAGGCACACCGCAGCGCAATCAAGAGCTATCAGAGCTCCGCGCAGCGAAGATTAAGTCGTGGCTCATTGGCCAGGGTATCAGCCCTGACAAGGTCCCGAGCACCGTCGGTTATGGCACATCGCGCCCGGCAGTTATCGAACCGACCAACGGCTCACCAGAACGACTTGAAGCAGCACGAGTTCAGAACCGACGCATCGCCGTCAGGGTCCTGCATTCATGCACCAACTAACAAAGTTGCGTTAGCTGAAACAATAGCGCATTACATCTGGCACGATGTATCTGGCCCCGGCAATGTTGCCGGGGCTTCTTTTTGTATATTGGGGGCTGTAACCCAGCCCGATTCGTGCGTTCTTGTCGCACATTCTCCTCTGACGAACCAATATGAGGTCCAAGTCGCTGTCTTTCCGCTCATTGCCTCTTCTAATCGCTTTCCTGTTAGTCTCAGGTTGCAAACAGAACTCTGTCGGCCCAACTGAAACTCAGAGTCAGCCTCCGCCGCTCAGCGTCTCTCCGTCGATCGGTTATGTCAATAAGCCCATTCTCTTTACGGCGACTGTTTACCCCGACGATTCGACGAATAAGGCCTTTATCTGGCAATTCTCCGATCGAACCGACACGATCTATTCCAAAAACACGATCAGCAAGACGTTCTCGAGTCCAGGCAAGTACGGCTATATCGTTTCCGCATTCCACTATACGAAATACTCCCATGCGTTGATTGCGCGAGACACAGGTACGTTCACCGTTTACGCGTTTTCTTCTTCCATCAAACCCTCTCATCTGCATGCGATGATCGGGTCAGCCTACACATTTCAAGTTCACTCAGACTCATTCTCTACGAGCACTAACTACAAGTACACATGGAAGATCGGCGACTCCGTAATCGTACAAACTGGGATCGACACGATCAATTTTGTTTTCCGCGTGCAAGGGATTTTTCCGATTCAGGTGCAGATCGAGGATGCGCAGCTCGGAGTCGTCTCGTTTGCTGAGGACGTAGTTGCCGTAGGTGCATCATTCCAGTTCATCACCATTAATCCAAGAATCGCAATTCCACTTCAAGATGTCCACTTCAAGATCTGGCATTCGGCGCTTCAAGCTCAGCATCATTTTGTCGTGACGTGGGATTTTGGTGACGGACCTTTTTCGAGTGCGCCGATTGATCAGGATAGTGTAGTCCATGCATATCTGCATCCCGGCAGATACAGGGTTATCGGTAGAGTCACGGACGCGGTTTCGAAAGACTTACTCTTTACTGCGACTGACACTGCAATCGTATCGCCCCTTGACCCATCCGCGCTCAAACTGACGCCGCGCCAAACTTCATGCGTCACTGGATCAACGATTCTATTTACCGCTCAGCATCCTGTGCTCGACACAAAGCATACGTATCATTGGCAATGGCAATCAGATGGCGATCCGCAACAAGTGGTTCGAACTACGTTTGGAGATACAGCGAGCTTCATCTTCAATTGGACAGGCTCGGAGGTTGTTTCCTTAACTTTGATTGATGATGTTCTGAATATGCCGGTCGCTTCAGATACCGCGCACATTGGAGTGTCAGCCCAAAGTGGCTTCTCCAGAAGTTTGATAGGTTCGATGACATCAATGTCCATTGAGTTTGTTGGTCACAACGTCTATTCTTGGGCGTTTACATATGTTCCAGTTCCTGGTAATGGCCTTAGTTTATCAATGCGGGATGCTGCTGGTCTTGTCGGACATATCAACAACGACACCATCTCACTTGGCTACAGTTATTCCACTCGCCTGGACACGTCCACTCTATATGACAACATCATATCTACGGGCGACCACTCGTATTCAGTCGTTGCGATTCTATCCACGGATGGGAAAACTTGCTTGTCGACTATTGGCAAAAGCTATTGGGATCAGAGCACCACGGATTTTCCGAAGACATATGGCGGCTCAAACTATTCAGAGGACGATGAGAGCAGTGCCCTTGCTTGTCACGATCTGTTTTTAATCAGCTTTTCAAAAGATTCAATCTGTTACGGATTACGAGGAGATGTTGCAAAGCTGGCAACGGACACCATTGCTTATAAACGTCATAACGCCCTGAGTTATTATGCGCACGCCGAGAATACTTACCAAAGCACTGATTGGACCAAAGCTCCAACTCCTCAAGTGAGATTAGTCTTCAGACGCTGATCACCGAATCACTACAGTGACCAAACCCTGATGAATGCCCCTCTTTTCGTCAAATATTCCAGCATGTGAAAACTTTATTCATCAATCGAGGAGGTGGTATGTAGCCCCACTTTCCACGGCCGGCATCGCGGTCTGGTAACTAATAGTCTCCGCACTATCAGACGACACAGCCTCCCCAGCTTCGCAAAGTTGCTCAACCGCGGTTTCCGGTTCGACGGCGACAGCTTCCATTTCCTCTGTCCACTCTTCTTCTTCCTCTGCTTCGATATCATCCGGTAGCACTACCACGGAGTCCGCCATCACCTGCAGCTTTCCGAGCGGACCGCGACCCAGCCAGCCCGCGTGCATGTTCTTTCTGACCTCCTGCGTAAAGATGACGATCGTCACACTCAGCTCTCGCTGCCATTTCATTAACTCC
>JABDDM010000008.1:2306-59501 GCA_013287605.1 Ignavibacteria bacterium | reverse complement strand
GGAGCTGGATATTGGCTGAATTACGGGCCGGAAACTAAGAATTGGTTGTACGCTGGATGGGAGGTCCAATATGATATTTCGGATGTGATCACGGTGGGAGGTGAAGCGTTTTATCACACTCCTCAATCGCCAGGGGCATTATCCGGTGCGGGCTTCAATGTTGGAGGCTTCATCAATATTGACGAGCACAATCATATCTTATATTCCGCCGGCCACAGCCTCTCTGGTGATGCTTCTACGACTGCATACATCGGATACCAATACACTATCTGATCTTTCCCACAGAGGGACGTTCGGGTTGACTCCGTATTTATCCTTCATCCTTCATCCTTCATCCTTCAGCCTTCAGCCTTGCCCAAATGCTGAGGAGTATCTTTGGGCATGATCCCGTGTTATCTTCTAATCAGACGAAACTTTCCCGCAATGGTGCGCTGCACACGTGCGATCATCACCTTTTTGGTAAGCTGCCATGAAAGTATTCTCAATCACCGCTGCAAAGAACCTGTGCCTTTTGGTCATCCTATCGCTTTGTTCGCTTGCACCGAATCTTGCCAGAGCCGATTGGCAGAAGATCGGCTCTTTTCCCTGGGAGATCAGCTGCGTTAATTTCATATCTTCGGAGGTTGGATTTGTTGGCCTCGGATCGTCACCCGGCCTCGTAGTTGGTGAAGTGGGAATTTACAAGACTACCGATGGTGGCACCACATGGATACAAGCCGTTATACCGCAAGGTTACACTGGGGAGGTATGCCAAATTCTCATGCTCGATGAGACCACTGGCTGGGCTGCTGTCGCTCCGTATATGAGTTCAGGAAATATCGGTCTATGGAGGACGGTCGATGGCGGACTCAGTTGGACCGAAACAGGACTCCCTTCCGCATTAACATCCCTCTACCAAACATCTTCGACGCTTGTTGCTACCGACATTTATGGCCGAGGGCATCTTTCCTTTGACAGCGGAAGAACATGGAAGGGCTCGTTCATTTCGAGTACGAACTGTGTCGATTTTGTCGATGATCAACACGGTTTGATCAGTGATTTTCGCGGACAGAATTGGCTCGTTACGAATGATGGTGGAAGGACTTGGTTCAACGCGAACATGAATACGGAATCATGGTCTGTCTATGGCGTCAAGGGCAGAAGCATTTTTTATGCTGCTCCGGAAGGTCCAAGCGATGGAACCCCATACACAACTGAGATTTTGCGCTCAACGGATTATGGCATGAATTGGAATGTCGTGCATCGATTCGACTTTCGCTCGACAGGTACGATTCGAGGGGTCGATGAAAGTGTCCTCTACATCCAGACAGAATACCACGCCAACCAGGAGCCATTTAGGCGCGACTTCTACCGGTCTGTGGATCAAGGCGCAACTTGGACGAATATCGGTGGACCTGGTGCTTACAACGATACGCGATTCATGGTCTACAGCGGAGCTTGCGGAGGTGATGTGCTGTATGCGTTTGATTCAGTGGGTGGACTCTACCGATTTGTTGACAATACAGTTCAACCCGGGATCGATATGGTGAAGTCGCAATCCTTCGGCACAAAACACGCTGCCGCCAATTCGATGGTATCTGTCCCTGTTGGTCTATCTATCCAAGGCAGCCATCGACTGCTCGACACGATGAAGATCAACGAGATCGATTATTCTCTCGTGTACAATGGCACCATGCTTGATATCGATCCAAAGCATCTCGTGTCAAGAATAACAGCACCCGCCGGATGGACGATCAAGAGTGCCACAATCTCGTTGGGACAAGTGAACGTTGCGCTACTGAACACCAATTCACAGACACTTACGAATGTGCTCCAACTGGGAAGCATTCTGTTTGATACTTACAGCGGTAATGAAAAGAACACGCTCGTCACCGTTGCCACGTTTGTGATCAAGACCGCAGAGAACGCGACATATCACTACTGCAGCGGCTTCGAAGGTGATTATCTGGGTCTCATTGTTATCGACGGGGCGGGCGTTCCTTCGATTGCGACGGGTTCGGATGTTTCGATCTATCCCAATCCGCTGACACACAACGCCGATCTCAAACTGAAATTCGATCTCCAGCGGGAGACGCGCGTGAAAGCCGAAGTGTTTGATCTACTCGGTCACAAGATGCTTGCCCATCCCGACTATTCTTCAACTCAGACGCTTGCAGCAGGTCACCGCGAAATAGAACTTAACACGCAAGCTCTTAGCGCTGGTGTGTACTACGTTCGTCTCGATTGCGCGGGTGTTCCAGTGACAAAGCAATTCACGGTTATCCGATAACCCGCTCCTAGAAAGACGGAGACTTCGGCATACGCGCAACGGTGATTAATATCATCTTCCCGATTGCGATGGTTGGGCTGGTTAGTTATTTGAGTTTGGAGGAGAAGAACAAAGTAGAAGCTCTCCCAGCCGGAACAATAATCGCGTAGAAAAATAGAGAGATTCCGTATCTTTGTCAGCTCTCTAAGGCATATTCTCGAGCGGCAAATTTTTAGCGCATGCTCCTGTAGCTGAATCGGACCCCTTTTCAACTCATGACCCTTAGAGACAAAACAATCAGTATATGGGTAAGATTATTTTTCCTAGAGGATCCGAGTGGCGGCGCTGGGATCTGCATGTACATTCATTGTACTCGACTCTCAACAATGACTTTGGAGCTAATTTCGAGGCCTACGCAAAGTTATTGCTAACGAAGGCGGTAAATTCGAAAATTGCAGTAATCGGAATTACCGATTACTTTTGTATGAGAGGATACCAAGAGTTGAAGGAGCTAATAAATGATGCGCCTAGGCTTGAAGCATTACTTGGAAAGGAAATTTCAGATGAGGCTCGCAAAATTTTGATCCTCCTAAATGTTGAGTTTCGAGGATCAGAATTGATCGTCGACAAGGATGCCAAGAGTCATAGAATCAATTTCCATGTTCTTTTTTCGGATGAATTAGAAGTTAAAATCCTTGATGAACATTTTTTTCGCGAGCTGAAATTTTCGACCTCAGCGATTCCTGGAGCCCAGGACCGGAAGGAGTCATTGACTCTTTCTAATCTCGAGGAGCTTGGCAAAAGGCTTAAGGCGGAGCAGAAGAATTTCCGTGGAGAAAGCAATCTCTATGTGGGGATGATGAATGCAGCTATTTCACTCAAGGACGTAACAGAAGTACTTGCCGGTCAATTGTCTCGTTTCAAAGATCGGTATCTTGTCGCTATAACGGATGATCTTTCTAAGATTTCTTGGGCTGATCAAGGGCACTTAGTCAGAAAGCTCTACTACCAGCGTGCACACATGATCTTCTCTTCGAATCTGAATACAAGGGCCTTCGCCTTAGGAGAAAAGCATGAATCGGTCGAGGATTTCGAGAAGGAATTCATGAGCCGGAAGCCTTGCATACACGGTTCAGACGCGCATACGTATGATAAGCTCTTTGCGCCGGACGATGATCGTTTCTGCTGGATAAGAGCTGATCCGTCATTTCAAGGCTTGCGGCAACTTCTAAACGAACCAAAAGACCGCGTATATATCGGCACCGAGCCAAAGCAACTAAAGAGAGTACGGGACAACGCCACGAAATACCTGGAGGAGGTGAGTTTTCAGCAGCTTAGCGCACCTGATGGGGCTCAATCGTGGTTTGCCGATGTCTCGGTACCACTAAACAGCGGACTTGTTGCGATCATCGGAAGAAAAGGTAGCGGAAAAAGCGCGCTTGCAGATACCCTTGGACTCTTAAGCGATTGCGACACTTATAAGGAATTCTCCTTTTTGAGTGACAAGCGCTTTTTATTTTCTAAAGATCATCTCGGCGAGTTGTTCTCGGCCACTACTAAGTGGCGGTCGGGAATGGTGCGTACGAAAAAGCTAAGCGCGGGAGTTGATAGGAATAGCCCGTCCCTAGTTAAGTACATTCCTCAAAATTACCTCGAAAAAATCTGCGACCAAATAGAAGATCGCGTTGATAGACAATTTTATTCCGAGCTAACCGATGTGATATTCAGCCATGTTCCGAACGAATCCCGACTCAACAAAGAATCACTAAATGAGCTCATCGATTATGTCGCCGAGAACAAGAAGACGGCAATCAGCAAGCTTCTTGTTGATCTTGGCAAACTCAATGATTCGGTAGCGAAGAAAGAATCGCTTCTCCGTGATGAGCATCGTATTGGGCTTATCGAGAAGCTGCGTCTGAAGAAGGCGGAACTCGAATCCCATGAGACCTCAATTCCGCAGGCTGCGCCGAGTCCGAGCAATGACCCCGAAACACTCGCGTCTCTAGAATTGCAGAGAAAAGCAACCGAAGCTTCCCGGTTGCACGTCGAGAACCTTCGAGCACGCGAGGCGCTACAAGCACAGCGTCGAGCCGAGTCCGAATTTCAAATCGCTGCAGGACGGCGATTGCAGGATGGGATCTCTGAGATCGAACGAACAGTCACTGCCTTTTATAATGAAAACGACGAGAGTTCAGACTTGCTTGGGGTTGACCTCAGAAAAGCTGTACGACTACAAGTGGACATCTCCCAGATTTTGAAGCTTATCGGATCAGCCACAATTCACAGAGAGCAAGCGATAAAAGGGCTGGATGTAAATGACAAGGATTCGTTACCATCACTGCGAATAGCAGCTGAGAAAACTTTCGATCAGGCTGTGGCAGGCCTTGATGCACCAAATCGCCGATTCACACAGTATAAGCAGGCACACGCGGCCTGGCTTTTGAGAAAGAATCAAATAATAGGAGCCGAAGATGATCCGGAATCAATTAAGGGTCTTGAGCATGCGTTAGTAAACTTGAATTTGCTTCCAGCAGAGATAACCAAGCTGGAGTCAGAGCGAACCAAATTGGTGGGCGATATTTGGCGAAGGAAGAATGAAGTTTTAAAGATTTATGAGCAATACTACCTTCCCGTTCGGGAATTCATGAGAAGAGATAATCAAGTCGGTCTAGGCTTTTCGGCAGTTATCTCTGAACATGGATTTGTCGATAGACTTCTTTCTTTTCTCCATCGCGGGAAAAAAGGTAGTTTTATGGGAGATGGAGGTCGACAACGAGCTGTAGAGCTTATATCACGGGCTGACTTCTCAACTGAACAGAGTGTAATCGCTTTTTTGGCGAATGTTATTGAACATCTTACTCATGACAAGCGAGACAGTCAGGGGACTACAACCCGCGTTGAGGATCAAATAGTCCAGAGTACAACTCCAGCGCTTGTCTACGATTACCTTTATGGTCTTTCTTACCTTGAACCACGTTACGAGTTGACCTGGCAGGATAAGCAATTGGAGAAACTCTCACCAGGGGAGAGGGGCTCCTTGCTTCTCATTTTTTATCTTCATGTAGACAAACGTGATGTCCCCTTGATCATCGACCAGCCCGAAGAAAATCTTGATAACGAGACGATTATGGAAATGCTAGTCCCCGCAATCAAGTCTGCAAGAGAGCGCCGGCAGATTATTTTGGTAACGCACAACCCCAATCTCGCCGTCGTCTGTGATGCGGATCAAATCGTGCATTGTAAAATCAACAAATCCCAAAACAATGTAATAACCTATTCCAGCGGTTCGTTGGAAGAGCCTGTTATCACTCAAGGAATAGTTGACGTTCTGGAAGGAACAATGCCCGCCTTTCATCTCCGAGATGCAAAATATAGCATTTTGGATGATGAATAATTAGTCGACTCGAATAGCCCGAGACTGGATTATGTTTGGCACTCCTTGCATCGTTTTGAGAGCCTGAGTTGTTGCTAAGTGTCCTTCAATGCGCTACCTTCGTCGAGGCTTTTGAGTTCCAATGCTTCAATGCCTAACGACTTCCCGGTGAGACCCTCGATTGAACCCGCTAGCCCAGAAATCGAATCAAGAATTCGCTGAAGCTGTTTCTCACGAGCGGACCAAATCCTGCTCATTGCAAGCTTTTCTTTTTCGTGTAACGTCTGCATTTCGATGAACGGGCCCGCGATAGCCTCAACTCTCTGACGGAACTCTGAACCTGTGACAAACTCGTATAGCAGTTCCGCTTTGCTCTGTTTCCCTACCTGAATATTTCGCTCGGTTGCAACCCGCAGAAGGAGCCCGCGCATCAACCCTGAGAATTGCTTAAAGCAAGCGTAGGACGTTACCCAGATTCCATTCACTTGCCCAAACATGACCAGATCCTTTGGCAATACGATGGAAACTATGAATCCAACGTCAGCCTTAGCCGGAATCAAGTCGTCTTTAAGTTTTTGAATCCATACCTCAGAAAAATTTTTGGTATTCTTACACTCCCACAGGATAACACCCACTACAGCCCCTGTTGGGCTTACTACTCGTTGGATGCAGTCCCCACCTCGAGTGCCCTTCGCTACAGGCTCGATCACGTCAAGTGGATATGCTATCCTAAGTGTCTCCTCAATATCAAGCTCCAAAACCTCTCCTTGAACTTGACTTGATTTTTGCTCAAGTTTGCTCTGCAATTCATCCACCTTTTTTTTGAGGCTATCTTCCCGCACTTTCTGCTCACTTTCCTTTAACCTAAGTCTGTTTTCAAAATCGAGTTTCGCACTGGAGATACTAGAATCGACCGCCCGTTGAGTTATAAGATCTTGCTCCTCAATTTTTCTAACAAGGTCTAGTTTTTCCTTCCGCAGTCCGAATTCTATTTCATTTTTCTCTTTTATAGCTGCTGCCAAGGATTCGATCTTTGCCTTCGTCTCCAATTGCTCGCTGGCTATATTATCCTCCGCATCGATACGTGCCTGTTTCTGCACGACATTAAGGCCTGCATCGATGCCTTTTTGAATCGCTGTCGCCGTCTCCCGTTGAATATCCTGGACCTGTTTTCTCTCTTCTGCGAGCGCTCTCCTTTGTTTTTCGAGTTCAGGCTGCATTTCCTCCAGCAATGCCTGCCGCACTTTGCTGGTTAGCACCGCATCAGTCAGTTGGATTTCGCAGGAGCAATATGGACAAGAGATACTTAGTGTGCTCATTGGTTACGAGGGTAGCATTGAATTCGATCAATAATCTTATCGATCAAATTGGGATTTCAAGTTACAACAATTTCTATTTGTGCTCGCGGAGGATATCTAAACTGCCACCGAAGAACAGATAATTCATACTACAAAGATACGAACTCGCCTATTCCCCCCATCCTCTCCAGCAACTCCTCAGTAACTTCATCCAGCGACCGCAGCACTTTATTGGCGAGCGAGAAATCGTTGGTTGCGGTATGACGCGAGGGAATGGCGACCGACTTCATCCCTGCTCTTTGGGCGGTGATTATTCCTTTTTCGGCATCATAGAGGAGCTAAGTTGGGGATCATTCATGAGTCAATTCCATAAACTCCAATCGATTTCCGAACGGATCATAGCTATAGAAGCGTCGATAGCCCTCAATCTGCTTATCCTGAATTACTTGATGTCCATGCTCTAACAGTTTTTTCTCTAGCGAATTCAGGTCGGATACCAGGAATGCAGGATGCGCTTTGCGTGCGGGATGAAAGTCATCTTCGACGCCGAGATGAATTTTTACCGAGCCGGAGTTGAACCAGCAGCCACCTCTCTCCTTTTGCGGCGAAGGCTTTTCAACTTCGGTGAGCCCGAGTACGTTAACGTAGAAGCTTCGTGCTAGCGGTTCTCCTCCGACGGGCATAGCAAGTTGCACGTGATCGAGTTGGGTGATGGAGTTGCTCATGTTATTGGTGCATGGTCTGTTTTCAACATCCTCGAAAGATAGCGTAGCTTCTGTCTGAACTGTGATTTATGGGATTTTGGGGATGGGGATGATTTGGGATATTCCGAGTTAATAACATATTTAATGAAACTTTAATCGGTTGCTGCGCGTTTACACTAATGGTGCATTCCCTGACCCTCGAGTGGCACCCTAACACATCCCACGGACGGCGAAACCCCGTCAATAAAGCACTACACCCTTTCTGCCTTCCTTCTCAGATATCAGCTACCAGTGGATTCCCGCCTTCGCGGGAATGACAAATCAAGTAAGAGACGCGCGAAGCGCACCACCCATCGAGGCCGTGTCATTCCCGCGAATGCGGGAATCCATCCCTGATCCGCCCGATAGTTTTCTGTATGAATGAGAATTATGAATTTCGGATTTACACACACAGGATCAGAAATCGAAAAGTGCCGTTTCCAGTCCAGAATCGACGTTGCTCTTGTAGGGGCACGCCGCGTGTGCCCTCGAATGGTGGAATTGAACCAGGAATGTAATTGGGATAATCACTCGAAAAGGGCACGCGCGGCGTGCCCCTACACCGCCACGATGATTAAAAAAGTTTTCACACGCACGCAGCCATGAGATCCGTCGTCGGGCCCAGGATGATCAAGAGCACGTCCAGTCAAACGCTGTACGGTCACGAATCCACTTGGGTTTTGTTTGCGTCAGCGCACACAAAGATCAAACAATGACGACCGCTTCACGTCCGATACCTCTCAATCCTGGCTCTGCGCTGATGCGCGCTTATCGCGCCGTCTTTTGGAACCGAATCAGACTGATGCAGCGAACTGCGAGCGTGCATCCTGATATTGTTCGGAGCACGTTTGGTCCTCGCGAGTTGATTTCGATCAATCGTCCTGAGTATGTGCATGAGGTGTTGGTCGAACAAGAAGACAAATTTACGAAGGGACGCGAATTCGCGAAATATACTCGGCCAGTTCTCGGGCACGGTCTGCTCTTGAGTGAAGGAGACTTTCATCAGCGTCAGCGCAAGCTTGTGGCGCCTCAGTTTGTCCATCGGCGGATTCGGGAATACACGAAGGTAATGACTGAGTGTACCGAGCAGATGATGGCCTCGTGGCACGATGGCATGGAGCTTGACATCTCGCGCGAGATGAGCCGCGTGACACTATCCATTACGGGAAAGACGCTCTTTGGCTCCGATGTTGGCGACGAGGCTGATGATGTCAAGAGCCGACTCACCTTTCTCATGCGCTATGTGGAGCAGCAACTGCGCCTGCCATTCCATGCGCCCTATGCGTGGCCGACTCCAAAGAATTTGCGCGTGCGCAAGGCAGTTGCGGGTCTCGACGAAATTATTTTTCGTATGATCGACGAGCGACGAAACTCGAATACCGATTCCGGTGATCTGCTATCGATGCTACTCTCGGCGCGTGATGAGAACGGTGGTTCGGGAATGACCGATCAGCAGATCCGCGACGAAGCGATGACGATCTTTCTCGCCGGTCATGAAACCACCGCGAACGCAATGACCTGGATGTGGTACTTGCTCGCGAAGCATCCCGAAGTGTTTCAGAAGCTTACTGATGAAGTCGCGATTCTGAAAGGCAGAGCACCAACGATGGATGATCTGCCAACGCTGCCATACGCCATGCAAGTCTTCAAAGAGGCGATGCGGCTTTATCCACCGGCTTATATCATTGTTCGCACCGTTAAGGAAGATGTCTTGATCGATGGCTATAAATTGAACGCTGGAGCTGCGCTCATCATCAGTCCTTACCTTTTGCACAGGAATCATGACTACTTTCCGAATCCCGAAGCGTTCGATCCCGATCGCTTCACTCCTGAGCGCGAGCGGGCGATCCCGCGGCACGGATACCTTCCATTTGGTGCAGGTCCGAGAATCTGCATTGGCAATCAGTTTGCATTGACGGAAGGGCATCTCATGACTGCCGCGATCGCGCAACGATTCCGTTTCGAACTACTCGACCAAAAGCCAATCGAGATGGAGCCGCTCATCACGCTCAGACCGAAAGGCGGAATCAGAGTTAGGGTGCGAAGTGTCTGAACTGTGATTTTTGTAATTGAGGTGATTTATGGGATGAATGATAAATACAGCCCGGATT
Source organism: Ignavibacteria bacterium (assembly GCA_013287605.1). Classification (GTDB taxonomy): domain Bacteria; phylum Bacteroidota; class Ignavibacteria; order Palsa-1295; family Palsa-1295; genus JABDDM01. The sequence continues at coordinate 49,728 of JABDDM010000008.1, read as the reverse complement.
TTGCATCTCGACATGCTTAAGATACTTTTCTATATGTGCCAAGAGGTTCTTATCGTACGAGCTGTAATTCATCCCATCGCGTAGTATACGCTGGCGACATCATCGTGTGCCGTGATTTCCAACCATGGTTCGTACCCACGGCAGCAGACTGTATAGCTCGCGCTCCCCAACGGCCATTGATCTCATCCATCGTTTGCATAAGCTGGGTCCCGCGTTTGATCTTCTCTTCGCTTATTCCAAACGTCATCTGCTCCGATCCTGTCGGGACGATCCCCCCGAACATGATCCCCGCTTTTACGAAGCGCTTGTTCGGACGATAGAGGTGCTGGAGCGCTTCATGTGCGTAGTGGATGAGCATTGGGGTATAATTTGTTGCCATTGGAAGCCGGACGGTTGACCACTCACCCTGCCCGTGAGATCCATCCAGTTGTTTCATGCTTACATAAACACTGACAATAGCTGCCGAGGAACCTTCGGCCCGCAATTTTTCCGCACCACGCGTAACGAAAAATGCAACGGCCTCCTTCAATTCATCGAGCGACCTGAGAACTTCTCCGAAGGAACGAGAGACCGTTATTCCTTTTTTTGGAGGGAGCACTTCCTTGAGAGGCAGACAAGAAATGCCCCTCAATTCCCACACTGTCCGGAGCACACCGATTCCAAACGTGTCGCTGATCCACCCATCCGACGCCTCCTTGAGATCCAGAACAGTCTTGTGACCTTTTTCTGTAAGCTTCTTCGAGAGTCTGTACCCAATCCCCCAGACATCTCCAACGGGCATAGTTGCAATTCGCTCATTCCATTCACGGCATTCGATCATATTCAAAGCACCTTGAAATTCCGGAGAGACCTTGGCGATATCGTTCGCGAGTTTGGCCAATGTTTTGGTAGTACCAATTCCAACAGTTACCGGAATTCCAACCCAACGCTGCACCACCGCCTTTATGTGTCGCGCATATTCTGTAAGATCGGAAAGAGCCAGACGATCGAACGCAAGAAATACCTCATCGACCGAATACTTTTCCACTTCCGGCGCGAATTGTGAAAGGATTTCGGCTATGCGCCGCGAAAGGTCCGCATACAAAGTGAAATTTGCAGAGCAAACCGTCACTCTGTGCGCTTTCATTAAATCTCTCCACTCAAAATAGGGAGCACCCATGGGAATACCGAGTTTCTTTGCTTCGTTGGAGCGCGAGATAATGCAGCCGTCGTTGTTGGAAAGCACAACGGTAGGCTTCCGCCGCAAGGATGGATTGAATACGCGCTCGCACGATACAAAAAAATTATTGCAGTCAACGAGCCCGAAAATCTTTTCTTGCGACTCCATCATTCCCGAGTGCTATTAACTACCGCATGGATCACGTACGTCACCACTCCCCAAAGTTCGAAATCACTCAGGTCCTGGACCTTCTGGGGTTTTTGGAATCCATCCGTCTCCAACATATACTCTGGACGAATGCAGAGTCGTCGTACGACGAATTCTCCGTCAACGATTGCGACAATGATATCACCGTTCACAGGAGTCAACGTACGGTCAACAATAAGGATATCCCCCGATAGCACGCCTGCTCTCATCATCGCATTCCCTTCCATCCGAAAGCAAAAGGTTGCTGCGGGGTGCCGGATAAGGTACTCATTCATATCGAGGCCCGGACTCACCAGCGCACTCGTGGAGATCGGAAGGCTCGTGAAGGCGATTGGATCGGGCATTTCTTCCCGCGATCTTCCCAGCATTCGTGAAGGCGTTTTTCTACTTTCCAGATTGTCCATATAACTTATAGAAAAGGTGCCCATAAAGCTACCTATGAATGTACAAAGATTTTCATGGCTTGGTGCGAAGGGAGCAAGGGTAGTCTTGGCTATCGTAGCTTTGTAAGACCAACGAGTATTTTTGACGCCTATGGACTTTGGACGATTGGAGGATATCAGCGGTGTTCGTTTCTCACTCCCGCCGGACCACCCGTTGACGGCGAAAGTTCTTGGGAAATCCTCGAAGAAGAAGCCGGACATTTTTGCAGGTTGTCCAGTGTGGGGAGATCCAAAATTCGTCGGCAGTATCTATCCAAAAGGCACCAAAGCCAAGGACTTTCTAAAGATCTATTCGACAAAATTCAACGCGATCGAACTCAATGCAACCGGCTACGGCGTTCCCACTCGTGAAGCTGTCGAAGCGTGGACAAATACGGTTGTAGAAGGTTTTGTGTTTTGTCCGAAGGTGTCGAAGCAGATTAGTCACTCAACTCCCCTTGCCAAGGACAAAGCGGCGCTTCAGCTTTTTTGCGAAAACGTCCACGCGTTTGGTGACCATCTCGGAACCGCTTTTCTTCAACTTCCTCCATATTTCTCGCCAGCTCGGATCGACCAATTGCTTGGCTTTATCGAACGCTGGGATCCTACGCTACCACTTCACATCGAACTCCGACACCCCGATTGGTTTACAGGTGACACGCCGCTAAACGATTTATTCTCGTTCATGCACGAACATAACGTTGGTACGGTGATTACGGATGTCACCGGCCGGCGCGACGTCCTCCACCAGTGCCTTACGACGCGTTCTGCCTTCATTCGCTTCGATGCGCACGATCTCCACCCAACAGACTTTGAACGTCTTGACGAATGGGCGATGCTGATCAAATCGTGGATCGATCACGGTCTCGAGAAGCTTTTCTTCTTCGTTCACACTCCCGAGAAGTACCTCACTCCGCAACTTTCAAATCACTTTCTCAAACGAATGAAGGCGCTGAGTGGATTGGATTTGAAACTCGCTGAGATGACAGAGCCTAGATTGGGATTGTAGCTCGAATCTTTTGATTCCCCATTGTGGATGGTACGCTACAAAAATCTAAGTGGAGATTCAGGCGTCATTGCCTATGAGTTGCTCAATGATGGAATCAAGGTTCAATTCATTGAGGGTACTACTTATCTTTACACAAGCAAAAGTGCTGGCGAGCAGAATATCGAAACAATGAAACGGCTGGCCCTCAGTGGTCGTGGACTGAGAGCGTTCATCAGCCGAACTGTCAGATACAGATACGCTGCCAAGTTTTAAGGATTCTTGTTCAATGCTTCAGATACCAGAACCTTAACGCGCAATAATCAACTTCTGCATCACTGCGTGGCCGGTGGATTCCAAGCGAAGGAAGTATACGCCGTTCGCAAGCTGCGCTGGATCGACGGTCAGACTGTTCGAACCAGGATGCGCCAGGCCATTCATGAGCAGTCGTGACTCTCTTCCCAGACCATCCATCAGCGTAACGCGAACCTTTGCTTCAGATGGCATTGTGAAGAACAAAGATGTTGTGGTGTTCACTGGATTCGAACCAAGCCGCATTCCGAACGCATCGATCGAATTGTTGCTGGCGACTCCCTGAACGCCAGTGTTTGTGCCAGCCGGAACACTGAAGCTCGCTCCAGCCAAAGTTGCTTGCTGATTGGAATCGGCACTGATGCTGGCAGAAGCAACGCCTGCTGTCAAAAATTGGAATGTGTACGTAGTAGACGAATACCCAAATGTGCCGATGGTGATCGAGAGTTTTTGCTTGGTCCTGACCCTCAGGCACTGATACGTGTGATTTCCAGGCACGGTCAATGTGCCCCATCCATCAACGAGACCATCACGCCGGACGGTTGCCCCTAAAGGAGTATAAGTACTAGTGCTCGACCACGTTGTTTGATATGTAAGTGGGAATGCGAAAATTTGAAGCGGAGGGGTTTAAGTCGAAGAAACACGCTTGCTTCCCAAACTATCTTGAGAAGTACCCAGGCTATAAATCCCAGTTGAGTTGATCTGCAAGAACGAATAGCTGATGTATCCAGGGCGAACGGTGTCGATGGAGACATGCGTAGCAGTCGGGAAAGAGCTTGCGTTTGCCGCTCCAGCCGGGTAAACGGCGATGTGAGCGGCCGAACCGGCAGTCTTAACGGTGAATCCCAAGCCGCTGAAATCCCAGCTTTGATCGGCACCAGTCATATTGATAAGGGACTGTGGGCTCTTGGTAGAATTCGTGTAGCTATCGCTTGGAGCAGTGCCAATCTGCAGGAATTGATCGCTGGTGAGGGTGATCTGTGCAAATGCAGGAACACTAATAAGCAACAAGAAAAGTGTAATGAGAGATTTCATAACGTACGGTAGGTCGGTGAAAAATCGGCTTCTAACATACGACATCTTCAGGCAAAATGTACTTGGAGGATTCACGATTGGCAACAAAAAAATCCCCATCGCAGAGCGATGGGGATCGGTTCGGATCGTCATCCTTACGGATGGATCCTAAACGCCATCGAGACGGAAAGATCGTGATGCCCCCTTTTAACTCTTTATGAAGCAAAATACCTGTGCCTCGCATTCCGAAGTAATTTTGTAGGTGCGTCCAGAGACTCGCAGCTTCTTGCTCCGGAATGCTCTGACCCACACTTGAAGAACCCCTGAGTTTGGAAGGGAGGCTAAAAGAGAACTACCGACAACACACGATCCAGTGTTTGCCACCGTCGTATGCACCGCCGCCCCGGAGCTTGAGTGATGAATCGACGAGTCAAGCCTCCAAGTCTCATCTGGGTCATAGAAAATGAGAACTGCAACAGAATCGGTACCAGGATTTCCATAAGTGCAATTAAACCCTGCACTTTTGGAAACTGTGTCAATCAACTCCCTCGGATATGTCACGTGAAACAAGTTTGGTGACTGGACCGAGTCATCCATCGCGGGTACTGATCCGGATAAATTAGAGGTTACATGCCAGTGATGACTCGAACCGAAGCTCGGATTGCTGTGGCTCCCATAAGCATTGCTCTCCCTTTTTAAAGAGATTCCATTAAGTTGGACGTCCCCAGCAGAGACCACATACCATGATGGGTTGTAAAATGTAGCCCAGTTGTTATAAGTGATAAAACCGACTTTGCCACCTATCGAGACTTCCTGCACGCTGCACAATGATCTCATCTCTCCTGCAATTGTATGCGCGCCTACAATCGTAGGGAATCCTGAATCTCTTAGAATGACGGAGGGCTCAAACTTGCAAGCACTCAAACTTGCAAGAATCGAAACTATGAGGATCGTCTTTTTCATGGCTTGACGATTGGTTGCATAACCACCTTGACGCTTATCCCATGACAAAAAGGAGACGAAAAAAATCCCTCTCGCAGAGCGATGGGGATCGGTTCGGATCGTCATCCTTGCGGATGGATCCTAAACGAGGCCTCACTTACAGAATTTTTTCAGATACTTGAGCAGCGAGCGGTCATATTCCATTCTGGCTGGATGGCCTTCGGTCGTCGTCGCCCCGTCATCAAAGTTATCCATTAAGACCTGCGTCTTCGGATTAAACGTGTACCAGCCCAATGTCCGTGTAAACCCGCTCAGAGGAGGGTACAAATAGAAATGATAGACGTGAGCGCCGGAGCTGTCATCATCGTCGCGGTCGATAATCAAACTCGGTTCGAGAATTTTCTGAATCTTTGGCGCGGAGCGAAGAATCGCATTCTCAACATCATCGCACGACCGGAATGAATTGACATTGATGGTTTTGAGATTTCTTAGTTGAATGCTGTCCGTTCTTTCATCTCCCTCAACGACAACACGCCATTGTTCAGAGGTGCCACCGAGAGCTTCTCCCACAGAATCAATAATGAGATAGGAGCGGTAGAAGTTTGAATTCCCCTTGACATCAACTCGCTTCTGAAACCTCACAGTGAATCCAACTCCGGCTGTGTCAACGGTGATATCGCTTATCGATTGATGGTAGTCGGGATGCTTCATGAAGTATTGCGCCTTCTTGTGAAGTATTGCTCTGCGAGCTATCGTGCGATTATAGTATCCAACCTCGCTCGAGTAGATCCGGGAGAAGGACCGTGTGTCATGCGAATCATGGGCAACATCCCATTGCCGCGCCATGATCAGCACGCTGTCGGGAATCGGAGTGTGCGAAATTTGTCCGTTTGATGTAGAAGACAGCCAGAAAAACGATAACAACAGTACCAACAATGTGGGGGTGCAGGCTCTCATGGCATTTGGAAATTGAGAGGTTCTCATTCGAAGTTCACGCTGACCTGATTTCAACACCAGGCAACTCGCGGAAGGTTACACTAAAGCGACCATTTGATCAGCGCGAGGAACAAACAATCCCATCGCAGAACGATGGGGATCGGTATCCTTGCGGATGGATCCTAAATTGAGCCGGAAGGTTAGTCGTTCCCGACATTACTCGCTGGCAACTAGACCCAGGGGTTGCGCTCGTTGCTGGACTTAACCAAACACCTCACTCCCGCATCACCTTCTTCGTCACCACCGAATTCGCCGACGAAAACCTGATATAATATGTGCCCGAAACGAGCTTGGAGAGATCGAGAGTGAAGTCAGAAGCCCGCAGATTCTTCGGACCGTCCACTGCAACCGGTTGTTATGCCCGCTCACTTACGCACATAGCGTAGGTGTGTAGCGGCTGGACCGTCAAAGACCTTGTCAATTCGAAATTGCGAGCCGGGCTCGCGTAGATTCTCGAAGAGGCGCGTCCCGCCGCCGAACAGAACGGGTGCCAGGGCGATTTCCAACTCGTCAATCACACCCATACTCAAGTACTGCTGGATCACGTTCGCTCCACCTGCGATGCGAATATCACGACTGCCCGCGGACTCCCGAGCCAGTTCAATGGCGCGCTTCGGTCCCTCATTGATGAAATAAAACGTCGTCCCACCAGGGCGGACCCAAGGTTCGCGCTTCTCATGGGTAAGGACGTATACCGGATTATGAAACGGCGCATCCTCTGGCCACATGCGCTCGCCGAGGTCGAACATTCCCTTACCCATAATGTTGGCGCCGATGCGCTCCGTGGTGTTCCTAAGCATGTCATTGACCGGGCCAGTCTCTCCGCCTTGTCCGAGCTTGAGGTTCTCGCGGAAGTATTGCAAATTGAAAATCCAGCCCATCAGCGCCCCCCACTTAGCTCCCCAGTTTTTATACTCAGGTTTATCCCAATTTTCTATTGTCATTCCTTCCGGCACCATGTAGCCGTCAAGACTAAGTCCGATGTTTACGAATACTTTGCTCATGATTGTGCTAATGCTGTCATAAATATTAAAACAGAAAATGGGAAATGGTGTTCCCGAGGGGCATTCGCGCAAGCTAAAAGCGAAAAGCTAAAAGCGAAAACGGGGAGAGGAAGAAGGAGGCGAATGATCCTCTTTATCTTAATGATATCGAAGAGATCGATGATGATCTCTCCGGGACGCTTGGGGATAATCTCTGATGAAACTTCGTTCTCCACTTTGCAAACCTTGATTCTGTCGTCGGCCTTTTTGTTAGCGCCTCTTAAGCTCCAACCGTACCTGTCTTGACTTCTCCGGCTCGTTTGTAACTTGCAAAAATCACCCCGGTTGTTGTAACAAGACTCTCTGTTAAAGTAAATGCTGCCGGACCCTGACCACCGTCAAACAACTTTTTTCCTTCGCCTAGAGTCAAGGGGTAAATTTTGAGGCGAAGTTCATCCACCAGATCGTTCTTAAGTAAGAGCTGAATAAGTTTACTGCCGCCCCAAACCTGAATGTCAGCACCTTCTGAATTTATGAGCTTTTCGATATCTCCCAAACTTTTGATGAAAACGGTGTTTTTCCAGTCTGATTTATCAATGGTGTTGGACATGACGTATTTTGTCCCCTCATTGATACCCGGCCAAAAGTCTGCATGTTCTGGCCAGTAGCCGGCCCAGATCTCAAACGTTTTTCTCCCCAGCAGATAATCAGCAGGCTTCATCAGCTCCTTTTGTACTGCCTTGCCGCCAATTTCGTCACGATAGGGTGCAGTCCAGCCGCGATATTTGAATCCGCCTGATTCATCCTCCTGCATTACTCCGTCTAATGTGATCATTGATAAAACGATTATTCTTCTCATGTTCAGTCTCTTTCGTTCATAAGATTGTTTTGCGGTGTTTAATGAAATTATTCTCCTTAAGTCTTCTCCTGGCGCAGCCCGACAGTTCAACGTTTGCACGGCAAATTACGGTTCTTGTTCAACTCTATATCGTATTGCAGCTTCAAGTACTTCAATGTTTATATCTTTTAGAGTTTTGAACTTAATACAATACCCGGTCACGCTTGCCTTGCCTATTTTTTTTCCATACGTTTTTGCCAAGTATGTCTTATCATTGATACCAAGGATATAGACAGAGATTCCGGTTTGGTTTGCACTGAGACCAATTTGATAAAACTCTCTGGTTTTTTCCATCAGCATATTTTATGGTTTGAAGTCCATATCCTATATTAGGATTAGAAACCGTTTTATTTTCACTGTTTTTGCCATCCAAGAACCATAATTTACATGCCGGCATGAATTCCAGAATGATGCGGTGCAACTCTTGCATGTCGCTGCGTTTTGGTTCAGGTTGGCTAGTAATATACTCTTTGATTTGTCCCTGTACGTTCATATAAAATTATAGCTTGCTATGTCGTGCAAAAATACGGACTTCCAAAATAGAGAGGTGAGGTGCGAAAGTGTCATTTTAAGGGGTCGATTACGACAATCGGATGCCTTATATTTGCGCCATGAGTCATGATTTTTGCTCCCGCACTGTCGTTTTCATGCTGGCCTCATTTGTTTGCCGGCTGATAGTATAGCATTATCGGACCGGCGCCAAAGGTTTTTGATTTTATGAGTTTAAGATCGACACGATCATTTATGTTTTTAAATAATGGCAATCCTTTCCCTAAAATAGTTGGATTGACGCAGAGTTGATATTCATCGATCAAGTCAAGTTTCGTCAGCTCTACAATTAGACTTGGGCTACCGGCTAAAATGTTTTTACCTGCTTTTTCCTTAAGTGTTAAAATTTCTTCTTTGATGATCTCTCTTTTCAATGTTGAATTTTTCCAATCAACATTTTCGAGCGTATGGGAATAAACGATCTTTGAAATATTATCCATGAGGACTGCAAATTCATCATCCAGTTTGTTACCGGAAGGCTTTTTGACCAGAGATGGCCAGCAGCTTTCCATTAGTTGATAGGTTATTCTTCCGTATAGAAGGGTATCTGCATTTCGCATCAGATCATTATAATGCTCCATTAATTCATCGTCAGGGTTACCTGCCGTATGATCACAAAACCCATCAAGCGTCATATTGATCGCTGCAATTAATTTTCTCATGTTATTTTGTTTAAATCAATTGTCAATTTGCATTACGGTCATACATCCGCTGTTCATTTATTGCCGAGTTGTTCTGCCAGCCCGATAAGAAGTCCTTCGGGTCCGCGAATGTAGCAGAGCCGATACGAGTCCTCGTACTGAACTACTTCGCCGACGAGCTGCGCGCCGCACTTGTAGAGTCTGGCGAGCATCTCGTCAATGTCGTCCACTGTGAACATGACGCGTAGGTAGCCGAGAGCGTTCACTGGGGCGTTCCGGTGATCGGCGACTACTGACGGGGTGAGAAATCGCGAGAGCTCAAAACGGCTGTGCCCATCGGGGGTGACCATCATGGCGATCTCGACGCGCTGGTTGCCCAGTCCGGTGACGCGCCCGGCCCATTCTCCTTCGATTGTGGCTTGCCCTCCGAGCTTCAAGCCCAGCTCGGCGAAAAAAGAGATAGCCCCATCGAGGGACTCTACCACGATGCCAACATTGTCCATTCGTAGTAATTTATTTTTTGCCATAATTTTATCTCCTTATAAATTAAAAGTCAACCGAAATTAATTAATAATTTCCGCTCGCGAATCCGCTTTAATACTCGCCAACCTTTCGCGCCATTTTTGGAGTTCCTCAGGTGTTTGTCTGACCCAATCAGTTACTTCACCAACTATTCTCAACGGCGCCTGACTACGGTACGATCGGGTTGGATTGCCTGGAAATTTCTTGTCCGTTACATTCGGGTCATTTTCAAAGCTCCCGGTAGGCTCGACGATGTAAACACGTTCGCGTCCATCACCTGCGGCTAAGGCTGCGGCAAGTCCTGCCCCATTGGCCACGGCTGTAAAATAAATGTGATTCATGATGATTTCGGGTTTGTAATTCGACCTGAACCCTGCTGTAAGCAAATCGCCAACCTGCAAATCAGCTTTTGTCCCGTGATAAAAGGGTCCATTGTCTAAAACGTCAGTCCTATCCATTATGGTAATGTTGCTTATCATGCCCGCGCCAAAATTAAGGATTCAAGGCACGGATTGCAACTCCGCGCTACCCTTTTTCGTCTTGATCTCATCCAGTTTTGTTTTCTTTTCCGCCATTTGGAAATTCCGATTTGCTGGCAAGTGAGCCAATTGCCGTTTATTTAGTTTGCAAATGTACTAAAAACAATGAGACGAAAAAAGCATTTGGCGATCGGCTCTTCCGGAAGGGTCGGATCGGTAATATTGAGCGTATTACCTGTGACGGGATAGACAACCAATGCATGCCCTTTAGTACTATCAGCGACAGCGACATATTGAGGCTCGTTCGTTTCATCGCTTGCAATTTTCGAAAAGGCGTTCGTAGTCATCGTCAGGTATTGGGATGGGCACAACGTGGCCGGAACGCTTGAGATTTGGGAATCGCATGCGTTTGGCTTTGCTCCAATCGATGTAATCCGTTGTGTCGTGAGTTATCCCAAATTGACCAAACTCCTCATCACTATCGAATTTCGGTATTTCCTACAGCGCTTTTTTCTTCATAAATTCGTTGCTCATTCACACTGCTCTTCCCTAACATGCGCTATGATGCGACTCAAAGAGTTAGACAAAAAAATCCCCATCGCAGAGCGATGGGGATCGGTTCGCACATCCGGAGATGCGCTAAACGCCAAAGAAACAGAAGGTAATCAACATGAAGTCAATGATTGCTTATTGAATGTGAATGAGATTCAAGATTTTAGTGCTGTCGATTCTATCATTGTCCGTGAAAACATTTGATAAAGGACACAAGTCCACAGACTTAACCAAACACCTCACTCTCGCACCACCTTCTTCGTCACCACCGAACTGGCCGAAGAAATCCTGATGTAATACGTGCCCGAAACAAGCTTGGAAAGATCGAGAGTGAACTCAGATGCGCGCAGATTTTTCTGCACCCCAACCACTTCGCCGAGAATGTTGAATACGGAGACGGTCGTATTCTCAGCGGGCAATCCCTGAACTTGAACCATCCCGCGGGTCGGATTTGGCGAGAGGGTGATGGATACCGATTTCAGTTCATCGCGCACTGCCAAGGGATGGGCGACATTTGGCGGAGCATTGCTATAATCGAAGTCAAGTGTCGGGCAATTAAGAGTAAAATCACTGGAGCTTGAATTAATCCTTGCGCCGTCACCATAGAGCACACTACTATTTCCAGTGGATGTCACCACAGCGTCATGCTTCATATATAACACGCAATGGAAAACACTTCCGGAAATCGTTGAGCCGGGTTCGGCAAAAATGGTAAAAGTGCTATCCCCATATCTACCGTACAAATTCAACAACTTCAATTGGACACCAGGGTTGACCCAATAGGTTCGTGAAGGTTGAGTGTCGAAACTAAGTGTCGTGTCCGAATTGATAACGATTGCATTATGTGGAATAGACGGCTTGCTGCAGTCATAAATATGGAGTTCGTACGGTATCGTGGTTGAACATCCTCCGGGTTTGGCAATACTGAGCGTAACCGTCTTATCACCAGGTCTCGAAAACGTGATATTCTGTGAAAAACTTACAACGTTATTTTGACCAACAATAGCGGTTGTGGTAGCTTTTGGAGGGGTTGCTCCCAATCCAAAATCCCAGAAAGCATTATCCTGCGAATCACGACTATCATTGATCTCACCAGTTGCGGTAAATGTTATCGGCGTTCCTGTAGCTCCGCCTTGCAGGTATTTCATAAAACTAAAACCACCCGGTCCGGTCCCAATTGCAATATCGCGGCCGTTATCCGGACTGGCGACGGTAAGAATATGGCCATCGAAGGATCCTTCTCCGAAGACGCGTACGCGGTAATGCGTCGATGAACCTATGTTTCCGGGAATCCTTCCATAAACCGTAGGTGTGCCGTTCTCAGTACCAAGTCGAGAGCCGATATTCTGACCTCCACTCGCAAAACTTCCGTTGGGATCGGATAACTGCAGCGTAAAGACATTATTATCTGGCCAAACACATGTCTGGGGGGTAAAATGAACGGAAATCGAATCGCCAGTACAAAACTGCGATCCCGAGACTGTACCTATGGTTATAGATTGCGCACCTGCATTTCCGGCGATCAAAAGAAAGGTTAATGCAAAAACAATCCGAAGACTACGATGATGGAATTTCATAAGATCAGTATTATGAGGAACACGTCATAAGTTACTCGCTGGCAACTAGATCCAGGGGTTGCGCTCGTTGCTGGACTTAACCAAACACCTCACTCTCGCACCACCTTCTTCGTCACCACCGAACTGGACGAAGAAATCCTGACGTAATACGCGCCCGAAACAAGCTTGGAGAGATTGAGAGTGCACTCAGACGCGCGCAGATTTTTCTGCACCTCAACTACTTCGCCGAGAATGTTGAATACGGAGACGGTCGTATTCTCCGAGGGCAATCCCTGAACTTGAACCATCCCGCGGGTCGGATTTGGCGAGAGGGTGATGGATATCGATTTAAGTTCACCCCGAACTGCCGAGGGATGAGCGACATTCGGCGGAGCGTTGGAGTAATCGAAATCAAGTGTCGGGCAATGAAGAGTAAAAGAAGACCTGGCCTCAACGTTTGCGCCGTCACCATAGATCACACAACTAGTAACCATGGGTAGAATCAACTCAGAGCCACGCTTCATATATATTACGCAATCATTACCATAAGGACCAGAACTGGTTAAGCCAGATATGGTTGAGCCAGATTCGGCAAAAATGGTATCCCCCCCGTACAATGTCAGTTTGAATCCAGGGTTCACCCAATAGGTACCACTTCGCTCAACGGTCGTGTCCGCATTGATAACAACTGCATCGTGAGGAATAGAGGGATTGCTGCAGTCATAAATATGGAATACATGCGTTGGCATGGTCGCGGAACATCCTCCAGGAGAAACCAATCTAAGCGTGACCGTCTTCTCCCCTGTTGTCGAATACGTGACATCCTGTGAATAAATTACAGTTGTATCCAAATACGGCTTGCCATACATATCGAACGAATTATATATGGTGAAGGTACCGGTTGTGATAGCTGTTGCAGGGTTTGCTCCCGATCCAAAATCCCAGAATGCAGTGTCGTACAATGCATTATCATTGTCCGTAAATGTTATCGGTGTTCCCATAGCTCCGCCCTTCAGGGAGTTTACAATTCTCGCGTTCGGTGCGCGGCCAATTGCAATATCGCTTCCGTTATCGGCACTGACAGTATATGGAAGGGCAGCGACAATCCGAAAACGGTAATGCCCGGATGGGTTGGCGCTTAACGGAATTGTGGAATTGATCGTAAATGTACCAGGCAGAGTGTCGAGAAGGGAGCCGACATTCTGAAAGTTGGAAAAACTTCCTCCCTCATCGGATAGCTGTAAAGTGAAAGCATTACGATGACCCCAAAAACCTGTGGCCGTAAAAGGAACAGAGATCGGATCGCCTACGCAAAAACGAGATCCCGGGATTGCGCCTATGGTTACAGATTGTGCGCCTGCATTACCGGCGAACAATAAAACGACGAACGTCATAAAAGTCCGTAGCGAACGATGGAGGTTTTTCATAAGATCAGTCATGATGAAGGAACACGTCATCTCGAACTCCAAAAAACCCCGAAAGTTTCACCTCTGAGAAAGAAATTCGGGTTGCTTGCCTCGCAGTCCACTAGAGGAAAGGAAGATTCGGGTTCTTTGAACGATTTCGCGCTGTGTAAAGAAAATCACCCTCGCAGAGCGATGGGGATCGGCTCGGATCGTCTTCCTTGAGGATGGATCCTAAACGCCATAGAGACGAAAGGTTTAGTAACCAAACACCTCACTCTCGCACTACCTTCTTCGTCACCACCGAATTCGCGGAAGAAATCCTGACGTAATACGCGCCCGGAAGAAGTTTGGAGAGATCGAGCGTGCACTCGCGAGTGCGCAGGTCCTTTTGGAGCACCACCAATTGGCCGAGGAGGTTAAATACCGAGACGGTCGTATTCCCCGGTGGCAACCCCTGAACTTGCAGCATTCCCCGCGTTGGATTTGGTGAGAGCGTGATTAATACTGATTTCAGTTCACCCAGCACTGCTAAGGGATGGTTTGGTGGAGCGTTGGTATAATCGAAATCGAGGGTGGGGCAGTTCAGAGTAAAATCACTGCTCTTAGTGCTAAGGCTTGCCCCATCACTGAAGATCACTACATTATCTCCGTTACGCGAGTTGAGGACTGAGCCGGGCTTCATATACATTACGCAATAGCCTGGAGACGTCGGACCGTAAACCTTGGACCCCGGCTCGGCAAAGATGGTATCTCCGTCACCAAAAAAGAGTGTGGCTCCAGGGTTAACCCAGTACGTTTTCTTGCTAACAGCCTGTCCTACTGAATCGACAACTATCGCATCGTGAGGAATCGAGGGAATGCTGCAATCATATATATGGATCATGGCATTTGTCGGGGTTGACGGACATCCTCCAGCCTTTACAGTACGGAGCGTGATGGTTTTATCCCCTGTCGTCGAATATGTGGTTTGAGCTTGGGCAAGACCAACGTAGCCGCCACCATAATCGATTGCGGTTGTGGTAGCAGTCGCCGGGGTGGCGCCCGATCCAAAATCCCAGTGCCCAGTATCTCGGGCATCAGCCTCATCATGGTCATTAATGCTCGCGGCAAAGGATACTGTAGTTCCGACGGCCCCGGCTATCGAGGTGGGATAGAACGTGAAAGCTCCAGGTGCAGTCGCAATGGCGATATCGCTACCGTTATCGGCACTTGTAACGTAGGGATTTGCCGCGAGAATCCGGAGCCGGTAATGCGTGGACGCGGCCGATGGCATTGTAGCGTTGATCGTAAATGTACCAGGCAGCGTATCGACAAGTGAGCCGAGATTCAGGAAGCCATTTGAAAAGCTTCCGGAGGGGTCGGAGATCTGCAATGTAAAAGCATTCCTGCGACCCCAGGTACCTGTTGCTGTAAATGAGACGGAGATCGGATCTCCTGCACAAAATCGCGATCCTGGGATGGCACCGATGGTCACAGATTGGGCACCTGCATTACCGGCGATCAAAAAAACGACGAACGTCATAAAAGTCCGTAGCGAACGATGGAGGTTTTTCATAAGATAACTGCCATGACAACGCTAAGAGAAGACAAGAAAAACTTTCACATCATGATCCAGGGGTTGCGCTCGTTACTCGACCTAACACGCTCACTCCCGCACCACCATCTTCGTCACCACCGAATTCGCCGAAGAACACCTGACATAATATGTGCCCGGAAGGAGCTTGGAGAGATCGAGAGTGACCTCGGGAGTCCGCGGGTTCTGCAAGATCTCCAACTTCCCGAGAATGTTATACACGGAGACGGTAGTCTCAACCGAGGGCAATCCCTGAATCCGGAGCATTCCGCGTGTAGGGTTCGGAGAAAGAGAAATGGAGACTGAGTTCAGATCACTTTTTACCGACAAGGGATGAGCGCGATTGGGCGGAGCGTTGGTATAATCGAAATCAAGTGTCGGGCAAGTAAGAGTAAAATCAGTGGAGCTTGAATAAATGGTGGCGCCGTCACCATAGATCACCCCATTTCCTCCCCAACTTGAAGTCAAAACAGAGCCTTGCTTCATATATAGAATGCATTGGCCAACACCGGAAACGCCACCAGAAATCCTTGAGCCAGGTTCGGCAAAAATGGTATCATACCCGACTTGACCACCAAAGACTAAGAGTGTGCCTCCAGCGTTAACCCAGTAGGTCTTTTTATCTTCCGCGCGGATCGTGTCCGAGTTAACAACGATTGCATCATGAGGAATAGCAGGTTTGCTGCAGTCATATATATGGAGTGCGTACGTTCCGGTGGAAGATCCTCCATCTGCGACAAGAGTGAGCGTAACCGTCTTATCCCCGGGTGTCGAATACGTGACATACACTGATGAAAATTGTACAGATATTACGCCATCAAAGATACCGTGTGAGCTACCTGTTGCAGGGGTTGCTCCCGATCCAAAATCCCAGAAAGCAGTATAGTGCGGATCACTATGGATGCAATCAATTTCTGAGGGAGTAAATGTTATCGGTGTTCCTACAGAGCTGCTGTTCAAAACGCCAAGATTGATTTGCGCGCCTGCATTATCGGCGATCAAAAAAAAGGTTAATGCAAAACCAATCCGAAGAGAGAGATGACGGTTTTTCATAAGATCAGTCATAATGAAGGAACACGTCATATCGAACTCCAAAAAATACCGAAAGTTCACCTCTGAGAAAGAAACTCGGGCTGCTTGCCTCGCAGTCCACCGAGAGGAAAGGAAGACTCGGGTTCTTTGAACGATTTCTCGACTGCAACAAAAAAAATCCCCATCGCAGAGCGATGGGGATCGGTTCGGATCGTCATCCTGGTGGATGGATCCTAAACGCCATTGAGACGGAAGGTTTAGTCAACATGATGTCAATGATTGCTCATTGAATGTGAATGAGATTCACGATTTTAGTGCTGTCGATTCTATCATTGTCCGTGAAAACATTTGATAGAGGACACAAGTCCACAGAGGACTTGTGAGGCATCTCTGCCTCATATTGCACCTTAGAAAGGAGGTGATCCAGCCGCACCTTCCGGTACGGCTACCTTGTTACGACTTAGCCCCAATCACTGGTCTTACCTTCGGCGCTTATAAGGCGACTTCGGGTACTCCCAGCTTTCATGGCTTGACGGGCGGTGTGTACAAGGCCCGGGAACGTATTCACCGCAGTGTGCTGACCTGCGATTACTAGCAATTCCAACTTCACGGAGTCGAGTTGCAGACTCCGATCTGAACTGAGACATCTTTTTAGCGATTCGCTCCACCTCGCGGTATTGCAGCGCGTTGTAGATGCCATTGTAGCACGTGTGTAGCCCTAGGCGTAAGGGCCATGATGACTTGACGTCGTCCCCACCTTCCTCACTACTTGCGTAGGCAGTCGATCTAGAGTTCCCGACATTACTCGCTGGCAACTAGACCCAGGGGTTGCGCTCGTTGCTGGACTTAACCAAACACCTCACGGCACGAGCTGACGACAGCCATGCAGCACCTGTACTCCCCCCCTTGCGGGTACCCGTCTTTCAACGGTTTAGAGAGCCTTTCAAGCCTAGGTAAGGTTCTTCGCGTTGCATCGAATTAAACCACATGCTCCACTGCTTGTGCGGGCCCCCGTCAATTCCTTTGAGTTTCACCCTTGCGAGCGTACTCCCCAGGTGGATCACTTAACGCGTTAGCTTCGACACCGACCTTACGGCCGACATCAAGTGATCATCGTTTAGGGCATGGACTACCAGGGTATCTAATCCTGTTTGATCCCCATGCTTTCGTGCCTGAGCGTCAATACCGAGCCAAGTTGCTGCCTTCGCCACTGGTGTTCTTCCGAATATCTACACATTTCACTGCTACACTCGGAATTCCACAACTCTCTCTCGGATTCAAGACCTACAGTATCAGAGGCAGTTTCTCGGTTGAGCCGAGAGATTTCACCCCTAACTTATAAGTCCGCCTGCGCACCCTTTACACCCAGTAAATCCGGACAACGCTTGGATCCTACGTATTACCGCGGCTGCTGGCACGTAGTTAGCCGATCCTTACTTTTCGGGTACCATCAAACGGGTAGTAACCCGCCATTTTTCCCCGACTACAGAGGTTTACAATGCAGAGCACCTTCATCCCTCACGCGGCGTTGCTGCTTCAGACTTTCGTCCATTGAGCAATATTCCTCACTGCTGCCTCCCGTAGGAGTCTGGGCCGTGTCTCAGTCCCAATGTGGCTGATCATCCTCTCAGACCAGCTACTGATCGTAGCCTTGGTAGTCCATTACACTACCAACTAGCTAATCAGACGCAGGCTCATCCCTAAGAAAACTTGATATTCAGATGATGCCATCCGAATATATTACGGAGATTTAGCTCGCCTTTCGACAAGTTGTTCTCCCCTTAAGGGCAGATTGCCTACGTGTTCCGCACCCGTGCGCCAGTCGGTATTGCTACCGCCTTGACTTGCATGTGTTAGGCACGCCGCCAGCGTTCGTCCTGAGCCAGGATCAAACTCTCCGTTGTACTAACATCTCTGCTGTACTTTGACGTTGAAGTCTGATACTGATCCAAAACACTGGCAAATATTTGTCAACCCTGATTCACATCAGTGCTGACATAAAATGCTATTGTTCCAGATTGCAAGTGTTTAAAGACCTTGCGGTCTGTATGAATCTCAATCCGCTTGAACGATTCGCATCGCTCGAACGGCAAATTCACGGTTGCTTGCTGCTTGATGAGTCATTAGACTTACAGACAAACCATTGCTGATCTGTGTATCATTGCTGATACCTTGCAAGCATCCTTTCTCATCATGCTGACTATCTCTACATAACCTAAAGTTATGCAGACCTTCCATTTCAATGAACACTTTTGTTGGGGTCGTGACCGAGTGCGATTCACATCGAACTTATCGCTCCAAAGAGCGTGTCACTATCCGTTTTCCATGTCAGTTAACAAATTGTTTCTGACAGGGCCGCCTATAACCGAAGTCACTACTGACTTGGTGCCCGAAAATTCCAACTTTTTCAAGTTTTTTGAAGATTTCGGAGGTCTAAAGGGCATTTCTCAATGCCAATCTACCTTTCAAATCCCAGAGGTTTCGCTCCTCCATTCGTGCAGGCGGGTCACTAACCGGCACTGCCCACGCGTAGTTCCGAATTCCTGCGAATTTTCTTCGAGAAGGGCAATTTTCCGTCCCCTTCGAACCAACAAATCTCACATTCGCTTCTTGATGAAGTCCGAATCACCTTATCCATCAGCGTCGCATGCTCAAAAGCTGCTGCCTCGGTTTCCTCTTGATTCCTCTGGTGTCATCCGCCGCCATCGCACAGAAGCCTGTGATCTCCCATCTGTATATGGATGAACCCTCACGAACACTTAGAATACATGGCTCCTTATTCGGGACCTCTCAAGGTTCAACCACCGTGAACGGAACGCTCACAACAATCACCTCTTGGACAGATACTCTTATCACTTGTTTAATGCCTGACAGCGGTGCAGGGTATGCTGGGTACGTTGTTGTCTCGCGTGGCGCGGTGAAGAGTGAACCGCACTTGCTCTCCGCGTTGAATTTTACATTCGTTTACGCAGATACTACCAGTCTAACTACGCTCGCACAAATAGCAGGAGCAACCTGGCGGTTGCGATTCAGACTAGACTTAGTAAATGATACATCAAGCTTAGACGATGAGTCACATTTCCAACCTTCCCGCGCCTCGCAAGCAACTTATAAGTACTATGCTTACGACGATCACGGTAGTTCAAACCATACCCTACCAAGTGAGAGTGTTGGCTCGGGTAATGTAGTATGGCAGGATGTATACCATATTACAAGCACCGGTCTAAGGGTCTTGATGTATAATTTTGGTCAAGGCTACTACATTGACTTGATCGAGATTGATGGAGCACAGATAGTAAGTACGTACCAAGAAGGCAACGGTGTAATCGTTAAGAAAGAGTACGTCTCGATTACTCCTTTTCTAGCGAATTCGCTCGTCAAGAGTGTAGACGTTAGACTTGACAGTTTGCGTCATGTGGCATTTGAGTTCGTGGACCGCTTCCCCAGGAGCCAAGAGCATGGCTATCCGTTCTCCGGTCACATCATCATCCAAGACGACAGTTCCTACTTCCTCCCTGCTGTCCAACTCAATGCAAAGATGCCGATTGCTTCCACGAACGAGTTGAGAATATTTCCTAACCCATCATCGAAGCAAGCCACTCTGAGCATTGATCTCGAGGAGCCAACGAATGTGCAAATCGAGCTCTTCGATTTACTCGGTGATGAACTCAAAGAGATCCACAACGGCACCTAGCGCAGGGCAAACATTCAGTACCCATCGACGCGACGAACCTCGCAACAGGAACATATTTTCTCAGAATAAGGAAAGGCAACGAGAACTCGATGATCAAATTGATAAAGCTTCACGACTAAGCGCCCTCGGTCACTCCTGCCCGCGCTGGGTGATGCAAATCACTTCAATCACCCTGATCACACAAATCACAGTCCAGACATTATCTTCGCGGCATGAACACGTCACACAACACCATCCTCATCACGGGCGGGGCAACCGGAATCGGATATGCTCTTGCCGAAGAATTTCTTGGAGAAGGCAATGAAGTCATAATTTGCGGAAGGCGAGCAAGAGCCTTGCAGGCTGCGAAGGAGAAACTACCAGCACTTCACACCATTGTATGCGATGTCGAAGACGAACAGGAGCGTGCAAGGTTGGTCTCGGAAGTGACGGACAACTTCCCTGCATTCAACATCCTGGTAAATAACGCGGGAATCCAACAAATGATAAGATTGCAACAGTCGGTACCTTCGGCGATCATCGCGAAAGAAGTCATGATCAATCTGATCGCCCCGATCCATTTAACAACTCTCGTCGCTCCACACTTCACCTCAAAAAAGGAAGCGGCGATTGTCAACATCACTTCCGGACTCGGCTTCGTCCCCATCGCCTGGATGCCTGTCTATTGCGCCACCAAAGCAGCGATGCACTCTTTCAGTACTACCTCACGACACCAGCTTAATTCAACCTCAATAAAAGTTTTTGAGATCATACCACCGACAGTTGAAACAGAGCTTGATCACGGACGGCGAAAAGCAAGCGGTCGGCAAATTGAAATGATCCAGCCAGGCGAGGTTGCAACAGAAACGCTCGAGGCACTCAAAGTCGACCAATTCGAATGCGCAATTGGCCAAGCTGCAAATCTCGTCAATGCTGTGAAGAACGGCAACGCTGAGATCATCTTCGAGAGAATGAACTGAGTTACTGTACGGAGTATGAATGTAGCGTGAGCTTTAGCTCGCGCTCAAAAAAATCTTGAAAAACCAACCAATTCCGACACATACAAAGCTTAACCACAACCCCATTCGATGTCACCTAAAATAGTATTCGTTGGTTCCGAATTTGAGAGTTTGGTTGCTTTCTCACTCATTTGGAGTATGCATAGGCTGGTTGTTACTTCACTATTGATCTCTCTTGCCCTTTCGAGTTGTGCAAGCATTCTGACTTCCGCGGACAAAGTCAAGATCGATGCCCCTACTGATATCTCGGTCTCGCTTACGGATGGTACGCCGCTCGATATGAGGCTGGAAGACGATGGCTTACAATCGGTGATCGTCAGTAAGCTCGGCAACGACACGATCATCATTCACAAAGGTGATGTCTCTCGGACGATCAAGCTGCAGCGGGTCTTCAATGGCTATACTTTGATAAATCTTTATAATTGCGGTATCGGGTTTTTAGTGGATGATGCCACTCATGCGCTTGTGAGGTATGAACCCGTTCACGTTTCCCCTGATCTAAAGTTAACGCCACTACCCTTTCCACTTTCGACATTCTTCAATATGGACCGACCTCGATTAGTACTCTTTGCTGGATGGGGATATAATTCTGACCCGCACTTGGAATACGGAGGCGGGCTCAGCTACAAGTGCTTCGCACTACTTGCTCGCGCTGAATTGGACATTGGCACCGACCCATTCAATTTTCAACGATATGATATGAGCTTCAACATATCAACAGCTACGGCACAGGCTCGATTTTATACTTTCAAAGGACTCTTCCTTGCTGCTGAGTATGGGACGATACGTTTCCAGGATGACAATACGAGCGCTAGTAAGGATTCTCTCGGGTTGTCACATGCTTCGTCTCGCGTGCTCGGGGGCGGTGTGGGATGGTCGGGTGACATAGCCTATTTTGAAGTTCGATATCTAACGGCCCTTGGTAAGGTGCAACTCTATAATTTCCCTGCTCGCAATTATCATCACCTTCTGTGGAGCTGGGGCATTCATCTCACAATTTGATCATAGTCTAAGGTTAAGCCCGAACGTAAAGACAACACCTTGATAGCCAGCAGCCGGATACCCGCTGAAAGAAATCTTCTCGATGGCTCGGTAGTACCGAATTGAAGCAAACGAAATATCACCGGCCCACCCTAAAGCAGCCCCAACAACTCGAAACGGCTGCGACACGATGCGCACATCTGGCGAGAAGTGAATGACATAGGCCTTCGCCACATCATACGAACCTTGAACAAAGTATCGTGGCAACACGAAGTAACGGGCTACTCCGCCGTTCGATGCATAATAGATCGTCGTTCCAAGCGTCGGAACAGCGATGTCGCTTGCGCCTTCGCTATGAAAGAACAGTTCAGCCCGTTGATACAGGTCGAACCCAATGCCAAACTCTTGTCTAAAATCGAGGTTGAACCATCCGCTCATGCTTGGCAGAAACTCGAACCCAACCGCTGAGATGACGAGAAGTTGCGGTCGCTTATATGTAGCAATCTCTCCATACCAACTCGGATTCGTAACACGAATACCGCCGGAAGTATCGTTCGTGACTCGTATCATATTGTAATCATACCACGAATCAGTAGCCTCGTCAAGAAGGAACCCGCCCCCAACGTTAAACGAATTCAGCAAACTCCAACCCCAGAGTTTTTTTGTAAGATGGATACCTTGTTTCATGCCATTATATTCGATGATCAAGCTGTCGTCCGTGCCTCGGCGGGGGAAAATGGTTAGGACCGAATCGGCATTATGCACATTTACTTCTTCGCCGCTTGCATTGAACGCACGGATACCCGGCGGACCTTCTATAACTAATTTTGGTGGATTTGTGTGAAAGAGTGTCGCACAACCACAACAACTGATAGAAAGCATCAGAGAGAGTATCCGCGTTTGAATCCGTTGATTGACGGCTTGCATGCTACTTATGCGAGAGGATCGAGTTGTTGGAAGTGAGGAGACTCTTAGTGTATGCTCGAATTTCTTCACCTCAGAGCCACCTATCGGGGTACGTAAGATAGCGATCGTTCAAACTTTCAACAAAGTTAGTCACTTCCGGCCAATACTGAAGCATGCAGGAAGACCTCGCGTGACGCTAGCCCCCCTCGCAGCCGCCCTATTTTGAGCCACAAACTTCCAAATTCACCATAATGAGACAAGAGAGCCTCATTAAGTGCAAATTCAATGCAGGTGTAGATAATAAATTTCAAACTGTTATTTTCGCTGATTTGGTATCAATTTAACCACTTTTTGCAGATGCGATAGCTCATTCGCGCTCAAAAAATGAATGAACATTTTTGGTGGTACGGAATTGGTGCCAATACCTCATATCCAGAAATCTTTTGCATTGTTAATCTCTCTTACTCTGAATCGTTATGATTAGTCGCTTCATCTCCAGACTGCTGGTACGGCTCGGTACAATCATGTCGATCCCTGTTCCCATCTTCATTCACGCATCATCCATCCGTCCTCGTCGCTAAACGCGATCGAGAACAGACCGAAGTCGGAAACGAGCTCTTCGTCCAACTTCTGAGCGTACACAGGTCGGCGCGCCCTCAGCTTATTATCTACTCTCCGCAGTAGTAACACCAAGTTAACTGATCGATTACTAGCCTCTCCTCGATATAACGAATTCGTTATGTTGGCCTCGATCCGTCTTTAGCGCTAAGGCTCTCTCAAGCTTAGTCCACAAATCACAACCGACCCGAAAAATCCTCACGATACGTTGTGTCATATCGCTCGATTCCTGTGTCGTTTAATATAGAGACATGGTATGATGTCGAATTCAATATGCGAAAACTTTCTCAGTTTGCGAGAAACTTGCTCCTGATTCCTTGCGCAGTCATTTGTATGCTCGTCTTCCAATCGATTTCTGCGAAGCCCCATCCGATAACCCTGTCAGCGATTGAACTCGCGAACAGTCATTGGCATTTGGCAGGTCTGGCTGAAGTACGGCATGACAATCAGGCGGCACGAACAGAATATCAGGCTGTGATCTCAAGCGCCGCAAATTGCGAACATCATGTCCGCGAGTGGTTTGTTGGAGCGGCCGAACTCGCGATTGCCCGATGTAACGCCCGCGATCATAACCTTCCGGAGGTCGAGCACGCAATCGACTCGGCCTTAAAGCATCATTTTTGGACGCTGGAGATGATCCGCATCGAACCCGTGATCGGTTCTTGGATCGACAAGAAGTGGCTGGATAGTACGCTTGACTACTGGACGAGCATTCGCGATCGAAAGAGCACTCACTGGAAGCCTCAGAAGCCGATCGTTATCTATCCGGCTGGTTATGTCGCGGGTACGCGTCTGCCACTCATTGTGGCTCTACATGGTGGTACCGCATCCTATCGGGAGTTCGCCGATCACTGGACGAAGGTGGCCGACAAGCTTCATGTCATTGTAGCAGTGCCGGCAGGACCCGTGCGCCTTGCATGCGGACTCAATTCATGGGGAGACGAGTATGATGCAATCGACCAGATCACAATGAGTCTGATCGACAGCTTCTCTTCAAAAACCTCTTCTATTGATACCTCACGTATTTACGTAGCTGGCTTTTCGGAGGGCGCTGAGGCATCGCTCAAGCTTGCACTTGTCCATCCAGACCTTATTAAGGGTGCAGTCCTTCTGTCAGGATATATCGGTGCTGACATTCCTGCCGATGTTTATGAACTTGCCGCGAAAGCGGGTACGCGCATCTATGCGCTCTCAGGCGCTCTCGAGCCGAAATCGCTTGTCAATTCACTAAAACACATCATACTTGAAGCCAAACCTGCAGGGTTGAAGATGGAATTGCATCTTCTGCCGGCAAGTGGTCACGAAGTGCCGCTCGACCTAACACATCAGATGATCGGCATCTGGAATTGGCTCAATGAGCCTTTGTCATCGAAGCATCTGGGAAGAGCAAGCCTGGAATGAGCGCGAGATGTGACCTCAATCAACTGCGTCACCAAATTGAGTAATTGTTGTAAAAAAACCCCGACAACTTGCCGGGGTTTTTTGATATCTTGAGATAATGATCGCGGTTAGGCGACCATCCGTTCTGAACGTCGAACGGTGCGTTCGACTTTCTTGGCCTCGATCTGTTCGACCTTCTCGCGCTCTTCTTCGCTCTTTGGCATTACGATGAGATCGCGGAATTTCGGCAGACCCGTTCCCGCCGGGATAAGGTGACCGACGATGACGTTTTCCTTGAGTCCGAGCAGGTCGTCGACCTTTGCCTGGATCGCGGCATCTGTAAGTACCTTGGTCGTCTCCTGGAACGACGCAGCGGAGATGAAGCTCTCCGTCTGCAATGCCGCCTGAGTGATTCCGAGCAATACGGGCTCGCTCATGATCGGCTCTGCCGGACGTGACTCTGGTGGAGTCTTGTCCTTCTTCTTGAGATCGCTGACGGTCTCCTTGAACTTCTTCTTGTCGATCATCTGCATGATCTTGAACTTCGAATCACCTCGTTTCGTAATGATGACCGAGCTCATGAGAAGGTCGTTCTCCGTTGCCACCTTCGACTTATCGATCTCGTCGTTCTCGAGCATGAGCGAATCACCTGAAGAGGTGATGCGGACCTTGCCGAGCATCTGACGGACGATAACTTCGATGTGCTTATCGGAGATCTTCACACCCTGCATACGATAGACTTCCTGGATCTCGTTGACAAGATACTGCTGTACCTCGGCGACACCCTTGATGGCAAGAATATCGTGCGGATCGATCGCACCATCCGAAAGACGCTCGCCCGAACGGACGACATCGCCTTCCTGCACAAGAATGTGCTTACCGAACGGGATCGTGTACTCACGGCGATCGGTACGATCGTGCGATGTTACAACGACCACGCGCGAACCGCGACGCGGTTTTTCGAAGTGGACTGTACCATCGACTTCCGAAACCGTTGCAGGATCTGATGGCGAGCGAGCCTCGAACAACTCGGTCACACGTGGCAGACCACCTGTGATGTCACGGGTCTTCGAGAAATCTCGAGCGATCTTGACGAGTACGGTACCGGCTTCGATCGCCTGGCCGTTCTCGATCTGCATCACCGCGTTGCTTGGGATGATGTAGTTGATGATCGTGTGAGCATTCGGCCCCATGATATCGATCGTCGGCGATTTCGTACGGTCACGCGAATCGATCGTGCGGGTTACGATATTGCCTGTGAGTTCGTCGGCTTCATGACGGAAGGTCACGTTCTCGACAAACTCCTTGAAACGCGTGGTACCAGCGTGCTCGGAAATGATCACTGCATTGTAAGGATCCTGCTCATATAGCAAATCGCCCTTCTTGATGACCTGTGCATCGGTCACATAGATCTGCGAGCCGTAGCTGACGTCGAGCTTCGCAATAACGCGGTTATCGCTATCGAGAATGTTGACAACGCCCGAGCGGCTCATGACGACCATTTCATCGTCAGGATTTTTGATGACCTTCATACCTTCGTACTGGATCGTACCGTCGAACTTCGACGTCACCTGCGACTGCTGCGCAATAAGCGATGCGGTGCCACCTGTGTGGAATGTACGGAGCGTAAGCTGCGTACCAGGCTCACCGATCGACTGTGCGGCAACGATACCGACAGCTTCACCAAGCTCGATGAGCTTGTGTGTCGTCAGGTTGCGTCCGTAACAAAGTGCGCAAACACCGCGGCGCGCTTCGCACGTGAGCACCGAGCGGATTGTGACAGTCTCGATCGAAGTCGAGGCAATACGTGCTGCAGCTTCTTCGTCGATCTGCTCGCCAGCGTGCACGAGTGTCTCCTGCGAGAGCGGATCGATGACATCCTCAAGGCTAACGCGACCAAGAATACGCTCGCTGAGCGGCTCCTTGATGTCTTCGCCTTCCTTCAGTGCGCTTGTCGGCAGACCGCGGATCGTACCGCAATCGTGCAAGGCGATGATCGCATCCTGTGCTGCATCGATCAAACGGCGAGTGAGGTAGCCTGCGTCAGCCGTTTTGAGAGCGGTATCGGCAAGTCCCTTACGAGCACCGTGCGTCGAAATGAAGTACTCAAGGATCGAAAGCCCTTCGTGGAAGTTCGAGATAATAGGATTCTCGATTAACTCACCGGTCTGACCTGAAAGCGACTTCTGCGGCTTGGCCATAAGACCACGCATCCCTGCGAGCTGGCGGACCTGTTCTTTGGATCCACGAGCACCGGAGTCAACCATCATGTACAGCGGATTGAAGCCATCGCGATCGTGCGCAAGTGCATCAAAGAGCTTGTCGGCAGTGCGGTTCGTAGCGCGTGTCCAGATATCGATAACCTTGTTGTAGCGCTCGCCAGTAGTGATGAATCCGTTCAGGTATTTATCCTGGACATCATCGACCTGCTTCTGTGCTTTCGCGATGATCTCGTCCTTCTCTTTAGGAACGACGATATCATACAGCGAGACAGACAGACCGCCCTTTGTAGCAAATCCGAATCCGAGGTCCTTGAGCTTATCGAGGAATTCAACAGTCTTCAAATTGCCGACAGCTCGGAATGTCATTGCGATGATCTGGCGAAGACGCTTCTTCGTCAGCAGTTCGTTGAGATAACCAAGTTCTTCCGGTACGATCTCGTTGAAGATCACGCGGCCGGTTGTCGTCTCGACCATCTTGCCCTTGATGCGCACTTTGATCTTCGCATGAAGATCGAGGCGGTTCAAGTTGTAGGCAATAATGACTTCCTTCGGTCCGTGGAACAGCTTGCCTTCTCCCATCACACCCTTGCGGTGCTTTGTGAGATAGTATGCGCCAAGAACCATGTCCTGCGAAGGCACAGCGATCGGCTCGCCATTCTGCGGCGAGATGATGTTGTGACTCGAAAGCATGAGGATCGCGCACTCGAGCTGTGCTTCGTACGAAAGTGGCACATGCACAGCCATCTGATCGCCGTCAAAGTCAGCGTTGAACGCTGTACAAACGAGCGGATGGATCTGCAACGCGCGACCTTCGACAAGGCGAGGCTGGAATGCCTGAATGCCAAGTCTGTGCAGCGTTGGAGCGCGGTTGAGCATGATCGGATGTCCATCAATGATGGATTCCAGAATGTCCCACACTTCAGTGGTCTTGCGCTCAACAACCTTCTTCGCTGACTTTACCGTCTTTACAATGCCGCGCTCGATGAGCTTGCGGATAATGAACGGCTTGAAGAGTTCGACTGCCATTTCCTTCGGCAGACCGCACTCATGTAATTTCAATTCGGGTCCTACGACAATAACCGAACGACCGGAATAGTCGACGCGCTTACCAAGCAAATTCTGACGGAAGCGTCCCTGCTTACCTTTGAGGGTATCCGAGAGCGACTTGAGTGCGCGCGAATTGTCCGAACGCACCGCAGCGACGCGGCGGGAATTGTCGAACAGAGAATCGACGGACTCCTGCAACATGCGCTTCTCATTGCGCAAAATGACCTCAGGTGCCTTGATATCCATCAAACGCTTTAAGCGGTTGTTACGGATGATCACGCGGCGATAGAGATCGTTAAGATCGGATGTCGCAAAGCGTCCGCCTTCCAACGGGACCAACGGACGAAGCTCCGGTGGGATGATCGGCACTACGTCGAGCACCATCCACTCAGGCTTGTTCTGCGGCTTGCCTTCTTCTTCACGGAATGCTTCGACGGTGCGAAGACGCTTGAGCGCTTCCTGGCGCTTCAACTGTGAAGTTTCTTCACGTGCTGCGCGGCGAAGATCAACGGAAAGCACTTCGATATCGGTACGGCGCAATAATTCTTTTACAGCGTCACCACCGATCGAAGCGATGAACTTGTTCGGATCGTTGTGATCGAGATCCTGATTTCCGGCCGGAAGAGAATCGAGAATACGGAAATACTCTTCCTCGGTCAGAAGATGCTTGATCGGCAATCCTGTCGGTCCTGCGTTGACGACAGCATACGACTCATAATAGACGATCTTCTCGAGATCCTTTGTTGGGATTCCGAGAATATGGCCGATCTTGTTCGGCAATGAGCGGAAGTACCAGATGTGTACGACCGGCACTGCAAGCGAAATGTGGCCGGAGCGCTCGCGGCGCACCGATTTTGTCGTTACTTCGACACCGCAACGATCGCAGATAATCCCTTTATAGCGAATGCGCTTGTACTTACCGCAGTAACACTCCCAATCGCGTGTCGGGCCGAAGATCTTTTCACAGAACAAGCCGTCCTTCTCCGGACGATACGAACGGTAGTTGATCGTCTCTGGCTTGGTAACCTCACCATGGCTGCGAGCCAAAATGGATTCCGAGCTGGCCAGACCAACCGAAATGTTCTGAAAATTTCTTAACGGCGCCTCTTGTGGAAGAATGTATGCCATAATTTATCTAAAGAAACAAAAATCTTTTACTCAAAAACTTTCTAACTACCGCTCAGGAATGTCACCCTGAACGGAGCATTCTTCGCCGACAGGCGATGAATGCAGCCGTTGAGCGCATGCCGATTCGACATGCGCTCACCAAAGGCTTAATCGATGCGCACTTCAAGTGCAAGTCCCTGGAGTTCGCGAACGAGCACGCTGAAGGATTCTGGTACGCTCGGCTCAGGCATGTTCTCGCCTTTGACGATCGACTCATAGACCTTCGAACGGCCCGGTACGTCATCCGACTTCACCGTCAGAATCTCCTGGAGCGTGTGCGCTGCACCGTATGCTTCGAGCGCCCACACTTCCATTTCTCCAAAGCGCTGACCACCGAACTGTGCTTTACCACCGAGCGGCTGCTGTGTGATAAGCGAGTACGGTCCGATCGAACGTGCGTGGATCTTGTCGTCGACAAGATGCGACAACTTCATCATATAGATCTGTCCGACAGTAACCTTCTGGTCGAACATTTCACCTGAACGGCCGTCGTAAACTTCCGTACGTGCTTCGACGTCGAGCGATGCCTGTTCGAGATAGCCCTTCACATCTTCCCAGTGTGCACCATCGAAGATCGGTGTCTCGAATTTCACACCAAGCGTCGAGGCCGCAAAACCAAGAGCAGTCTCATAGAGCTGTCCGATGTTCATACGACTTGGTACGCCGAGCGGGTTGAGTACGATGTCAACCGGTGTGCCATCCGGAAGGAACGGCATATCCTGGATCGGTACGATCTTCGCGACAACACCCTTGTTACCGTGACGACCGGCCATCTTGTCACCAACCGAGAGCTTACGCTTCTTTGCAACATAGACCTTCGCCATCTGCATGATACCGGGCTGAAGTTCGTCACCAAGTCCGACCTTCGATTTCTCGCGGCGAACATCAGCGTCGATATCTTCACGCTTGATCCAGTACCCTTCGTAAATCTTGCGTACGAGGTTCGACTTGCGGCGATCCTCTACCCAGTCAGTGCCGACTGAGAACTTCTCAAGGTCGTCAAGGCGCGAGTAGAATGTCTCGTGCTTGATTGCCGTACCGGAACGGATGATCGTGGCGCCATCCAGATCACGAATACCGACAGCGACTTCACCATCGAGTACTTTCAAGAGTTTGTCTGCAAGCTTGCGGTTTGCATCGTCAAACTGTTCGCGATAGGTCTTCTCGATAAGATCAAGGCGACGTTTTTCTTCGCGCTTTTCTTCGCCTTCCTTCTTGATACCCTTGCGTGAAAAGAGCTTCGTATCAACGACAACGCCCTTGATTCCTGGCGGCGCCTTCATCGATGCGTCCTTCACGTCGCCGGCCTTGTCGCCGAAGATCGCGCGGAGCAGCTTCTCTTCTGGTGTCGGATCTGTCTCACCCTTCGGAGTGATCTTGCCAATGAGGATGTCGCCTTCCTTGACTTCAGCACCGGTGCGGATGACACCGCTTTCATCGAGATCCTTCGTTGCTTCTTCCGAGACGTTCGGAATTTCACGAGTAAGCTCTTCTTCGCCACGCTTGGTATCACGAACGTGAAGTTCGAATTCCTCGATGTGGATCGAAGTGTAAATGTCTTCAGAAACAACGCGCTCGGAGATGACGATCGCATCTTCGAAGTTGTATCCACGCCATGGCATAAATGCAACGAGCACGTTACGTCCGAGTGCGAGCTCTCCACCATCAGTTGATGAAGAATCTGCAAGCACATCGCCCTTCATCACGCGCTGACCCTGCTTAACGCCTGGGCGCTGCGTGATGGACGTGTCCTGGTTTGTACGGAAGAACTTGATCAGATGATACTCGCGACGACGGCGATCGTCAAAGCTTGCAAGGATCTCGTCGCGTGAACCTTCATCATCATAGATCATGACAATGCGGTTTGCATCAACATAGTCAACCACTCCATCGCGCTCGGCAATGATGAGTGCGCGGCTATCGCGTGCAATCTTGCCTTCGAATCCGGTACCGACGAGCGGCGCCTTCGGACGAAGCAGCGGCACGGCCTGGCGTTGCATGTTCGAGCCCATGAGCGCACGGTTAGCATCGTCGTGCTCAAGGAACGGAACGAGCGCTGCAGCGGCAGATACGATCTGCGACGGGGCAACGTCCATGTACTGAACAACCTCGCCAGTTACGACGATGAAGTCGCCGTACTGACGCGCACTAATGCGGTCGCCAATAAAATGTCCCTTCTCATCGAGTGGCTGATTCGCCTGTGCGATGATCTTGTCTTCTTCGTCATCGGCTGCGAGATATACGATATCACGCGTAACCTTGCCATTCTTGACAACGCGGTACGGCGTCTCAAGGAAGCCGAACTGATTGATGCGCGAATAGA
This sequence comes from Ignavibacteria bacterium, assembly GCA_013287605.1. Classification (GTDB taxonomy): domain Bacteria; phylum Bacteroidota; class Ignavibacteria; order Palsa-1295; family Palsa-1295; genus JABDDM01. The sequence continues at coordinate 18,164 of JABDDM010000008.1, read as the reverse complement.
CTGCGAGCGACGAGATAAGTCCGATGTTCGGACCTTCCGGCGTTTCGATCGGGCAAAGACGGCCGTAGTGCGTATAGTGAACGTCTCGAACTTCGAATCCTGCGCGTTCACGTGTCAGACCACCAGGTCCGAGAGCAGACATACGACGCTTGTGCGTCATTTCTGCAAGCGGATTCGTTTGGTCCATGAACTGCGAAAGCTGGTTCGTGCCGAAGAACGTATTGATCACCGAAGTGATGGTACGTGCATTGACGAGATCGGCAGGTCCTACCTTCTCATCATGGATCGACATACGCTCGCGGATCGTACGAGCCATACGCGCAAGACCGATGTTGAACTGCTGTGCAAGTTGCTCACCGACCGTACGTACGCGGCGATTACCCAAGTGATCGATATCATCGACGGAAGCCTTGCCAAGCTGAAGACGAATGATATACTTCAGGATCGAAACGATATCTTCCTTCGTGAGGGTCGTCGTGTCGTTCGGAATCTCCAACTCGAGCTTCTGGTTCAGGCGGATACGTCCGACAAGACCAAGATCGTAGCGCTTTTGATTAAAGAAGAGCTTTTCAAGCAAGCCGCGAGCGGCTTCCATATCTGGTGCTTCCGAAGACCGCATGACACGATAGATGCACTCGTATGCATCGTCGGTCGAACGCGAAGGATCTTTGCCGATCGTGTTCAGCACTACCGCGCCACCCGTCTCTTCGAGATCGAGGAATTTCACAGACTTAATACCCGACTTCTGCATCCGCTCGATATGTTCTTCGAGGAATGTCGAATCCTTGGTCAGGAAGATTTCGCCGGTATTCATATCGATAACGTCCGCACCGATCGCACGGCCCACGTAATCGTTGAGGTTAACTTTCTTGATCTCTACATCCTGCACGAGACCAAAGAGCTGAAGAATGTCTTCGTCACTCGAATATCCAAGCGCGCGAAGCAGCATCGTGACCGGGAATTTCTTCTTGCGGTCGATGTATGCCCAAAGCACGTTATTGATATCGGTCGTGAACTCGACCCAGCTTCCTCGGAATGGAATGACACGTCCGGAATAAATTGTAGTACCGTTCGGATGCAGGCTCTCGGCAAAGAATACGCCGGGTGAGCGGTGCAACTGCGATACGACCACGCGCTCAGCACCATTAATAATGAACGTGCCACGCTCGGTCATCATCGGCAGGTTGCCAAGGAAGACTTCCTGCTCTACGGTTTCGATAAAATCCTCGCTGCCCTCTTCCTGATTCTTGGAAGAAAGACGAAGGCGTGCCTTCAGCGGCACGCTAAACGTCAGTCCACGCTCCTGACACTCGATGACGCTATAGCGCGGTTTCTCAAGACGATAATCGAGATACTCGAGAATGAACGTCTCGCGAGAGTCGATGATCGGAAAATTTAGCTGAAATACAGATTCCAGGCCTGTTGTGACGCGCTCGCTGAGCGGCACACCAGCCTGAAGGAATTCCTGGAACGACTTGAGCTGCACATCGAGCAGATCGGGCAGTTCGTAATCGCGCGGAATCTTCGAGAACGAGATACGCCCGGATTCTACGACGTGGGCGCCGTTCAAAAGATTTACACCGTTGGATGTCTTGGTTGCTTTCGCCATTGTACTCGTTTATCAAGAATGATGACCCTATACAGCGCAAAGCGTCTGTGGGTCGGTATCCAAAATCTTCTACTTCGTATTCAATTTGTCTGCTTCCTCTGTATTGCCAGGCCGTACCTATTAAGAACAAGAGCGAGTGCCCACATCGGGAGTTTGCTCAGGTCTGCGGCGTAGGGCCATACCTGACCGAAGCGCGTTTATATCTCAGGGGTTTAATCCTTACGTAAGAATGCCAGGAAAGTTTTGTTTGATTGGAGGTCTGAATGGATCTGGTCCACCCAGCAAGTCGATACGTCGCCAATGCGAATGACGGACCATTCGCTGCGAATGGGCTAGCATTCGCCAGTGATCGTTTGAGCAAGTTTGTCGCAGTTATGCTTTGAATCGCTTCTAACTCCCCCGTACGCGATGAGCTTTATGATATAATTATCGTCGCTCAACCGACGGCTGAATTTCGCGTTTCTCAGCAGATTTCGCCATTTTAGGCACCACGCCAAGCCTGACCGGCTACACCAAAACCCCCTACAAATCCACGTAGGCAATTTCCGGCGTGCGGTGAGAACTAATCAAGAGTTCGAAAAATTCCTGGGTAAACGAGTATTTAACGGTGCCCTGTCCGACAAGTAAATTCCTACTCTTTTGCCCTCAATACCTTGAGTGCATCACCCCATCGATAGATCTCATTGAGAAGTGTAGTGGCAGATTTTTCGATCAATTCATTTGCTTCAAAAACCCCGTCTTTCAGGTGCTGAGTATAGAACGGGATTGGCACCGATTCGGGCAATGGCATCATTCGGACTCCCGTTAAGAGCAACTTCGCCATCTGCTGTGCTCGAAGTCCACCAGAAATCCCACCATAGCTTACCATTCCTGCTGGCTTGTAATTCCACTCATGAAAAAGATAGTCGATGGCGTTGACGAAGGGTGCGGCGACTCCATAATCATACTCCGGCATTACAAAGATGATCGCATCGGCGGGATCGATGGCAGCACTCCAGTCTTTCGTGTGCTGGTGCTCATATTTCTTGAGTGCAGGATGATGGGGTTCATCCATGAGCGGGAGATTGATCTTGGCAAGGTCGAGGAGCTCAACCTCAAAATTCGCATGTGTCTTCGCAAAGTCATAAAACCAATTCCCGACAGCAAGGCCGCCCCTGCCTGGTCGTGTGCTAACGATGATAATCTTGAGACTGAGCATAGTCAGGTGCAGAAAAAGCTTCGTGAATCGCTCATTGAGCCGGTGTGTGTGAAAACTTTATTCATGAACTTTGCCCTTTTTTGAATCAATTTCGGCAGTTCTCCTGATTGCTGAATCCAGAATTCATCAACGGTCCCTTCACGACACTCGGGCCAATAGTGAGAAACAATGATTCGTGGACTTAGGATGATACCCATGATTCGGTTCGGAACATGCTCAAACGAATTTGTACCTCGTTGGCAGTATAGTTGTGAGTGTGGCAGCGGGGCACTGGGCGCGACTCATTCGAGAAAAGGGCACACACTGCCTGCCCTTATGGGACACAATTTACGTCGACATATAGAACATATTTACAAGGCACAAAAGTTCCGAACTCAATCGTTTATTAGTCACCGATCTCAAACTTCCCTGATACCGCGCCACTCGATGTTTGAAGCGTGTAGAAATAATTACCCCGACGCAGTGAGGAAAGCTCGATGGAGAGTGTGTTATGCCCGGAATGAAGCGATGCCCCTCCATTCGCCATGACTTCCCTGCCCATCACATCATAGATGCGCAAAGCAATGCTTCCGGAATGATCGAGATCAAATGAGAACGTCGCATGATCTTTCACAGGATTTGGATATACGGAAATCGAGCCATCTCCGTTCTTTAGCAAGACCGCAACTCCACTCGGAATGCTATAAACTTCTTTTAGTACATCAACAAGGTAGTCATTCAATGAAGGAGTCTTGGAAAATGGATTACCGTCGGCATTGAGATAGGCAACGACCGTAACGGAGTCAGCCATATTCGTGAACATTTCCGTGACGAATCCGAGCATATGTCCCGAATGTCCAAAAAACTTTCGCGTATAGTAAGGCGCCTCCTGCGTACCAAGCCCAAAGAGTCCGGCACCAGCGATGGTATGGAGTGGAGAAGTCATCGCAATTATCGAAGCCGGGGTTAGCACCTTGGCAAGGTAGAGCGCTGCTCCCCACCGCGCCAAATCGCCCGGAGTCGAAACGATTTCACCATCGCCAAAGGAGCCGGACAAATGCGCTGTTTTCTGGATGTCGTAAAGATCCGAGTAATCTGCGGTATCAATTAGTTGCCAATCATGCGCAAACGTCTCGGGAATGGAGTCATAACCTCCCACGTAGGTATGAGTAAGATGGAGAGGGTCGATGAAATTTGCGTGAAGCTGGTCGCGAAGGCTTGCGCCTCCGGCTTTTTCGGCGATCATCGCGAGCAGGACATAGCCGGTGTTGCAGTATCGATACCTCGCGCCTGGTTTGAAGTTTGGCGAACCGACGTATTGCAGCACGTCTTCCGGTGTCCAGTGTTTCGATGGATCGCCGGAATACTGCGCTTCGAGTGCCCTCTTGTTCGGGTCGTCATTAATATAGTCGTATATACCACTCGAATGATTGAGCAATTGCAAGATCGTAATGTTCGTGTCGATGTTATTGTAGGCACGAAGCCACTTGTGCAGGGAATCGGTTAACGAGAGTTTCCCCTCCTCCTGCAGTTTCATGATGAGCGCTGCCGTGAACGTTTTCGAAACACTCCCAACCTCGAAAAGCAGCGTTGTATCAAGTGCAATGGTACCCGTGTCGGTGCCAATAGCTCCCGTGATCTGGGGTGCGCCATTCATAAGCACACTGAATGCAACTCCATGCCGATCATAAACATGCGCGGCGTTCCATCGCTTCGTCATAGCCGCGACGATCCGAGTGTAAAGTGTAGTGTCATATCCGAGATACTCTAGCGGACTCGCAGAGGCGTTTAGCATTTCCGAAGTGCTAACCGGACCGATCCATTGACGATCGAAGAAAACGCTGCTCTGCTGAGCATGCAGAGAATTTGCGAATGCAAGAAAAAAAACGACGGAAGAGAGGGTAGCGAATTGCTTCATACTCATAGCAAAGAATGACAACAGCAAAAAACTCAATAACAACAGCAATAACTCGTGGATAAGACGAGAATTGGCCTAAGAAGTTTCGGGGAGAAAATAGGCTACAACGGGCTCAACGCCAAATCAAGCTGCTCCATGCATTGCACCGAACATGCACCATTCATGAGGATCGAGCACTCTGGGCAGGAAAAATGCTGTACATGGCAATCGTCCCAGGTGCAATTGATGTATCGGTCACTCGGGGTTCCACAGTGCAGGCACTTCGAAACGACTTCCTCTTCGACCTGATTGACTGGAACGCTGATCCGCTCGTCGAATACGTAGCACTTGCCATCAAACATTCTTCCACGAATTTCAGGATCTTTAGCATAGGTGAGAATCCCGCCTTCAAGCTGTGCTACGTCCTGAAAGCCTTCATGCAATAGAAAACCGGTAAACTTCTCGCACCGGATACCACCCGTGCAATAGGTCAATATCTTCTTATCCTTGAAGTCGGAAAGATTGTCGCGCACCCAATCTGGAAATTCACGGAAGGTTCGAACATTTGGCCGGATCGCGCCGCGGAAATGACCAAGATCGTACTCATAGTCACTTCGCGCATCGATGATTAGTACATCTTCTTGCGATGCGGTCTCGAAGAACTCGGTTGGAGTGAGCTTCTTACCTGTGAGCTGGTTTGGGTCAAGCTCACGATCAACACGAAACGTGACAAGCTCTGGCTTAGCTCGAACGAAGAGCTTGCGGAAGACATGATCGTTGACTTTGTCAATCTTGAAGACCATCCCTGTGAATCTGGGATCGTCATTCATTGATCTCATGTATTGGTCGGCCTCTTCTGCACGCGCGGAGAGCGTCCCGTTGATTCCCTCGTGCGAGATGATGATGCGTCCTCTTGCACCGAGTGATTTGCAGAAAGTAAAGTGCTCCGAAGCATAGGCCTCCGGTTCTTCGATCCGAACGTACTTGTAGTAGATCAGAACGAGATACTCGCCAAGGCTCTCAACTTCGCTCGATGCGTCCAACATGTATATGATTTATTCCAAAAAAACGGGTCCGGCATCCGAACCCTCCCGAGATCCAACATCAACTTGGCCTAATTTGTCTTCCCAAGCCAGGGCCGCACTGCGACCGTGATTTACTCGCACTATCTTACAATGGTGAATGGTTTGCTCTGCGACTGTCCTGATTGGCTTAGACTCGCGACATAGGACCCCGTCGGCAACCTGGAAATGTCTATCTCATCGACATTAACGCCGATATCAGATGTTCTCAGATCAGGTGTCATGAGGCGAATTCCACGCATATCGTAGACCGAAAGCGTGGCCGGGCCTGAACTCGAGAGTTCAAAGTTGACACGAAGCTTACTCGATTCGGGTGAGACTTCGACGCTTGCCAAAATAATCTGACTATTTAATCTCGTCGTCTTCACCTGATTTGCTCCTGGGCTCCCTGTGATAACACTTGCATAGATATCGCCGTCCTTAAAGCCTTTGCGATTCTCCGTCCAGGCTGCTGCGAAAGAGCCTTTGAAGGCATCGCTGCCTGCATAATCTCCGATAAAGGCCGTCTGACCAAACGCTGCGCAAACTCTCGGGTCGAAGGATGAATCTTTCAACGCCATCTCGCCGAACGAGCCATCGGGTCCGAGTTGCGCTCGATAGGGCCACGTGAGGATGTTCTGCTTGTCACGTTCCGAAGAATAATAATACATACTCATTACGTTCGACGATTGATCATACGCAACCCAAGGACAGAATCTGTCGAAATGCAATGAGCTCTCGGAACCACCAAGTGGAACGGCCTTTCTCCATGTAGCGCCGACATCGTCCGAATAGGTGCGATAGAGCATCGCTGAAGAATCGCCATTGGGCCAGCGATGCCAACTTCCGAAGACCACATAGATGCGGTTAGTGGATAAGTCTACCTGGAAGGTCGAATATGGGAAAGCTCTGGGACCAGTGATCCCTTTCAGATACGACCAATAACCTCTGGGAAAGTCAACGAATGGAGTTAGCCGCTTGACATCAAACGAAAGTCCGCCATTGGTCGAAACCGCAAAGTAGTGACGAGGCGCTGCCGCAGTATCGAAGTACGAACTGAAGCTAACGAATACCTCGCCATACTTTCCAGTTCTCACTTGTGAATATTCACAGAGAGAATCAAATACGATGACTGGAGACGACCAGGTATTTCCCTGATCGTCACTTGAAACTAGTCTGACGTTAGCCGTAAGGAAGTTTCGCGAAAACTGCGTCCAAGAGAGGTACACGCGACCGAAATGCGGACTCTGAGGACTATTATCCACTGTGATGCATTCCTTGTCGGCAAAACCGCTGCCACTACGGAGCGGAATAGAGGGAGTGCAATATGACCAATCAAATCCGTTGAGTGTCTTCCCGACGAGCAGCGTTGAGCCTGCTCCGGTAGTACAGAATGAATAATAAATATTTCCGTCATTGCTAGCGGCGATCGAGGGGTCGCCGAAAGACATGAGATTATTTGGGGGCAACGGAAGACGAACGGTCTGCCATGACGCCCCACTGTTTGTCGTAACATAAGCAGGCATGTTGAGCGTACCCATCGACTCATCGTTTGCTCCAACAATCACAAGTTTGGAATTCTTTCGGCTGATGGCGATAGCAGTCTCATTCTGGCCATAGATATCATTGGAAATGTCGAAGTTCGAGCTCGGAACACCACTCAAAATCGACGGTCCTTGTTTGGATCCATCCGGAAGCCGATCAAGCTTCATTGCTGACAATCGCTCTTTTACCAGGTAGAAGATCTGACGCTCAAAAACATCCGAGCGATGCATGAGCCATTCGCCATTCGGATACTTGGCGATCTCCTCTCGCATCAATGAATCAACGAGTGCTTTAGGTGCACTGCTTTGCGCGCGTAATTCTGTAAGAATGAGAAATGAGAGGAGAAACGAGGCAGAAAAGAGAAGAACGGAGATTCTTCCGATGGATCGATGTGCCATAAGCGTGATCCTCACCAAAAGGGATTTTGGAACAATACAACTCCTTCTTAGAGAAACGCAAAGCGTCGAAGAGAGTTACAACTGACTTTTTTGACCTAGCCTACATCACTTTGCTTCGACGACAAACTCCGTACGGCGGTTGAGTGCCCTTCCTTCTTCAGTTGTGTTGTCGCCGACCGGCTTCGTCGAACCATAACCAACTGCTGTAATGCGGGCTTCTGAAATTCCCATCTCCGTCAAAGCTGCCTTAACGATATCCGCTCGTTTCTGACTTAATTTCTTGTTGAACTCCGGATCGGTCGTCTTGTTCGTTGAGTCCGTGTGTCCGCGGACTTCGATCGAGAGTTTAGGATACGCTCGAAGAAGTGTTACAGCGTTGTTGATCGATTCGCCGGAGGCGGGCAGGAGTTTCGAAGAATTCAAATCAAAGTAAACGTCCAACTGCGCAATGTCGCCGATGTTGGGAGTATTATCATATTGTCCGGTTGCCATAACCGTTTCGTTCGGCAGGCAGAGCTTCAGCGTGATTGTGTGAGCACCATAGCTTGGAGGCGTGAACTCGAAGACATAATAATTTCTCAGCCGCTTGTAGAGATCCTGGAATACGGCGTCGATCTCGCTCGTCAGATAACAATGGCGATAGAGACCACCGGAGATGGACGCAATGTTTTGAAGGAAAGCCCCATTCACATTTTCTCCAAAACCGATGAGGCACATCGATGCATTCGAGTGTCGAGCCAGGTTCAGAAGTGAGTCCCTTGTCAGGAATGAGCTGTTATCCTGTCCGTCGGTAAAAAGCGCAACCGCACGATTGGCGAATTGCGGCGGCGCGGATTCCACTTCGATCAGACCTACTTCGAGCGCATCGAAAATTGCGGTTGATCCACCATAACCCGTAAGCCCTTCATGTGAAAGCTTCAGCTTCAACTCCTGCGCGTTCGTCGTGAGCGGTACTTCGACCTTCACCTTCTCATCGTACTTGATCATCGCGAACGCATCCTCGGGCCGTTTTTTGTTGATCAAATCGCCGGCAGCCTGCTCGATCACTTGAGCGCGTTCTTCACCCATCGAGCCCGAATGATCCATCACGATGGCGACAGCAGTTGGCACGCGTTGCGCTTCGGTGACTTCTTTTAACTTATACTTCTGGATGTCGACCGGTGTTTGCTGACCCGTCTGATCGCTAACTGTACACCACTTCCCTTTGTATTTCGCGAGCGATGCGCCAGAGAGATAGAACCCCATCGTATCAAGAAGTTGAGCATAGATGCGAACACGGTTCGGTTCGCGTGCGTCAATCCGGCTGATCTCGAGGATTGCGTGCCGAACTTGCCCGGGGTCACTCGGCAACTGCTTAATATCATGGATATAGTGCGGATCGTACTCGGATGGCGGCGTTGCGTCGCCTTTTACTGGAGGCTCACGGCTGCCCAACGTCGTCGACCCACCGCAACCAGAACAAAGCGCGAAGAGCGTAATGCAGAACAAAGTATTCAGCGCCGTTCGGGCCGTTATCATCTTGTCATATGATTACTTCACTCCCTCAAATCGAATCTCCGAGCAAACTGAATCGACATCACGCATATAGATTGTGACATCGGTTGGTTGTTTTGTCTTATCGGCTGTTTCTACATGGATCGCGAGATTGGTATCCTTTGTCGTGGTGCGGAGATACGTTTCGGCAAATCTGTAACCTCTTGTCTTAAAGGTATCGCGCTTGAGTGGCACGCCACCCATGTTCTCGAGCGTCACGAAGAGCGTCATGTTTGGCGGAGGTACGAAAGTAAAAGTCTGCCGGTTCGATTCTGAGCGCGCTTTGATATTCGGTCCGTCCCAGAATTTGGAGCGCTCAACGTAGACCACGTCGTTCTTTCCAATGACCGGGATCCGTTTGGCTTTATCAATGAGGGAAACTTCCTTCTTTTGACAGGCGAGAGAAAGAAAAGCAAGTACGGCATATCCTCCATTAACCCAATAACTTTTCAAACGTGGATAATGGCGCCTTTCACGGTATTGATTCATCATCATTATTCAAAAATACGGTTTGCAAGAGCCCTGACGCGTGAAGCTCGAGCGCAATTCGAGAGGTGACCATCAAAAGAGCACCATTTTTGCATCCAGGATTGGCAGAATTTCGCCACATTCAATCAATTGATGATCAAGCGGTTCGGAATCGGGTTAGTCGTGTCCCTGCTCTTTGTTATGATCGGTCTCGTCGTTCTCGGCGTGGTTTTCATGCATCGCTCGGTTCCAAACCTTTCAGGCTCGGCACAGGTGAAGGGAATTTCGGATGCAGTGCAGATCGAACGCGATCCGTTCGGCGTGCCACATATTTTCGCGCGCACTGATGCAGATGCCTATTTCGGGCTTGGTTACGCAGAAGCACAGGACCGACTCTTCCAGATGGAGATGGAACGCCGTATCGGCGAAGGGCGGCTCTGCGAGCTCGTCGGAAAGAAGGCGCTGGTACTCGATGTTTTTTCCCACACGATCGGCTTCCGTCGACTCGGACACCAGCTCTGGCTTAAAGCCTCACCCGAAACGCAGCGAAATGTAACTGCGTACGTCCATGGAATAAATGCATACATCGTAGAACATCACACACAACCGGGCTTTGAATTCGACGCGCTACAATTCACTCCTGAGCCATGGGATCCTGAGGAATCATTGATGATCGGAAGACTGATGTCGTGGGAGCTCAACTTTGCATATTGGACTGACGCTGCGTTTAGCGATATTGCTCTCGGGCTCGATTCAGCACATCTTTCTTCACTGTATCCTCATTATCCCGAGTATGGATCAACAGCACTTGAAGGGGCAACACCTCAAGTGATCGCGGCGCGATGGACTGGTGCAGAGCCTGTTGTAATCCATGCCGTGCCCTCGGCTTCTCCAAAAAAAGATACGACGAAGTCACTTCCGAAAAAGACAACTTCGCATCCAGCAACACTCACACCGCACGCAGCACCAAAGCCAGCGCAAAATGGACAGCCATCGCTGCAGCCGGCTCCAAAGAAGAAGAAAATTGTGCGACCACCCCCACCGCCGCATATTTTGATTCCGCCGGTTCCATCCGGCGAATTGCAGTCGGGCGACTTGCATGATTTCTACGCAAACCTTCGGCAAGTCAACGCACTGCTTCGCGAGTATCTCGGTCCACTCACCGCAAGCGGCGGTTCCAATTCATTTGCACTTGGACCATCACGCACGAAAACGGGCGGAGCAATACTCGAGAACGATACACATCTTCGGCTTGGCACGCCAGCGCGATGGTATCTCGCTCACATTCAAAGCAGCGAAGGTTTGAATGTAGCAGGATTTGGCATTCCAGGGCTTCCGCTATTTATCGCAGGGCGCAACGAGAAAATGAGTTGGGGTATTACGAGCGGCATGGCTGACGAATCCGATTTCTTCATCGAGACTCCAGATTCAACCGGAAAGTATTATCAATCTCCCACAGGCATGCGCCCGTTTGTGGAGATCGTCGATTCGGTTCGCATTCGAGATTCTATCCACTCTAATCCATCACTAGTTATAGGAGTCTACATTCGCCAGACGATCCATGGTCCTGTTATCAGCGATCATCCGTTCCTTATCACGCAAGCGTATGTAGGCAATCCGCACGCCGTTACCGTCCCAAGAGACACTACATTGTTTAAGCAGAAGAAACTGGTAGCTATGATGTGGAACGGCGAATACGTTGAGGGCGATGAAGTCGGATCTTTCTTTGCGCTTCATCGCTCAAACAATGTTGCAGAAGCGCGAGGATTCTTAAGAAGCTTTGCCACTCCGATCCTGAACATTTGTCTTGCGGATAATTCTGGTGCCATAGTCTATGAATTCATTGGGAGAGTGCCACGCCGATCCGGGAGTGAAGATAGGCTTATGCTCGCGCGTGATGGCGCCGACCCTGCTCAGGCATGGCAGGGGTTTGTTAACGCTGCGGACATTGCGGCGATTACGAATCCTCCGAGAGGCTACGTCGTCTCAGCAAACGATCCCCCGACCCGGAATCGGCCAATCCCGATTTCGGATGATTGGGAAACCTCTTCGCGCGCAGATCGCATCGCTCAGCTCATCGAACAGACTGGACGTATTGACGGGACTACTGCGACTCAAATATCGATGGATGTCACAAGTCCATTTGATCGCGATATTATTCTGCCGCTTATCCTCTCTCTGTATCCCGATCCGGATCCTGTGTCGTTCAAGGCGGATAGCACCTGGCAATTCAAGTTCGATTCTCTGCGCCATCTGTGGAGATGGGATTCGTTAAAGTACCACACATCGCTTCCGGACAGTGCGGTCAAGAGTTTTATCCGGCTGGATTCTGCATCCATACGGCATGCATCTCACCAAGGACTCACACCGCATTACTCTGACCCGACGCTTGCACGAGCGCTTGATTATTTACGAAACTGGGACGGTGCAATGCGTGCGGACGAAACCGCACCAACCATCTACGCCGTCTTCCTCCAGACGCTGCTGAAAAATACATTCAGGGACGAACTGGGACAAGACCGATTTTCCGAGTTGAGCTATTTGTCGAATATTGTGCTTAACTCGCTCGAGCGCCTGCTCAACGATCCGCAAAATATCTGGTGGGACGACGTCAATACTCCGAATGTACACGAAGACCGCGATTCGATCTTCAAGATTACATTTAATGAGACGCTGCACATTCTAAAGACAACATTTGGAAGCGATCTCAAATTGTGGCAATGGGGCAGGTTGCATACACTGACCTACCACCATCAGTTTGAGTCGGCGGGAAAGTCGATGGCCAAGATCGTGAACATAGAAGTCGGTGCAGTGCCAGGCGATCTTACCACAGTCTCACAAGCAAGCTACGACATGTGGAATCCCTATGAAATGCGCGTCGGGCCATCGATGCGGTTTCTGGCAGACATGAAGACGCAAACATTGATGGCCGTTCTTCCGACAGGAAATTCTGAAGTGATATTCGGTCCACATTATCGCGATATGGTTGATCTTTTTAAGTCGGGCGGCTACGACTCAATTCCACTCGACAGGCACGACCCCAACTGGACCCGCTTCGAACTACTTCCCGAACATTGACTGTTCTTTTGTCGGTACGTAAATTTTTGTTGATTACCCTATGAACCGTAGCGTCCAGACGATTTTTGCCCTGCTCTTTTGCGCCTCCACCATTGGCTTTGTTGCATGTCAAACGAAAAGCGACGCGGCTTCGAAGGTAGCCGCACAGCAGGTTTCAGTCCAGACCGCTATTATTAATATCCCGACCGCGAAGTGCTCTTCCTGTGCCAAGCATATCAAAACGGCAGTAAAAGAAGTTGATGGTGTAACTGCGATCAATGTCAACATCGATGCTCACACTGCCGAAGTAAAATTCATTTCGACGAAGACCAATATGCATGCGATCGAATCTGCGATTGCAATGTCAGGATACACCGCGAACAAAACCGTTCGTGACAGTGCCGCGTATGCAGGTCTTGACGATTGCTGCAAAGAGTAACAGCCCTTGCGAATTGACATTGTTTCGGCAGTCCCGGCACTGCTCGAAAGTCCACTCGGAGAAAGTATCATAAAACGCGCACGCGCGAACGGGGTCGTAGAGATTCAAATCCACGACCTTCGTATTTATGGTGAAGGTAAGTATCATCAGATCGACGATCAACCGTTCGGTGGCGGCTCGGGAATGGTGCTCATGCCGGCTCCGATCTTTCAGGTTGTGCGCAAGTTACTTTCTGAGCGCGCATATGACGAAGTGATCTTCCCTTCGCCCGATGGTGAGCTGTTCTCGCAGGCGGTGGCCAATGAGCTTTCAATGGCAACGAATCTACTCTTCATCTGCGGACACTACAAAGGTGTTGACGAACGAGTACGTGAAGCTTTGGTAACTCGCGAAATCTCTATCGGGGATTTTGTAGTTACAGGCGGCGAACTGCCAACGGCGATTGTTGTCGACGCCATCGTTCGTCTGCTTCCTGGCGCAATACACGATACCGAAAGCGCATTGCTGGACTCATTTCAATCGGGAATACTCGAAGGACCAGTCTACACTCGTCCCGCAGACTTTGAAGGAATGCACGTCCCAAATGTCCTCCTGAGTGGAGATCACAAGAAGATCGATGCATGGCGTCAGGCGAAGTCTATCCAACGGACCGAAGAAAGAAGACCTGACCTGTTGGCTTAATGCTCCTTGCCGTTCTTGCGAGCCGCGAATAGCTTTGCGAGAAGCGTAACGCCTTTTGCGATCGTCCCGACCGCTCCATTACTGGTAGAACGCGCAATGCGGAGCGGGCCTTCGACAATACCAACCACCTCATTCTTCAGTCGCTCGACATCATCAATGGTGCCACGAACCACATCCAGCGTATCATCCACGGTCTCCTGAATCGTCACCATTTGCGATTGCACGGAATCGGCAATGAAATTCGCCCGAATGGTGAGCTGCTGCAAATTATCCAGGATGGGCATCGCTTTTACCTTCATCTCATGGACGTCGGATTGGAAATCGTGCAGGTCTTGCCTCGCTTCAACGATGGCGATCTGCGCGGATTTCATTGTCTGCGCGAGCGAAAGCATAAGCCAGGCGAAGGCGATCAGGGCAATGCCGCCAGTGATATAGAGGATATTCTCCATGAATTTGGCAAATAAAATGAAGCAGCACAAATGAGGCGAAAGCCTCACCGTGCATCAATATACTATCTTCTTCGAAGCGAGTCTGAACTCCGGTACTTCGCCGTTACTGCGATTCACTCCCCGAACTGGCGCTGGCGCGCGTACCCTTGCCATTGCCATTCATCGAAGGGTCAAGAGTGCTGTCCCCCTCTTCCTCAGAAGCTTTCGATTTACCGCGGCGTTTGGTGGCGGCTTCGCGTGCTGCATGGATCGTGCGATCGGCATTCTCGATCAGGTCTTCAGCCCGATTCTTTGCTTCTTCGATGATGCGCCCACTCTCTTCACGTCCATCATTGAGCGCTTTCTCGGCTGAAACCTTTGCACGATGCAGGATGCCCGTGAGTGAACCAGTAAGATCGTCAAATTTTTCGCTGAGTCCTTGACGGGTTTCCGAACCTTCAGCTGGCGCTATCAACAGTGCTACCGTCGCCCCGATTACTCCCCCGGCAAGAGCTCCCAACAAAAAGGGGCCTACGCCAGAACTTCGATTGCTACTCATGGTCGTATTTGATTGATATGTCTGTTAAAACTCTTGTCTTCCACACGATGCTCGACAGGTGCCTTCCTGTCAACTTACGTGCCAATGAGACAAAACGTTCATTCTGACTCGGGGGAAATTGGTCTTGCCGGAGGTCCCCGAACCGAGAGCTGTTCTCCTTTTCACGGAGGCGCCCGGCAAGGTCTTATGTTCGCATGGACAGAGACGCTAACCTGACTTATTCGTGCACTACTCTCGATACTATACCGTGATGGCCGATGGGACCATCAAGCAACTCAATCCATTCACGGACACAGAGGTATGGTCCGTACCCGGCCGCGGTTCGCGACCGTTCGTGCGGGATCAAGTGCTTGAAGTCTCCGAACTCCAGCCGGAAGATTTTGTCGCGGCCTGCTCGTTCTGCCCTGAGAGAATATTCGAAACACCTCCCGAAAAAGCCAGGCTTGTACTGGAAGCTGACGGCACAGCACGGACAATCCGCCACGTCCTCCCCGAAGCCTATAAAGATACCGAGTGGCTTTTTAGACGTGTACCGAATCTCTTCGAGATCGTGACAGTCGATTACTGGAAAAAAAATTACGCCTATGCATTAACACGCTCGAACGCTGACTGGAAAGAAGCCTATCTCCAATCACCGATCGGAAGAAAGCACGTGCTTGATATCCTCGATTACAAACTCCTTGCGACCGGCGTACCACAGGAGCGTGTTCGTACTATGCCGGAAGAAGATAAGTTAGCACTCTCGGACGCATTTTTTGGTGGAGGACATGAGCTAATCATTGCTCGTCCGCATTACGCGCGCGACGCCACGCTCGATACTCAACTTTTCAGCTCAGGAGAGATGACCTCCGAAGAGCATTACCTTTACTTCAAGTTCACGGTCGAGGCGATGCAGGATATCTTCGATAGCAATCATTACGTGCGCTACATCTCGGTCTTCCAGAATTGGCTTGAACCGGCCGGCGCCAGCTTCGACCACCTTCACAAGCAACTTGTAGGACTCGAC
>JABDDM010000008.1:106-2296 GCA_013287605.1 Ignavibacteria bacterium | reverse complement strand
ACGATTGGGGAGCCTCGATCCGCCACCAGATCGAAATGCTTCATGCAGATTCGAACGTCTATAATTTTTACGCGGCAAATCTTGCCGCAATGCACAATCTCATCTTTGCCGAAAACGAACATGCGATTGCATTCGTCGGAATTGGTCATCGCCATCCCACGATCGAGATCTTTTCGAAAAGCTACTTCTCGAGGCCATGGGAGCAGTCGCAAGAGGAAATGCGGTCGGTCAGTGACATGGTTCATGCCTGCCATGCGGCGATGACGTCACAGATCTCCTGCAACGAAGAGTGGTATTACTCCCCAATCGACGCGGTGCACAAAATGCCATGGCATGTGCTCATTAAGTGGCGCGTGAATACTGCGGCTGGATTTGAAGGGGGAACATCGATCTACATCAACCCGATTGCTCCGCATGAAATGCGGGACAGGATGGTACCACCGCTCTATCAACTTCGCGAAGAAGGAAGGATCCCGAATACAATCAGTATCGCTGAAGAATGCAGGATCTATCCAAATCCACTCCGTTACTATCTCGAATAAAAACAAACATCCTCCCACAGTTTCGCTGCAGGAGGATGTTTGTGAACTCTCTCTCGCGTGGTGGTTTAATTATTCGTAAGCTTCACTTCACGCGTGTTCTGGTCGGTGCCATGGATGAGCGCTTGCTCGATACGATCGAGCTTTGCTTTGAGTATTGCGACTTCACCATTCGTCTTGCGAAGTTCAATCACCTGCTGCTTGAGGACGTTGATCTCGTTTTCCTCGCGGCTCATGATCTCACTCATCGACTTCGCATTGAGTCCGACAGCGACCTTGATGTATTTCAGTTTCGCGTCCGCTGAACTTGTCCAGGCACGTCCGAGCACCTGTGTGAACTGTTCAGGCGTAATGTCCTGAGCACTTACGGCCACAGCGATGCCATCATTGAGTCCCGAAGCAATAATGAAGTCACCCTCATGCACGGCCCCACGAACCTTTACAGGCACTTGACCTAAGAAGGCGACTTTGTTGAACGCCTGCTCCTGACCCTTTGGCGGTATATTGCCAAGCACGATAGGTGCCATTGAGATCGAAAGAATGTTTTGCGCGCCAGCGGTATTCTTGGAGATGAGTCCATTCGTCATTCCGACGACATCACCCGGATATAACGCTTCGTTTGGATCAGCGCGACGTAGATATTCTGCATAGTCACCCGAAGAGGATGTATACGCTACGCCGAGATTGACACCCGACTGAATACCGGTGACGGTGCCGTATTGTACTGTCTGCGCAATAAACGAAGCAGCCGAAGCAGCGATGCCAGCCGCTGCGGCAGCAGCAAACACGCTCGCCGCTGAGGCGATGGCCGAAGCCGTGGCAGTGATCCCAGAAGCGATCTGGACCCCATTCGTCACTGCCAGCGCAATGTTGATAGGATCATTCCAGTATTCAGCATAGCTTTGTCCCTGAATACTTCCGCGCCAATTGACCGACGAACCGTCATAGAAGTCAATGAAGTGGGTATTGCTGCTAAGCGAAGAACCGCTCTGGGTGCGGCATTGCACGCGTAGACCGCGTTCGCCACCCGTCAAAATCCTTGCTGCGTAGACATTACTCCCGCTCGGGTTTTGATTGTTAACAGTAAGAGTCGTAGTATTACTGCCGGTGATCAAGCTGGTAAGCCCAAACACTACTTCGTTGCCAGTGACTCTCATGCTACCGTTGTTGAAAAGGAAGCCGTTGTTTGTAAAGACGCCATTGTTGGTCGTGCCGCTCAACGTCGTCCCTCCATTGACTGCCATATCACCGTTGTTAGTAAACAATCCAGTGTTGGTCGTACCGTTCAACATCGTCGCTCCATCGACGGTCAACATCGAAGCATCAGCTCCCCCCGCGAAGGTCTGAAATCCCGTCCACGTATTCGGATGACCCAATGCTATACCGAGATACAGATCACCCTCACAATATCGAGTGAGCGTGTTATTAACCCAGACGGTGCCGGTATTGACGCTTCCATCCTGATTGATAGATTGTAGGAACGACCCGCACCCCGCTGCTCCATTTACGCGCAACTGCACTTGCGTTGGGTCGATCTGCGTTGCTCCTATACCTCCTGGACGAACGCGAACGATCTTGTTGTAGATATCAAGTGTGGTATTGTCGACACCAACGTTCAAGTTTCCAAGTGCATCCTGGTAAAGTCCCAGAC
>JABDDM010000008.1:0-96 GCA_013287605.1 Ignavibacteria bacterium | reverse complement strand
TCAAGCTTACGCCCCCCAACCGAGCCGCTTGCGATCGAAGTTGCATCGATCGATCCAGGAGCAATGGAAAGCATGACATTGCCCGAGGTACCGCCT
>JABDDM010000007.1 GCA_013287605.1 Ignavibacteria bacterium | reverse complement strand
TCAACGATCTGTCCAAGTTCTGAAGCGTTGACATTTAATTCGAGCATCACGCGAGAGCGTGCTTCCAGAACGGAGCGAACGAGCAGAACAAAGCTCTCGATGGCAGTGCACTTCGCGGGATCTTCAAGCGCTTGTCTGTTGCAGTAAAGATGTGTCGACGAAGTCATAAGCTCGTCAAGAATCACAAGATTGTTGGCTTCGAGGGTCGAACCTGTCGACATGTTATCGACGATGCAATCGGCATCTTCCGGTGGGAAGACTTCCGTTGCACCATAGGAACGCACGCAACATGCATTCAGCGACCGCGCAGCAACCCATCGCTCCGCCAATCGAACGTATTCAGTGGCGAGGATCAGATACTTTTGTGAACTCGGAAACGTCGCTGCAATTTCTGGAGGTGCTGCCGCAACGATTCGAACCGGATCCAGACCAGTGTCGAGGAGATCGACAAGATCAGCATCGAGTTCAGCGACCCAATCGGCTCCGGCAAACCCAAGGTCGCGCGAGCCGAGATGCAGCATTTCGACGATGTTCTGAGGTTTGAGAATTTTTACTTCAAACGCAGCGAGGTTGCTCTTGGGTCGATAGCTGCGGTTTCCCGATGTGATGCGTATGCCTGCCTCTGACAGGAGAGCAAGAACGCTCTCCTGCATTCTCCCTTTCGGTAGTGCAAGTCGGATTGACCCTGGTTCTCTGATTTCTGACATGTTGATTTCATTGGACCGGACCGATGGGCAGGAGGAGTTCGAGCATAGAAACGAACAACGCCGGCACAAAGGCCGGCGCTGTTAAACTCTTGACAACAAGCTAACGCATCACCGACCGCATTGCGGGTGATGATGATGGAGCGTTGCTGCTGTTGTCTTCTTTTTCATAGTATTCAAAATTACTAACTGCTCTTGACCCGTGCATCGTTCCAATTGACCAATAGTACCTCTGATTTCGATGAGTCTTATGGGAGATATGCGACACAGTCTGGAGGCTCGAAAGATTGGACAAGAGAACTCACCGCAAGCAGGATTGTTATTCCCGGCGCATTTGCCGACATGGCGGAATGGTAGACGCAACGGACTTAAAATCCGTTGTTCCGTAAGGAACGTGCCGGTTCGAGTCCGGCTGTCGGTACAATCGAAATAGGACGTATGGGTTCTATAAGTCCTAATGGTCACAGAAGGTCCTGAGAAAACAAAACCAGTGCCACTACTGGCGTATCAGCGGCTTGGTTTTTGCTGAGAGTCAGGGCAATTCTGCTCCCACCTCATATCGAATCCCGATTCTAATGGCGAATTCACTCTCCACTGATGAGTTATGAGCAGACGATACTTTGCACTTTTTTTATTCTTCGGTAGTCTATCAACGATGCTTCAGGCTTGTACATCTTCTACAAGCACTTCACCTACGAACACAACATCCTTTGCGCAGACCAACCTCGTATCCGATACTGCTGCGTTTGCAGCAGCTCACACCGATCCGGCACTAGCGAATGCCTGGGGTATAGCGTTCGGCGGGACTGGCAAGCCTTGGATTTCATCCAATCATGGAAATGTCTCGACGATCTACGACACAAGCGGAAACACCATTCTGGCCGCAGTAAAGATCCCCGTTCCAGGCGTAGCGACTGGCGGTTCACCAACTGGGGTTGTTTATAATGCAAATGCAAGCGCAGGAGATTTTGGAAAAAATGCCTTTATCTTTTCAACGGAAGACGGAACAATCGCAGGATGGCAGGGAGGCGCAGGCGCGCTGATCGTTTCTGACCAGTCTGCTCTCAATGCAGTGTACAAAGGACTCGCGATTGTTCCATCGGTGCACCAGATATACGCGACGGATTTTCACAACAACACAGTTCGGGTATTTGACAAAAATTTTCTGATAGTCGGTCATTTCACCGATCCCTCGATCCCCGTTGGTTACTCATCGTTTGGAATCCAGAATATTCACGACACATTGTACGTGACGTTTGCTCGTCAGAAATCCACGTTGAAAGATGATTCTTTGGGAGTTGGCATCGGCTATGTCGATATGTTCAAACCGGATGGAACGCTGATCGGGAGATTTGCATCGAATGGCAATCTCAATTCACCATGGGGTCTCGCACTAGCACCCTCGAGTTTCGGACAGTTCGCGAATGCCATTCTCGTCGGTAATTTCGGAGATGGAAAGATCACTGCCTTTGATCATTCTGGAACCGATCTTGGTCAGTTAAGGATCAGCGGCGGAAGCGTCATTAGCATCGATGGTCTCTGGGCTCTTAGTTTCAATCCCACTGCCAATAGTGATCCAAACAAATTATTTTTCACGTCAGGACCATTTACAGAAAATCACGGTCTGTTCGGCTACCTTGCCATTGCACCTTGATCGAGTTCTCAGATACACCTTCTAATCAAAATAACATCATGACTAAGACCATGAGAGTCAGACAACTGTTTTTTGCCGTGATCGCCTTGCTGGCCGTTTCGTGCAGTTCGGGAACGTCATCCACTCCTGCGACAAACTCTCCAAATACTGTTTCGATGTCGGCCAGTCAATTCAACCCTGCGAGCATCACAGTAACAAAAGGCACGACTGTCACCTGGAAGAATGACGATGCCATCGTCCATACCTCGACAGGCGACAATTCCCTCTGGAATACTGGAGACATCGGTGGCGGGACTTCAAAATCGTTCACGTTCACTACTATTGGGACGTTCACCTATTTCTGTAAATACCACGTGAGTATGGGAATGAGAGGAACCGTGATCGTTAAATAGTCTTGCGCTGCTGCTCCTTTTCACATCGTGTTGTGTGTGCTTCTTTTACACGAATGCTATGAAAAGGTATCAATTCGCCTCGATCATAATCGAGGTCATTCTCCTATTGTTATTCGTTGATTCATTGAAGGCCCTCCCGCGATTTGCATTAAAAGGCGGGGAAGCCTGGTGCGGAGGATGCCACCTGAATCCAACAGGTGGTGGGATGCGGACTAAAGGCGGCGATGAATTTGCCATGAAGCGTCTTCCAATGTGGGATCGCGGGCCAAAGTTCAGCGCAGATATTTCGGAAGGCTTAAGGCTCGGCGTCGATCTGCGGAGCCAGTTTCTGTACTTCTCAGAGCATACGGTGGGTGTGCAGACGCTGACCGATTCACTTAGTCATACTACGACCACATCCATCGATAAGAAAGCCTCCATGAATGGGTTGCTCGAAATGGCAATGCCCATTTACATCAGTGCCACGCTATCGCCAGCGATCCAGGCCTATGCGAGATTTGATCCTGTCACAAATGGAGCCTGGGAAGTGTACGGACTTGTTCACTTCATACATCCTTCTGGTGACATTTGGGAAGCAGGTTCCGTGCTTAGCGATGCATATCTAAAAATCGGTGCGTTCCTACCAACGTTTGGGATTCGCTTCGACGATCATACGGTCTACACGCGCGGCGGTACTTACACGCTGTCAGGCTACAGTCCTGCGGGGATGTTTTGGGAGCCGAACTATAAGGATGAAGGTGCGGAGTTGGGTATTTCGCTTTTCGACTATCATGCGTTCATCACTGCGGATATTCTAAACGGGAATGAGATGAATCCTCTGCAGCCGTTCAAGCTCGATCCCATGGGGCCGTATGCTGTGTCCCTTCGAGCAGAAGTTACCGGTTCTCTGATTGATAGCGTGGTCAGCGCGGAGATTGGTGGATCCGCATATCTCCATGATAATACGCATCTGCCAAATCAATCTGCTCCATCAGGACTTGCCGATACCTCACTGATGACAACGCTCATTGCAGTTCATGGCGGTATCCGTGCAGGTCCCGTTCGAATCCTTGCCGAGGTCGATTTCGGCAAAAATATTTTTCATCCGTTGACACACGCATTTACTGCTAAGGCAAATGCGCTTGCAATTGAAACAGCTTTTGATCTTCTGCAAGGTCTTGCCGGAATTTTCCGATTTGATAATTACAAGGATCAAGACGAGACGGTGAATCTAACGGAGGTGAAACATCGGGTAATGTTTGGGTTGCAATGGTTTCCTGTCCGCTTCCTGGAGTTCCGTCCGGAAGTGAGACTTGCCACCGTTACCGCACCAAATCCTGATGCGCCATCCGAGCGACTCGATCACACGGAGACAACTGCCCTACTTCAAACACACATTTATTTCTAAGCCCACTAAGCCCATGCTCACAAGATATCTAACACAAACCTCTACGCGCCAGATGAACATGGCGGTACTGCTGCTTCGCATCGCAATTGGTATCATCCTGTTTGCGGGCGGTTCAGGGAAAGTTCTGGGCTGGTTTGGAGGCAAGGGCCTGGAGGCAACAGTCATTAGCTTCCAGGAGCATATGGGAATGCCGCCGATACTCGCGTATCTCTCATGCTTTACGGAATTCCTCGGAGGATTCTGTCTCGCAATCGGATTGCTGACGCGGCCCGCGGCATTTGCTGTGACCATCAATATGGCTGTCGCGACAATGGAAGTGCTTCCGAAGGGATTCATTGGGCCCGGAGGCGCTGCGTATCCATTTTGCTTGATGATGGTCGCGCTCGCGTTGCTGCTTACCGGAGGACTGGCTTATAGCTTAGACTCGTTTATCTTCCCGCCAAGTAGTCTCGTGCATTCGCTTCGTCAGTCACGTTCTATGCGTATAGTGAATACGTAAGGATTGGAATACACAACTGCGAACACAATACGTGATAAAGGTGGCCGAACGATGGAGACGCTTGCCCGCAAAGTTTGTAAACCTTCTGTTTACATATTCCTGACGTGAAATGAGACATTCTCTATTATTCAAACAGCCACCATTCTTCGGACTACTTCTTCTCGGACTGTTCGCATGTCAACACTCTGGGACAACACCAGCAAAGGAACTCTATCTCGGTAAGTTCTGCTGGGGCCTTCAATGATTCAATTGCTTCGAGTAATCGACAACTATCGAAGAAGGTCGGAGAGTATTCCGATTTGAGTCATTTGGAGACGAAGCCTTTTGGGGCGATCAACTCTACTTGCAGCAAGCGATTGCCGGAAGTGCAAACGGCGGTGTCGGTGGTGGCCTTAGTCCAAAAGCAGCGCTTGAGGCAGGACTAAAGGTAGATATGGATGCGCTGCCCGCTGCTCTTGTGGACGCAATTAAAGCTGGCAAGGTCGACATGAATGATCCTGCAACCACTTTGGCGTTGCTACAGACGAATGCCGTGGTTGGTGTGAAGGGCATCTTCGATGATTCAAAAAAAATCATTCGTGTTGGCATCACCTGCGCCCTCTGTCACTCGACTGTTGATAATGCATTTTCTGCAGGGATCGGGCACCGGCTGGATGGATGGCCTAATCGCGATCTGAATGTTGGCACGATCATTTCGATGTCGCCATCGCTCAAACCATTCGAGGATCTCCTCGGACTTCCCGCCGAGGCGATTCGCAAGGTGCTTGCAACCTGGGGGCCGGGAAAATTTGACGCTGAACTGATCCTTGATGGAAAGGCATCGCGACCGGATGGCTCATCTTCAGCAACATTGCTACCGGCCGCGTTTGGACTTGCAGGTATGAATCTCCATACCTATACCGGCTGGGGAAGCGTGCCGCAATGGAATGCATTTGTAGCCAATCTTGAAATGCAGGGGCAAGGCACTTATCTTGATACGCGACTTGACAATGCCGTAAAATTCCCAGTTGCGGCAAAAGCAAAACTTGGGCACAAGCGATCAGCGGTTGATCTCGTAACAAAATATCTTCCGTCCTTGCAGGCATATCAACTTTCCATTCCGGCGCCGATACCGCCCGCCGGAAGTTTTGACCAGGCAGCTGCAACCCGAGGTCACACACTCTTTGTGGATAAAGCACAATGCTCAAGCTGCCACGTTGAGCCGCTTTACACGGAGCCTGGTTGGAACATGCACACTGGCGCAGAAATTGGAATCGACAATTTCCAGGCGATGCGATCCCCCGATGATCGATATCGAACTACTCCACTGCGAGGTCTTTTCGCGAGGACGAAAGGAGGATTCTATCATGATGGGAGGTTCGCAGATCTGAAGGCTGTAGTTCAGCACTACAACGATTTCAAAAAACTTGGATTATCAGATGCCGAGATCACAGACCTGATCGAATTCCTGAAGTCCCTGTAAAGTGCTTATTCGAAAAGCCTCATCGACCGCTGATGAGGCTTTTGTTTTTGTTTAGGGTACCCCGCACAACCTTGCATCCATTTTCTTCCCGTAATTGTTTTGTGCCGACCAATCTCACCAAATGTCCGCACCAAAAAATTTCAAAGGAAAACAACTGCTTGAAGGGCCCATCCTGCGGTCGCTTCTTCGTCTCTCGGTGCCGATCATCACGTCGAACATCTTGCAGGCGTGCTATCAACTGATCGACGCATTCTGGGTCGGCCGGTTGGGCGGCGATGCAGTCGCCGCCGTCGCGATTTCCATGCCGATGGCTTTTCTCAGTATGTCGTTTGCGATCGGTCTTGCCATGGCGGGTACCACGCTCGTTGCTCAGTACGTAGGGGCGGGAAATCATGAGATGGTCGATCACGTAGCTGGGCAGACACTGCTGATGATCTTTCTTATTTCGATTCTCATCGGCGTCATCGGATACATAGCGGCGCCTTTTTATCTGCATGCGATGGGCGTGTCGCCACAAGTATATTCCGGTGCACTGGGATTCATGCGCGTCTCTTTCATCGGCATGGTCTTCAACTTCTTTTTCTTCATGTTTCAATCGCTGTTGCGAGGAGTTGGAGAAGCAACGCTGCCTGTCTATATCGTGCTTGGCACTGTCGCGTTGAATTTTGCTCTTGATCCACTCTTCATTTTTGGCGCCGGTCCAATTCCGGGATATGGTGTAACCGGTGCCGCAGTCGCCACACTTGGGACGCAAAGTCTGGCTGCCATCATCGGACTCGTCATTCTCGTGAAGGGCAACTACGGCATCCGTCTGCATTTGCGTGACCTCCGACCGGACTGGGCATACATCAAACGCGCATTCCTTCTTGGTTTTCCTGCGTCGATCGAGATGTCGGCTCGATCGCTCGGTATGATGGTCATGACGTTTCTCATAACGGGCTTTGGTACACTCGGCGTAGCGACGTATGGTGTTGGTTCAAATTTGTTGCAAGTCGTTACCATACTTGCGATGGGAGTATCGATGGCCGTATCAACGCTGGTGGGTCAAAATCTTGGCGCAGGGAATATCGAACGCGCGAGTCGTATCGGTAAGCTAGGCGCTTTGCTTTCGTTTGGGGCGCTAACTCTGTTGGGAGTTGTCGTCTACTTCACTGCATCCTCAATTGTCACATTCTTTGTGCCTCATGATCAGGCAGTGATCAGCGCTGCTAGTCAATTTCTACAGATCATGTGCCTGAGCTGGGGCTTTGTTGGTGTGCAACTGGCTCTTGTCGGTGTGCTTCGTGCAGCAGGGAGTATGGTCATCGCAATGATCCTTACGCTTGTCTCGCTTTGGGTTTTCTTGTTCCCGATTGCCTTCATACTGTCCAAGTCGCAGGGCATTCAAGGGATATGGTGGTCCTTTCCAATTTCGTATGTGCTCACAGCGATCATGGCGATCATAGTGTATGCACGCGGCGACTGGAAGAAAAAGAGATTGGTTACCTCAGAAGACAAACTCGTCCACCAGATCGAGGAGGAGAGCATTGGGCAAGAGGCAATGCCTGCCTAGTAAGTGGCCAGCCGAATATGACTTATATTTATAGGGAATTCGAGATACGTTTCTAAATAATTTTTCCGGCGATCATTTGGAAATGTTCTAGTATCGGCCCGATTGCCAAGGCTGGGAAGTAGGTCAGACCTCCGACGATAAGAATCACAGAAACGAGGAGTAGCGCAAAGAGAGGAGTATTGGTTTGGAATGAGGAAACTGATGCAGGAGCGGAGGGTTTTTTTGCAAGTGATCCAGCCATCGCGAGCATTGCGATCATTGTGGTGAAGCGGCCAACTTCCATTGCGATCGCAGTCGTAATATTCCAAAACGCCGTGTTCACTAGTAAACCTGCCATCGCGGATCCGTTATTCGAGGCTGTGGATGTGTAGGCATAGAGTAATTCGGTAAGTCCATGCACACCCTGATTTCCGAGACTTTTCAGCGCCTCAGGAGAAACGGCTGCCCAGGCTGAGAATCCGCTGATACAGAATACTGTCGGAAGCAATGCGAGCATTACAAGCTTGATCTCGCGTGATTGAATTTTTTTTCCAAGATACTCTGGCGTCCGACCGATCATTAGCCCTGCGATAAAGACTGTGATGACAACGAAGAGGAGCATGCCATAAAAGCCAGAGCCTACGCCTCCGAATATGATTTCGCCCAACATCATATTGACCAGCGCAACCATTCCACCAAGCGGCGTAAAACTGTCGAGTCCGGCATTCACAGCTCCATCAGAAACATCTGTCGTGACGGTTTCAAAGAGCGCCGAGTTTGCGATTCCGAATCGCACTTCCTTCCCTTCCATGTTTCCGCCAGATTGCGTCGGGCTCGACTCCTGTGCGATGTGATGAGTTTTCAGTATTGGAGTGCCACGCTGCTCCGCAGCATACATTCCGAGAAAGCCTACGAAGAAGAGGACACTCATCACGCTGAACAAGACCCATCCTTGCTTTTGGTCTTTAACCATACGGCCGAAGCAAAACGTAGTTGCCGCCGGTATAATGAGCAAGCAGAACATTTCGAGGAAATTACAGAGAGCGTTTGGATTCTCAAATGGGTGCGCCGAATTGGCATTGAAGAATCCTCCTCCGTCCGAAGCACTCAGAAGCTTGATGATTTCTTCACTAGCAACCGGACCCAGGGGTATAATCTGACGGGTCCCATCAAGTGTTGTCAAGACATGATAAGGGGACAGGTTTTGAATTACACCGAGTGAAACAAACACGAGACCTCCCACGATACATATCGGCAGGAAAATGTAGAGGCACGACCGCACAATATCTACCCAGAAATTACCAATGGATTCTACCTTCGATCCGGCGAAACCTCGGATGATCGCAATCGCAACAGAAAGCCCCACCGCAGCAGAAAGAAAGTCTTGCACGGTGATGCCAACCATATCGGTGAAGTAACTCATGGTTGATTCCCCGGCGTAAGCCTGCCAGCTAGTACCAGTCACAAAACTGATGGACGTGTTGAAGGAGAGATCAGGTGCCATCGCAGGAAATGCCATCGGGTTCCAGGGAAGAACATGCTGGAGTCGCATGATCGCATAGAGTGCGAGCGATCCAACGAGACTAAAGAGAATGAGGCACAGAGAATACCGTTTCCAGGCCATCTCTTCGGAAGGATCAACGCGAGTGATCCAATAGATGAATCGTTCGATGGGAGATAGTACAAGATCGAGCATCGTGTGTTGCTTCGAAAACACACGTTCCATATATTCACCTACTGGCTTCGTCAGCAGAAGGACCATCAAGAAAAGCGCGATCCCCTGAAATACCCCTAAAGTAGTCATGATGAAATGACCTTGTCGGAACGCTAAGAATATACAGGAAAGGGTAACGGTCAAGGCATAGGGCGGGTGCCGACGTGTAAGCGGGTATCCCGAGCTCAACCATGCATCCATTCCCGAAACGGCATTGTTTATTCTCAAACAACACCATTTTTATGGCAATTCGTATCTCGCATTTGGGAATCGCGGTTAAAGAACTCGGCGCAAGTGAATCTCTTTTTCGGAAGTTGCTTGGTGATTCAAATGTGCACCGTGAGGAAGTCGAGGATCAGGGAGTAAGCATTGCTTCCTTCAAGGTTGGCGAAAGCATCATCGAGCTTACCGCGCCGAGCCGCCCTGATTCTCCGATCGCGGGATTTCTCGAAAAGCGAGGAGAAGGAATTCATCATGTTGCATTCGAAGTGGATGATGTCGAGAGCGAATTGCGCCGCCTGGAGTCAGAGGGTATCCGATTGATCGATAAACATCCTCGCGATGGAGCGCACGACATGAAAATCGCCTTTCTGCATCCCAAGTCTACGAATGGTGTGTTGATCGAGCTCTGTCAGAAAAAGTAATTTGTCGTTTAGTTAACTGTGAGTTTTATTCCACTGGATGACCTCGTCATGCCGGAGGACTTCGATCAGGAGCCCTTTCGCAATGATGAACAGGAACAGGAAGAGGACGCGATCCAGATCGCGACCGAGGGCGAACACATCCATCTCACAGTTACGGTCGATGATCTAACGCTCGAATCCAAACTCGAAAGCCTTCCAAAAGCACCTGGAGTCTATCAATTCAAGAACGGTGCAGGTCGCGTGATCTATGTAGGCAAAGCAAAGATCCTTCGAAACCGCGTTCGCTCGTATTTCCAAAACTACCGGCGCGGCGCTGGTGACGCCAAGTTACGCGCGCTCGTCGAGAAGATCGCCGATGTTGAAGTCATTATCACTGATAGTGACGTCGAAGCGCTGATCCTTGAGAATACACTGATCAAGAAGCTCAAGCCGCGCTACAATGTTAATCTCAAAGACGACAAGACCTATCCGTATGTCGTGATCACGAATGAGCCGTTTCCACGAGTCTTTGCGACGCGTCGAAAGATTATGGATGGATCGAAGTATTATGGTCCGTATACGGAAGCAGGATATCTTCGATATCTGCTCAAGACCTTGCGCGATATTTTCCCGATTCGCACGTGCGACTATAATATTACAGAAGACGCCGTAGCTAAAAAGAAATTCAAAGTCTGTCTCGAATATCACATAAAAAAATGTGAGGGGCCGTGTGAAGGGCTTGTTAGCGAACAGGATTATCAGAACATGATAAGGAAGATCCGTCAGCTCCTGGCGGGTCGCACGAAGGATGTCGAGCGTGCCCTCAAAGAAGACATGGCGCGAATGTCCGAGGAAATGCGCTTCGAGGAAGCGGCACGTGTGCGCGATCAACTCTCGTTGCTTGCGGAATACGCGAACAAACAAAAGGTTGTAACCTCGGAGGAAGTCGATCGGGATATTTTCTCGATTGCACATGAAGATGACGATGCAGCCGGGATCGTCTTTAAGGTTCGCGACGGCAAACTGGTTGGAAAGCAGCATTTCTTTTTCACGACAGTCGAGGGCAAGTCGAGCGAAGAGATTCTCGGTGCCTTGATCGAACGATACTATTCAGTCACCGACTATATTCCGGAAGAGATTCTGTTGCCGATAAATGTTGAAGACGAGGACACACTTCAGGCTTGGCTTGCCAGACGCGCCCGCGAGCTTTCCATTGATGAAAGTGTCGGAGCGATCAAACCTCCCAAGATCATTATCCCGAAGATCGGCGAAAAAGTGAAGTTAGTTGAGATGGTGCGTGCAAACGCCCAATTTCTTTTGGGTGAGATCAAGCTCCAAAAGATGAAGGAGACAGATCACATTCCACATGTGCTCAAAGCGCTGGAACGTGATCTGCATTTGAAAAAGCCACCGCGCCGGATCGAATGTTTCGATAATTCGCACTTCCAGGGAAGCGAGACAGTAAGCTCGATGGTCGTCTTCGTTGATGGTCGTTCGAAGAAGGCTGACTACAGGAAGTATCGGATCAGAACGGTCGAAGGAATCGATGATTTCAAGTCGATGCGCGAGGTTGTCCTTCGACGGTACTCGCGTTTGCTTAGCGAGAAGGCGCCACTGCCTGATCTTATCGTGGTCGATGGCGGCAAAGGCCAACTCTCAAGCGCCTACGAAGTGCTCACAGAACTCAATCTAACACACATTCCGATCATCGGACTTGCGAAACGACTCGAAGAAGTGTTTGTGGTAGGCTCACTCGATCCACTGATCCTGCCGCGGTCTTCGAGCAGCCTTCGGTTGCTGCAGCAAGTCAGAGATGAAGCGCATCGCTTCGCGATCACGTTTCATCGCTCGCTTCGCAATAAACGAACGCTCCAGACTGAATTAACAGAGATCCCCGGTGTGGGCAAGAAGACCGCTGCCAAGCTGCTGGAGACGTTTGGGTCTGTCGAGGGCGTTAAGCAGGCTTCAGAGCCAGAACTTGTCACCGCGGTCGGATTAAAGGCGATGAAGAGAATCGTGCAGCACTTCCTCGACCGGAAGTTATTGGAAGAAGCAGGAGATGCTGACAATGATAGCACGGAGGAACTGCCGATCGTGGAAGAGATCGAATGAAGCTCGAAGTACCTGTAAATCACTGTGTACTCGGCATCGAATCCTCCTGCGATGAAACAAGTGCGGCCATAATTGCCAATGGTAAACTGGAATCTGTTGTCGTCTCATCTCAATTTTTTCATAACAGCTTTGGCGGCGTAGTGCCAGAACTTGCTTCTCGCGCTCACCTGCGTGCGATCGTGCCGATCGTTGATGAGGCACTCAGACAGGCGGGTCGATCTCTCTCATCAATCGAAGCAATTGCAGTTACGAATACGCCCGGCCTGATGGGGTCGCTCCTCGTTGGACTCAATTACGCCAAGGGCCTATCGTCGGCTCTAGGCTTGCCATTAATTGGAATCCATCATATCGAAGCTCACATCTTCTCTGCACTCCTTGAAGAAAATCGACCAGAGCTGCCGTTTATTGCATTAGTCGTTTCAGGTGGTCATACGTTGCTCGTTCTTGTCAAGGATGTTGGAGATTACGAGCTGCTTGGAGAGACGCTCGACGACGCCGCAGGTGAAGCATTCGACAAAGTGGGAAAGATGCTCGGTCTCGGATACCCTGCTGGTCCGGCAATTGACAAATTGGCCGCTTCGGGCAATGCTTCATTCGTTCAGTTTCCTCGAGCGATGATGAGCGAAGAGCATTATGATTTCAGCTTCTCCGGGATCAAGACGTCGGTGCTCTATTGGTTGAAGAAGCATCCCGAGCTTCCGCATGACGACATCCCCCACATTGCAGCCTCATTTCAGCGTGCCGTGGTTGATGTGCTGGTTTCAAAGACATTGCGGGCGGCCACGGAAAAAGGTATGACAGATATTGTTGTTGTTGGAGGCGTGAGCGCAAATTCTGAACTTCGCGAGCGGTTTAAATCCGACGCAAAGTCGCGGAAGCTTCGTTTTTTCACTCCGCGGCCACTGTACTCGACAGACAACGCGGCAATGATCGCAATGCTGGGTGCGTTAAAGCTCGATCGCGATGTTACCCATGATCTCGGATTGCGGGCTGAACCGAGACACCCAATCGCGTACCGAACCTAAGCAAACGACATGCGTCAAGCGAGTCTCATCGGACATGTGATTGAAATCTATTCTGCGTTTGCAAAAAAGCCAGAACGGCCTGCTGATCTGCAAATCAGAAATTTCTTTTCGGAGCGCAAGTATTTGGGTGCGAAGGACCGGCGCTTTATCGCAGATGCGTACTTCGGCACAATCAAGAACTATCGAAGACTCGAAGCCATCGTTCGGGATACTGACCTCGCGAAAAAGGAATTCAAAACGGGCGATCCGCTCTTCTCCGTTTTGACCGTTGCTGCATTCTTTATTGCTTCGCAAGGTCTGGCGCCCGATGAAGTCAATGAGGCGCTGTTTGAACTCAATCTTCCATTCGCGCAGGATTTTGTACGAGAGCAATTTTGGGCAATGGCCGACCATCAGCGAGAAATCGAGCGTCTCGCTGCACTTCCACCTGCGGAGCGATTGGCGATAGCCTATTCATTCCCCGTGTGGTTCGTCGAGAAACTTGAACGGGAATACGGTGAATCTGAGATCGAGGCGCTCTTGTCTTCGATGAATGAAGAAGCACCAACTGTGTTGCGAGCAAACACGCTTGTGGTTAAAGATCGGGAAGAGCTGGCGCACGAGCTTTCTGCAGAAGGATGCGAGACTTCTCCGTCGCTGCTTGCCGAAAGCGCTTTGACCATTCCGAGACGAATCAATGTCCTAGGCTCAAAGGCGTTCAAGCGTGGAGCCTTTGAGATCCAGGACGAAGCGAGCCAGCTTGTTGCACCGCTTGCAGGAATTGAGGACACGCGCGTCAAAGTCCTTGATGCGTGTGCAGGCGCGGGCGGAAAGACACTCCATTTTTCAGCGCTGCTCGAGAACAAGGGAGAGATCTATGCCACCGATATAGATGGGTACAAAATCGATGAATTAAAGAAGCGACTGAAACGGAGCACTTCGCAGAATGTGCGGATCATCTATCCTGAGCGGCGCGAAGGTGAGCTCAAAAAAAAACGCGAGTGGTTCGATGTTGTGCTTCTCGATGTTCCCTGCACTGGCACTGGTACGCTTCGACGGAATCCGGGAATAAAGTGGGTCATGACGGAACAGATGCTCGATGAAGTAGTAGTCAAGCAGCGTGCGATTCTTGAGGAGAACGCTCAATATGTGAAGCCTGGTGGCGTCCTGATATACGCGACCTGCTCTGTACTGAAGGAGGAAGGAGAGTCGCAGATCGATCAATTCCTTTTGCACACTCCAGGATTCGTTTTGGAGTCGACGCTCAGAACTCGTCCTGATAAAGAGGGGTGTGACGGATTTTTTGCGGTTCGTCTGCGGAAATCAAATCCGGAATCACTTCCGACCATTGAGTGATTGATTGGTATAGGGGGGCATTTATTGCGCCCGAAAGACCTATATTTGTATACTTGAGCAGCTCTGATCGCTGCCCTCATTTAAGTCAATGAGCTTTCCCACGCAGCTGACGGTGCTCAGGATCATCCTGGTGCCTGTGTTTTATGTTCTCTTCGCGGTCATGGACCCGCCTCAGGTGATGTGGGCTGCGGTGGTCTTTGTTGTCGCGGCGATGAGCGATTGGTATGATGGATACTATGCCCGCCAGTTTAATCTCGTTACACGATTCGGTGCCTTCCTCGACCCGCTTGCAGATAAACTCCTGACCAGTGCTGCCTTTATTGCTTTTGCCAGCCGTGGACTCATCCCGTGGTGGATGGTTCTGATCGTACTTTCTCGTGATGTGTATCTCACATTGTTTCGAGTTTCCGCCGACTCAATCGGCACGAACATGAAAACGAGCTTCTTCGCGAAGATGAAGACATTTACTCAGATGGTCTTTATTGGAATGGTCTTATTCGGACTCTTGGCGAGCTCGTGGTCGATTCCTGTTGTCTCGCCTATAGCACAGAGGCTTATTGAACCGGGCGTGCTTTACTGGATCATGCTAGGCGTCACGTTAATGACCGCGATTTCCGCTGGTGAATACACGTATGATAATTGGCACGTCCTGCTAAGAATTGGCCGCCGAGGGTTGGGGCATCGTTCAGCGGAGTTGTAATTGGTGGCTAAGAACGTTAATCCTGGTGGACAGCCGGTTTGGCTACAAAAGGCAAAATCGAGAGCGTGGGTCAAACGCAAGGTTCCTATTTCGTCAATCCCACCTCTTCCGCTGATCATCGGCACGTTCTTTTTTACAGGATTGTCACCAGTGGCTTCAGGCACGGTCGGCAGCCTCGCCGCAGTGCTCCTCTACTATTTTATTCCTGGACTTCAGAATAATGTAGTACTGCTCGGTGTCACGGTCGTGGTGTTTTTCGCCGGCGTGTGGGCATCAGATGTAATCGAACGCGTACTCAATGAGCACGACCCCGGCATCATCGTTGCGGACGAAGCCATCGGACAATGGATCGCTCTCTTCAGCGTAAGTTACGCGGGCGATCCTGTCTTTGCGACGTTTGCTTTCCTTGGGTTTCGGTTCTTTGATATCATCAAACTCTATCCAGCTTCATTCATCGAGCGGAAGAAAGGTGGATTTGCCGTGATGGGTGATGATGCGGTCGCAGGGGCCTATGCAAACCTCACTGCGCATGCAGCAACCTGGCTCGTCCGCCGATACCTTATGTAACGACTACTCACGAAGCATGAAAGCTGAACTCATCTCAATAGGTGACGAATTGCTGATCGGCCAGGTCATCAATACCAATGTCGCTTACTTAAGCAGAAAGCTGGGAGAGATTGGAATCCCTGTTGAACGAATAACCACGGTTGGCGATAGTCCGAAAGCAATTGCGAAAGCCTTCAAGCGCGCATGGAAGGAGAACGACATTGTGATCGTAACTGGCGGACTTGGACCTACACACGACGATATTTCGAAAGCAAGTGTCGCCAAGTTCTTTAAGAAGGATCTCGTTCTCCACCGAGCAACCCTTCGTGCTGTAAAAGAGCGGTTCAGGAAATTCGGGTATGCAAAGATGCCTGAATCAAATATTGGTCAGGCAATGGTCCCCAAAGATTTCATTGTACTTCGTAACCACGCCGGTACCGCGCCAGGTCTGCTTTATTTCGAACGTGCAAAGGCATTTGTCATCCTTCCCGGCGTTCCACTTGAGATGCAATGGATCACTGAGGATGGGTTGCTCAACCAGCTGAAGAAGAAGTTTGCGGCAAAGTCGAGAGAAGTGATCCTGCATCGAACACTCATCACGACTGGCATCGGCGAGTCGTCGTTGGCAGAATTGTTTGGTCCGGTGGATTCAATTCTCGAGGAAGACTCGACGCTGGCATTTCTGCCGAATGTCCCGTTGCTGCGCTTGAGGATCAGCGCTCACGGAAAGACTGGTCGCGAAGTGATCAACAAAATCGCTCGAATCGAGAAACGCATTCGTGGCATTGCGGGACAATACATCATTGGCGCTGACGATGATACGCTTGAAGCCATCGTGTCAACGCGGTTGTCCGGATCGAAAAAAACATTGTCACTTGCTGAGAGCTGTACAGGGGGGTTGCTCGCATCGAAGCTCACGGCACTACCTGGCGCCAGCAAGTTCTTTCTTGGCGGTGTCGTAAGCTATGACAACTCAATGAAGATACGGGCACTCGGAGTGCCTGAAAGTGTGATCGAGAAGTTTGGCGCAGTCAGTGAAGAGACTGCTACCCAAATGGCCCAAGGCGTCCGTGATGAGACTAAATCCGATTATGCTCTCTCAATCACCGGAATTGCAGGGCCAACCGGAGGGAGTGAACACAAACCGATCGGGACAATCTGGATAGGTATCGCCGACGCGAACGGTTCGCAGGCATTCCATTATCAATTCGGCGGCGACCGCCAACTCATTCGCGAGCGCGCATCGATTGCCGCACTGGAATTACTGCGGAAGAAACTCCTGGGGACTCTCTGAGATTGTGGCCAATCTCATTCTGATTTTCGTCTGCCTTATAATTGGTGCGATTCTTCACAGGCTCGGAAAGCTTCCGCACTCGACATCCGCCGTTCTCAATAGCTTTGTCGTCAATATTGCACTCCCTGCCATCGTATTGTTGCATGTACATGAAATGGCGATCACGCGTCGAGCGCTTTATCCGGCTGGAATGGCCTGGATCGTCTTTATCGGGTGTGGGATCATCATCATTCTGCTCGGTCGATGGCTCAAGTGGTCGCGTGGGACGATTGGAGCTTTGCTGTTAACTGCATGTCTTGGCAACACATCCTTCGTTGGATTTCCTCTTCTTGAGGCGTTGTATGGGCCTTCATCGCTAGAAGCAGGAGTGCTTGCCGATCAAGCGGGCTCATTCTTTGTGCTATCCACGCTCGGACTTTTCGCGGCAGCGATCTTCAGCTCGAAAGAGATTAGCGCGAAGGTTGTCGCTCGGCGAATCTTCACCTTTGCTCCGTTCCTTGCAACTGTTGTTGCATTATGCCTGAGGCCGATCTGTTATCCCCCAGCATTCATTTCGATTCTCGATAGGATCGGTAGTACACTTGTACCGGTTGCACTTGTCTCAATCGGTTATCAATTGAACTTCAAAGCTGCTACTCTTGGGAAATATCGTCTTGAACTCGGTATCGGGTGGTGCTTGAAGTTGATTGTCGCACCACTGCTGATTCTGCTTATCTATGTTGTATTCATAGGAGCACGTGGAGAGTGGATTCAAGTCACGATCACAGAAGCAGCAATGGCTCCGATGATCACCGGAGCCATTATCGCTGAAGAATATGGATTAGAGCCGGAGCTCTCGAATTTAATGGTGGGGATCGGAATCCCAATTTCGCTCGTCACCGTCCCAATCTGGGCGCACCTGTTGCGGTGGGTTTGAGGCTGATTACATCAGCTTACGGCGCAGTCTTGCGACTGGAATATTCATCTGCTCACGATACTTAGCGACCGTTCTGCGGGCAACATCAAAACCTTCGTTGTTGAGCAGCTGCACGATCTTCTCATCACTGAGTGGGTCGGAGCCATTCTCGGCATCGATGATATCCTTGATGCGGTTCTTTACAACTTTGTTCGCTACAGCCTCGCCCTCGCCGCCTTCGGTTGGGATCGCTTCACTGAAGAAATACTTCAACTCAAAGACACCGTGATCGGTCTGGCAATATTTACCATTGACTACGCGGCAGATTGTTGAGATATCCATTCCGATATCTTCTGCGATCGTTTTGTAGATCAGCGGCTTGAGGAATTTCTCACCGGCATCAAAGAACGAGCGCTGATGCTTTACGATCGATTGCATCACGCGCATCATCGTCTCACGGCGCTGGTAGATCGCCATGATAAAAAATTTCGCAGCTTCGAATTTCTTCTTAATAAAATCTTTCGCTTCCGGTGTAAGCGCGCGTCCATGCTCAGGCTGCTGCTTGCGGACAAGGTCCTTGTATGCAGCGTTCACCCTCAGCGGCGGTACCCCACGCTCGTTCAGCGTGATGAGAAAATCTTTGCCGTCGGGTGTACGCTCAAGATAAAAATCGGCTGTGATGTACTTCGTGCTGTCGGCAAGTGCGCCGCTCGGAGCCCCTGGTTTCGGATTGAGACGTTGAATGAGGTCGATCGCCGGCTTCAGATCATGCGGCTCCCGCGAAAAATGACGCGAAAGGGCCGTGTAACGCTTATTCACGAAATCGTCGAATCGCTCGGAGATGATGTGCTGCGCAACTTCCCGAATTGGATTGTGATTCGGCATAACCTCCAACTGCACAAGCAGACATTCGCGAAGGTCACGTGCAGCGACGCCTGGCGGATCAAGCTTTTGCAGACGATGAAGCAACGCCTCCGCTTCGGGCATTGTGTATACTTCATCATAAAATACTGCGGCATCGCTGACGATCTGCTCAAGCGGTACGCGCAAATAACCATCCTCATCGATCGAACCAATGATCTCTTCTGCGAGCGCGCGCAACCGGTCGGGAAGATTCAGCAGCGACACTTGTGCGAACAATGATTCGGTGAACGAGAGACTAGCCGCATGCGGCATTTCTTCTCGCTCGTCATCATTCGATGAATTCGAACCCGTGGGGCTCTTGAAGCCTTCGAGGTCGTCGTTCATATAATCTTCGAACGAGTACTCGTTCGAAGTATCGGCTTCTTTCTGATTTGCCTCAGCATCCTTGCCTTCCTGAGCGTTGAGCTGCTCGGCGGTTGTGATCGGCACCTCAACATCCTGTGCGCTGGCAGCATCCGTCATTTCGTACGGCTCGGTGCTCGAAGCGCTGTCGATGCCTTGCTGCATTTCCTCTTCTTCCGATGCTTCTTCGAGCATCGGATTCTCTTCGATCTCTGATTTGATCCGCTGTTCAAGCGCGATAATCGGCAGTTGCAGCAGCTTAAGGTACTGGACTTGCTGAGGGGTTAGCCTCTGCTGCAGTGATTGATTTTGCCGTAATTGAAGCATTCTATCTCAAAACATGGGAAATATCCGTCCCAATGTGGCTACGGAGCAGACAACTACAAGTTCAAACTCTGGATGCTGGTCTGCAGTATATAGCTAATTCCATGCCAGCTCGTATAATTCCAATTTTTGAGCCGTATTGTGCATTTTCATGAACTGGCAACTGATCGGATAGCCCCTAAGCAACCGATTCTGCCGTTTTAGGGCGACAATACTAGATGGTAACACGAGGATAACGGTGCAATAACCTCCGGAAGGGACTTGAGCACCGATCATTGTGTTTGAATCTGAAGGAAAGACCGCGCGAGAGTTTGAAACTACCCACGCAGGACGAATGCTCAAGATTGCTCACATTTCCGATTCCCACGTCAACGAACGATTCCATCCCGACCATCTTCCCCGACTAAAAACCGTCCTGGAGCATGCGCTCTATGTGCAGCATGCCGATCACATCGCATTCACAGGCGACATCACAAGCAACGCCGATGAACGTGATTTGAAAGCCTGCAGAGAGCTTTTCAAAGACCTCGAAATCTTGAATGCCGAACGACTCTCGCTGGTCATTGGCAATCACGATATTTTCGGCGGCCCGCATCTTGCCGACGAATTATTGCAATTCCCCGGACGCTGTTCCAATCGCGATTATGTGCGTCATCTGAATTTATTCTACGACACGTTCTCCGAAACATTTGCTGGAAGCGAGGGACCGGGGAGTAGTCCGTTCCCGTATGCAAAGGTTCTGGGGAATGTCGCGATGATCGGACTTAATTCGGTAGCCCGCCAATCCGCCTTGAGAAATCCCGTTGGTTCGAACGGAGAGATTGCAGATAGAGAGTTGGACGAACTCGTGATGCTGCTAAAGGACAAAGAGATCAAGCATTGCGATCATCGGATCGTGATGGTCCATCATCATCTCTTTCGAAGAAAGGATGAGAGTAAACTTCACACACCACCCGAGACGAACGTGATCGTCGAGCGTATTGAACAAGCCACGCTCAAACTTCGCGGGAAGCGTAAGTTTCTAAAAACGATGAATGCTGGTAACGTCGGGATGGTGCTCCATGGCCATGTGCACTTCACCGCCGAGTACTCACGCAAAGGAATTGTGTGCTTAAATGGAGGCGGAGCGGTCTATCCAGTGAACCCGCGGGAAGAATTGAAGTATAATCTCATTACGATTGATAAAAAAACGATCACCCAGAAGGTGATCGTTGTCAATAAAGAGATCGTTGTGAAAGCCAGTGAGCTGGATCGCTTCGGCCCGGAGCAATCGGCCCTCACATTGGTGAAGGCTGCCTAAGATCAGGCAGAGATCTTGACGCAGTGCTCGTCGAATGCGTTCTTCAGCGTTTGCGCAAGCTCCAGAGGATGGCGTCCTTCGATCTGCCAGCGCTCCAGCATGAAGACAAGTTCTCCATCCTTGAACATCCCAAACTGAGGTGAACTCGGTGCATAACCAAGGAAGTGCGAGCGCACTTGCTTGACCGCTTCGATATCATTGCCGGCAAAGACTGTGATCGCCTGATCGGGCAAATTCTCGTGCTTCATCGCCAATGCAAGCGCAGGGCGCGCGCCACCGGCTGCACAACCGCAGACAGAATTAACAAACACGAATGTCGTGCCTGGCGATTTAACAGCGGCATCGACTGCTTCGGCAGTTCGGGTCTCCTTGACGCCCACGCGTGTAACTTCATCACGCATCGGCTGGACTAAAATCGGATCGTACATAAGAGCTTTCTTTTAGGCAACATTTCTTCTGGTCGTCTCAACAAACATTATAGAAGAAGAAATTCAACGCTTTGGAGTAGGAGGCTGGTTGTACGTCCGGATAACCCAACGCAAATAAAATCCAAGGGAAACGATCACGACGAGAGAGAATCCGGTCCTGACATAATTCTCCAACGACTTGGCGACGATGAGCTCCCTGATTCCAAAAAACAGGAAAAAGAGAATGGCGACAGAGATCAATATCTTGTGAAACGTGATCAGTTGCATGTGGCAAATTTACATCGTGGGTTTGCGTGCGTAGATCAAGAACTTGTCACACACGATATCCGTGAAGACATAGTGTTCGTGAAGAAGTTTATTGACGTCTTGCAGCCTGGGTGTACTCAACAGATCTTCGCTTGTCGTAGTTGTGCCGGAGAATGCGAGTGTATCAAAACGCTCAACAACAATAAGTGCCGGCAGCTCTTTGCGAAGT
Organism: Ignavibacteria bacterium; assembly: GCA_013287605.1. Classification (GTDB taxonomy): domain Bacteria; phylum Bacteroidota; class Ignavibacteria; order Palsa-1295; family Palsa-1295; genus JABDDM01. The sequence continues at coordinate 38,007 of JABDDM010000007.1, read as the reverse complement.
GAATGCGCCAGTTCATCGAAATTTTCCTGCTTCATGACTGGACTTGTGAAGAGTAGCGTATAGATGTATCGTGTCGTGGGCATTCGATTCGCCTTCCAATATGCGCCTGGCTCCTGACCGAGAATAAAAGTACTTTCATTGGGCTGCACATGCCGGAGTAAATATTCCGCGAGAGATTCTGTACAAAGAGGATAATACATGCTATTGTGCGAACCCAGCGTTGAAAGGTACTTCGGATGATTCGATAGAGCTAGCGTGCTGTCATAATAGACATGAAGCCATCGTGCACCACTGAGCGGCATTGCCGTGATGAAGATCGTAAGCAAGACACCGATAACAAACGGATGCACTGGCACCCTCTGTGAGACTATGTGCGCAACCTTCGCGAGGATCGGGTACGCAAGAAGCGCCGTAAGCGGAATAAGTCCCGGCAACAGGATCACGTAGTGATATCCCCAGCCCTTTTGCTGTACGAGAACTCCGACAATTCCCGCAAGCAACAAGACGAATAGGAATGCAGCGAATCGGGATGAGACTTTGTGCGAAATCCACTGCCGAAATCTTGAAGAGAAGATTGCTGCCGCACCAACAATCGCCAACGGCAGCCATGCGCCAAGGTAGACCCAGATAATCCTCAGGACGCTAAAGATCGTCACAGGACTTCCGGCGAGTTCGGATGCATGTCCTAAGATGACAGATCTGGTAATCAAGAGATACTCCTGCAAATATCCCTGAGTCCACATGAACCCCAGTTCTGCGAGAGAGCCAGCAGCACAACCCGCAATAAAAAGAAGGACTCTCTTCACTCGCTTGTTTGGATGCGAGAGCAGTTCGATTGTAAGCGGAAGAAAGAAAACGAAATTCGTGGTCTTGAAGAAGCTCGCTATTGCAATGAAGACGCCGGCGAGGAATATCTTTTTGTCGCTCTCAACGCGATAAACGCAGAGCGCCGCAGCCACTATCCATGGCAGTGAAAACGATTCTGTTTGGGCGGTATCGGCAAGGCCCAACGTGAATGCGGTGATCGCGATAAGGAAAACCGAAAGCAAACCGATGCGATTACTTACCGTTGGCTCCTCGGATGCATGTCGCGCAGTAAGCAGAAAGACAAGACCTCCAGTAATCACAATACTAACCCAGTCGAGCAGACGGATCGCGAGCTCGCTCTGTCCGAACATCCACTGTGCAAGCGCGTAGACATAGAAGATATTCGGGGGCTTGATATCCCAGGCATCGAGATAAGGAAGTTTGCCTTTCAGGATCAGGGCGCCAATCTCGGCGAAGACATTTTGATCGTGTCCGAACGACCAGCTCAGCGAGGGCGCATAGATAAGCGCCGTAAGCAGCATGGATGCTGCAAGGTATTTATTTCGGGTACTAGTCAGACTGGGTGAACTGTTCGTCAAACGGCGAGTTGCGTATCTTTAAGGGTTGTAAAGTTACCACAAACATATCCATTGTTGGTGATCCCGGCTGATCCAAAGAGTGAGAATCTCTCGAATGAGGAGCAGGAAGAGCTTGAGCTTCCTCAATCAGAACGCATCCGGCGCGCTCACGAAGACCGGACGCGTGAAAGGCGAAAGACGACGAAACACCGCGAGCGGATGGTGGGCCGAGCCGCCGCTTCCTCAGCGGTCGCCGATGGCTACACTCCAGGTCGGATCGTTCGCACCGAGGCCCAGTATCTCATCGCAGAGCTTGAGGATGGTACTGAACTGCGCGTAAAAGCTGGCAAGCGGACGTTAGCTGCGGATCAGAATGCGACGCTTGTTACCGTGGGCGATCGAGTGCTGATCGACCCATCAACCACAGGTGTGCCTCTGATCGCCGAAGTTCTTGAACGCAAAACAAAACTCCTTCGTCGCGCTTCGGGACGTTCGGATGACTATGCGCAAGTAATCGTTGCGAATATCGATCTGCTTGTGATCGTTGTAAGTATTCTTGAGCCCCCGATCCGCTCGGGTATCATCGATCGCTACATTGTTGCGGGGCTGGAAGGTGGCATTAAGATTGCGATTGTCATCAACAAGATCGATCTCGCGGTTAAGCCTGAGATTAAAGCCGAGCTCGATTATTTTCTAACATTGTATCGGAAGGTCGGTTACCCGATCTTCGCCGTGACTGCAAACGATTCGAGGAGCCTTACACCGCTTCACGAATTCCTCGCCGGCACAACAAGCGTTTTCGCGGGGCATTCCGGTGTCGGCAAATCTTCTCTTGTGAATGTGTTGCTCGGCACAGACGATGAACGCACAGGTGAGCTCTCGAAAAAATTTCGCCGCGGTGCACACACGACAAGCCGCAGTGTGCTCCTAAAATTAGGAGACATTTCAGATACCTATGTCGTTGACACCCCCGGCGTGCGCGAGTTCGCAAATCATGCGATCGAAAGCACGCAGCTCAAGTTTCTCTTCGTTGAATTTGGGCCGTATGCCGAAATGTGTGCAATCACGAATTGCTCGCATATCCATGAACCGGCCTGCGCGGTGATCGCCGCCACTGAAACTGGAGCGATCGCGATCGAACGATACGCCAGCTACGTAAAACTTTTTGAAGAAGCGCTCGAGCAGGAAAAAGCAACGCGCGAGCGGTTTTGATCTCAGCATTTTTTCATTCATCTATTTACTTATTCATGCGCTACTCATTTGTGCTCGTTCTTTCAGTATTCCTCTTCGTCTCCTGCAAACCGAAAGCAGATGTGCAGGCAAATGCCGATTCTACTAATGCGGTTACCCCACCACCGGCACAGTCGATTCAGTCAACTCCTATCCCGACGCTTCCAAAGCTTGCGGCAGGCAAGCATGGCGACACCACGGTGACGCCGTCGGGATTGATGATCATCGACGTCAAGGCCGGTAACGGTACAATGCCGAAATCCGGTCAGAATATCACCGTGAATTACACCGGACAACTTCTTGATGGCAAAGTTTTCGATTCCAATGTTGATCCGAATTTCCACCACGTCGAACCGTTCGTAACTGCGATCGGTGTTGGCAAAGTGATTCCAGGATGGGATGAAGGAATGCTGACGATGAAGGTTGGAGGCAAGCGTCGATTGCTCATTCCGGCAGAACTCGCGTATGGCGCGCGCGGCGTAGGTGATATTCCACCTAATTCGCCACTCATCTTCGACGTTGAACTGTTAAAGGTTCAATAAATATATTTAAAGAAAGGCTCGGGCGGCCCAATGTCGCCCGATGGCCGAAACTCTTCGCTTTAGAAGCGAGGTTCCAATTTGCAGGATGAGCGTTGTCTCGATCTCGCTCGCAAGGCTGTTAAGAATAATTTGTATTACGGAATGAGTTGTTGTTAAGAGATCACTAAACGAAGATGTGTTGTGAACTGCCCTGAATGTCTCGAAAAGTCCGATGCGCTGTTGGACGCTGCTCCAATACCCGCCGAGGAACGGATCGCTTTAGAAAGTCACCTCATCACTTGCGCGAAGTGCAAGTTGGATTATCAACTCTCACGCGCGATTCGCGATCTTTGTCGTGAGCGTTACCACTATCAGGAATTGCCAAAGAAAGCGCGTGAGCGGGTTCGCCAAACCCTCGAACGGGAGTACACCTCATTGGTTGGAAGTGGGCGTTAAACCATTCGCCCGCAGCTTTCTTCTTCCGATTCTTTGCTTCAGCCTCTCCGCATGCGGCGGATCGCAGAGCAGCGCCGATCAAATCAAACCTGTTGATTACAAAGCGAACGTATCGCATCTCAAGACATACGATCGTCTCGGCTCCGCAACCTTTGTTACCAATTTTGTCTGGTGGGATTCCGCCGGTGTGTCGCGTCAGCTCCACGACTATCTCGGTTCACCGGTAGTGGTAATGTTCTGGAGATCGTCTGTCCCAGCGAGCATTCAGGAATTACGTGAAACTGCAGAACTGGCTTCGAAGTATCGTGACTCGGGAATCGTCTTCCTGGGAATCTCGCTCGAAGAAAAAGGGCCTCGCCAGGAAATGTTTGATCGCGTTTCTGAAGTCGTCCGCGCAAATAGAATTGATTTCCAGCAGGTAGTTGGTTCGAGTGAGCTAGCCTCTTCCTTTGGGGGAATCGACGTTATCCCTACGGTTTTGCTTGTAACCCCGAACGATCGTATTGGAGCCACACTCGCCGGTCCGAGGTCGACAAAGGATCTGGAGTATCGAATCCGCGCTCTAACCTCGCATTAATTCACCCAGGCTCACTTGAGGTAAAATTCGGAACCACTACCCATGGTTGCAAGTTGTGGGCATCCCTACAACGGGATCGCAACAATGCGAATAGAAAAGGATCGCGGGGTGGAGCAGTTGGTAGCTCGTCGGGCTCATAACCCGAAGGTCGTAGGTTCAAGTCCTACCCCCGCTACGAAAATGATAGAAGGCCAAGTAGAACGCAAGTTTTACCTGGCTTTTACTTTGTTGTACCCACCCAAGTTTTCTATACTCTCAGCAACAGCCTCTACAACCTTCTCTTCTTGTTGTCGAACAATAAGGTGAGCGGCGACATAAAAATGTCGCTCAACATTTGATGATCTGGCCTGAGAGCACAAAGGCGAATCGCGCGCATGGTGGGGACAACCTTGGAAGGTTTGCTTATAATGTGTACATGACTATCAATTTATCTTAATATGAGGCCCTCTTACGTCCGGAACTTATCGCATTTTTCGTCATTTGTCATTCGTTAATTTTTGCGAAGGAGGGTCCATGTTACATAGCTTTCTTACGAAGGAGAAGAAGTCAATACTTGCGGATGCGAAAGAACGAGCGACAGAAACGCAAGGGATAAAAATCACGTCGGACAAAGTAGAAGAAGGCTGGGGTATCTTCTACGATGAACTGATCGGTCTGTTGAAAGCGGATGAAAAGCTTGGCGATGCCGAGGTAACGAAAGGCGGCATCCATACGGAGATGGCTGTGAAACAGGGCAAAGAGTATATGGCACTGGGATACACCGTCTCGGAGGTTGTTCACAGTTACGGTGCCTTGTGTCAAGCAATTACTGGGACGGCGACGAAGTTAAAATACAATATTAGCAATCGCGAGTTCCAACAGCTAAATCTCTCGCTTGATACCGTCATTGCCGAAGCAGTGACTGCATTTGAAGGTGTTAGAGGGCATTCGATTGAACGGGCTGAAGTCAAGCGACTGGGATATCTCTCGCATGAGTTGCGCAATTGTTTGCAGAGCGCAACACTAGCGCTTCAGATGATCGAGGGAGGAAGCGTCGGTATTCGAAGCAACACCGGGAGTGTGCTCAGGAGCAGTTTGATAAAGATGGCTGAGCTAATTGATACAGCGCTCACCGAGGTCCGATTGCGTTCTGAACCCGAGTGGCACCCACAGCGAACGAAAATCTTTGAATTGATGAGCGACGTCGGTGCGACGGCTGGGTTCGAGGCGCGAACGGAGAATCGTGTGTTGCTTATGCATGGATTTGGCAATCTTGAGGTCGAGGTCGATCAGCAGTTGTTCGTATCTGCGCTTTCCAATTTGGTGCAGAACGCCTTGAAGTTCTCAAAGCCAGGGGGCACGATTCAAGTTCGAGCGCATGAAGTTGGCGACCGCGTTCTGATCGAAGTTGAAGATGAGTGCGGCGGGCTTCACGATGGGAAGATCGAGGCGCTATTCGAACCCGGCGTGCAGATGGGCAAGAATAAATCTGGCTTGGGGCTTGGACTTTCGATCAGTCGAACAGCAATCGAGCGTAATAAAGGTGAGCTCCGCGTTGAAAATCTTCCCGGTAAGGGCTGCATCTTTATTATCGATCTGCCAAAGGCACCACCATTGCAAGAAGGAGCTGTTCTTCGTGATCAGAGGACTGACGTTCCTATGAAGTGATACTCGATGCTAATTGGCAGTATCTCATCTTCGTAATCAAAAATATTTGCAATGTCAGTCATCGGAGAGTTGCAATCCTTTGGTCGGGTGTTTCGCTGCTTGAAACTCCTTGATTCGAATGGGCTTATTCCCGGTTTTCAGCGTTACTTCCGCCCCCACTTGCTTTCGAAAGCGAGTGCAACATGCTTGAATCTCGACCTTGTCATCTTTAATTATTAGGCTGGGAGGTTGTCCATGTTCGGCACACCGCATGCCGATCGCAATCAAGAAACAACGATCAACCAAGTCTTGACAAGCAACTCGATGGGCTGCTTGCCTCAGATTCCTCGTATCGGAATTCGTTATAGTTTTCATTACTAATCCGGGCGTAAACGCGAACAGAATGCTTACGTAGATTCGGAAGCCGTTGTCTCCTAGTCAACGGCTAATCAGGGGTGTGTGACAGTGGCGCTGGGTACGATTAGCTTTCTCTCAGAGGGCTCTGCTTCACTGTCAAACTAGATCGCCTCATGGCATCGCATCAATCAACTATGATCTATGGAAAGTAGTTACTGAATTCGGTACGTTGTTGCCACGGTCCAGGTCGACAACACTCAAGTTGCTGGGGCAATTAGATCCTCGCGGTTTCGGGACATTCATAAACAACCGATTACACTTGACTCTACTCAAGAATGTAGCATATTTGGCAGCACTTTTGCATGGTTCTGTGAAACCTGGAATTAGATCCTACGTTAATACGTGTTCGGATCGTGCCATTACGACTGGCTCACGATTCGAATTCTCTTCGATTTCAACAACATGTATAAGCCCTTTATGGGCTATCATCCGTATCAAGGAAGGAAATAGTATCTATGTTATCAAAACGCCCGCTCTTCGCTTCAATCGTGTTGCTGGTGATTGGTCTCGCATTCGGGGCCTCACTGGTTTCAGGGTTCGGCAGCTGGAAAGGCATCAACCTGGCATTCGGAGCAAGCGACCCACAATTGGGGGGACAGCTTCCGAGCCTGCCAAATGATGCAACTCTGCAGAGCATCAACAATTCATTTACTGCTGTAGCAAAAGCTGTTCGGCCAACGGTCGTGTCGATCACGGTCAAAACCGAAGCACCGAAGCAGGCAGCAGCCAACAAGAACGACAATAATCCATTTCGGCATTTCTTTGAAAGCCCCTTCGGTGACGGTCAGGATGGCGGATCACCGTTTGGTCAGCAAGGGCCCGAAGAAGGCCTCGGATCCGGCGTGATCATCACGAGCGATGGGTATATACTGACGAACAATCACGTCGTTGAGAACGCCGCGAAAAAAGGCGGGGTCTCGATTAAACTTACGGACAAGCGTGTCTTTGACGCAAAAGTCATTGGTACCGATCCAACAACCGATCTTGCGATTGTCAAGATCGATGCATCGAATCTACCCGTGGCTGCTCTTGGAAATTCTGACGACGCGCAGGTTGGTGAATGGGTGATGGCAGTGGGCAATCCGCTCGGACTTGAATCCACCGTCACGACAGGCATCGTTTCCTCGCTTGGTCGCCCGATCCAAATCTTCGATCGTTCCAAAACCAAGGACTACGGAATTGCAAACTTCATCCAGACCGATGCCGCGATCAATCCAGGCAACTCTGGCGGAGGACTTTTCGATATGCACGGAGCAGTAATCGGCATCAATGCTGCCATTGCTTCGCAGACTGGAATGTTTGCTGGCTACGGATTTGCGATCCCGATCAACATGGCGAAAGCTGTTGCGATGGATCTCATCAAGAATGGCAAAGTCAACCGTGGCTATATCGGAGTTGAGATTCGCTCGGTTGATCAAACTGATGCAGAAGCACTTGGTCTAGACCGTCCGCGTGGCGTTCGCATTGATCGCGTAACGAAGGATGGAGCAGGTGAAGCTGCGGGTCTCAAGCAAAATGACATCATCCTCTCCGTTGATGGGCATGAGGTCAATGAGTCAAATCAGCTTCAAGGCATGATCGGTATGCATCATGCTGGCGATCAGGTTTCGCTCAAAGTTTGGCGCGATGGCAAAGAGATTGAAAAACTCATCAAACTCAAGCCACGCAGCGATATGAATCTTGCGAGCAACGACAATGGCAATACCGACGAGAACGACAACTCTGGTCTGAGTCCGCAGAAGGAAACAGCTACTGTCGACAATATCGGCCTGACGGTAAGAAACCTTACCTCGTCCGAGAAAGACAAGTATGGTGTGAAGGAAGGCGTCTACGTCTCGCACGTTGAACAATTCTCTGAAGCGTACGACCGTGGACTCGGAAGCAACTTCAAAGTTATCACGAATGTAGCACACACGCCGATCAAGAATGTGGTCGACTTTGAGCGAGTGGTAAATGAGAACAAAGGCAAAGCCGTTGGTCTGACGATCTATGATGAAAGCGGAAATTCACATTTCGTATCCATTAAGATCCCTAGCTGATCAAAATCTCTGAATGAAAAATGGCCTCGAACTTCGAGGCCATTTTTATGTGCTCACAATCCTTCAGACTCAGCCTATCGCTAGCTCGGGTTCTTCCTGAAACGCTGAGAGAAATTGCAGCTCTTTAAATCGATCCGAGATCGCATCAAGCGTCAGTGATTCGATGCCTTCGGTCGAAAACTTTCCACAGCAGTAACTTGCGAGCACGGTACCGAAGACGACTGCACGCTTGACGTTTTCATAATCGATCGACCCGCGCCGTGCGAGGTAACCAATAAAACCTCCCATGAAGCTATCACCAGCGCCAGTCGGATCGAAAATTTCTTCTAGCGGATATGCTGGCGCGCTAAAGAGTTTATCGTTGAAGAAGAGAAGGGCGCCGTGCTCGCCTTTTTTGATGATCACGATGCGATCCGTAACGGGCGAAAGCATTTGCTGAAGCTTTTTGCCGGCTACGATCAGGCTGGGAGTTTCGACGAGTAAACGTGCCTCGCTATCATTGATGACGAGCGCATTCGCCTTGCTCAGTGTTTCTTCAAGCGCCGGGCGCGCGCTCTTGATCCAGTAATCCATGGTGTCAAGCAGAATGAGCTTCGGCTGCGCTTGCAGTTGATCGATGACGTCTGATTGCAGCCGCGGTTCGATATTACCGAGGACAAGAAATTCAGGCTTAAGCTGTGCGTTGGGTACCTTGGGAGAGAAATCAGCGAACACATTCAGCTCCGTAGCGATCGAATCTCGAGTGTTCATATCATAGTGGTACTTGCCTTCCCAGAAGAAAGTCTTCCCGCCTTCAATCACTTCCACTCCGTCGAGATTGAAACCACGGTCCTTGAAGAGCTTCCAGGCATGCGCCGGGAAATCATCGCCAACGACTCCGACAAGCGAAATATCGGCGCCCACAAAATACTGAGCGGCAAGTGAAATATAGGTGGCACTACCACCCAGCGCCCGTTCTTTGCGAGCGAACGGAGTTTCGATCGTATCAACTGCTAGCGAGCCTACAACTAATAATGACATAAAGTGATGATCTACGTGGCTTCATAAATACGCAGTTGTCACTAATGCTTGCACTTGCGATCGAGTTCGGCAAGATGGGAAGAATTTTCGAGGATCGGTGATAGGTCCTATAGGACTTATAAGTCTTATAGGACCTATGGGCGCTAGGTCTGAAACAAATACTGCACCTTCGCAAAAAACTGTCGATCCGTCGCACGGAGCGGCGAGGTCTCGTCAAATGCAGAATAGGTATGCGTCGATCCGATGTAAAAGCTTGTGAATGGATTGACTTTGTATGTGATGAGTGGGTCGACATCAAATTGTCTCGCGAAGTTATCGTATTGAACGATCGCTCTGAAATTGAGATCGCGACTAAATTGATAACTGATGCGGGCGAAATAGATCGAGCCGGAATAGAACTGACCGCCAGAGTCCGAAGTAAGCTGAGAGAACGTCCAAGTTGGTTCGATTAGGATCCGTTCGAAGGGCTTTAGTCGTACCCAGAATGTGATGTCTGCTTCCTTTCCAGTTGAGGGCGGCGACACTGTTCGAGCTATGATCCTTCCAAGAGTAACTTCACCACCCATCGCAATGCTTTGGTCGAACTTCGTGATCCACGTAAGGTCCCATTGATGAAGCCCGGGAAATGTTATGTTTTGAAAACGCTCTGTGTATCCTCGATAAAAAATATGCAGAGCGGTCTGACCGATCAATGAAATGTCAAGCTGCGCGCGGTATGCCTTTCGCTTTGTGATGGCGTCGAAATTCCAGTCTTGCGCGACGGTGAATGTTCCATCGACTTCCTGCAGCCATTTCATCCAGTGTGGCTGCCCAACGAGAGGATACTTATCACCAGCCCATGCAAGCACACCTCGGAAGTCGTTCGCAGTGACGAACCCATTCCCGGCCCGAAAGGTCGGGCTGGTCTCCGCATACTCAGCATGCAGATCCACCGTTTGCGTATACCGTTGCAGGGCAAAATAGCTCATATCACCGAGATAATGTTCACCATCGAGTTCAACGGTGTGTCTTCCGTTATCGAACAACGTGCTGCTTCCGATCTGATGCGTGTTCGATTCTTGTGTGTAGCTTAAGAGTGCCTGGCCAAGCAATTCTACGTTCTCGAACAGATTTACCCTTCCATCAAGACCACCTACAGTGTTCGAGCCATTGTTTTCGTACCTGCGGTCTGTTCCAAGTATTCCCAGGTAAGCATCGTTAGCGAATGAGTGCGACACTCGCAAAATATTCGAGAGGCTCTTGCCCACATCAGGAAGAATAATGCTTCGCTCTTCAAGCGGAATGATCACTGGCGAGTGCTCATCATAACCGGAGAGATAGAGAAACGAAGTCGTTGCGTCTCGATGGATCGCCTTCGCTACCGCGAGAGGACTGTTGATCGAACGAGTATAGACAGCAGGGAGCAGCGTGCTGTAAAGATCGCTGCCGTCCTGGAAAAATGGTCTGTGCTCGGGGTAAAAAAGTGCGAACGTAGAGTTGACGCTCACCTGCGCCTGATCCGCCTCGACCTGACTAAAATCAGGCTTGATCGCGGCTTCTAAGCCTGTCGCCGGACCGATTGCATACCGAATACCGAGAGATGGCTTGACAAGCACAGGTCCGTTCGTAAGCCGCGAATCAGGGATACCGGGATCACTGATTGTTGCATCCTGTGAAGCGACGAGCGCTGGCAGTAACTCCAGCGTGCCGGCTGGTCTGATCGATTCGATTCCCGTGAGCGAACCAAGTTGACAGAATGCGCATGGAATAAAAAAGTTGATGGGAGCCCAGGAAAACTTGTAATCGGCATCGCGCGGCCAGTTGCGCCAAAAGCTGACATGGAAATTTTGCACCGTTTTATCCGGAAATCGCAGGCTGCTAAACGGGATGCGTATTTCCGTCTGCCAGCCATCCGAAGTGATCTTCGATTCCGCGTTGAAGACCATGTCGTAGGATTGATCTTCACTGTTGGTCGTCCAGAAGAGATCACCCTGCACGCCAAGCGGATTCGTATACACTTCAAATGCTCGAGTCGCATCACCATAGGTGTCAAGAATGATACCCATAAAATCATCATCCCAGATTTGATCGCGATTGACCATCGAGGCGCGAATGCGTTCAGGGTGATCATCATACGCGATCATCGCGATGTAGAGATAATTGCTGTCGTATGTGATGAGAGCTTCGGTGCGTTGACGTGCCCGTTTATTTGGGATAGGCAACGCCTCTGTGAACACGTCGGATCGAGCCGCGTTCTTCCAGCCAGCATCGTTTAGGTCCCCGTCGATCGTAATCGGGCCGCTACGCCGATGTACCTCAAGATTGGGGTTAAAAATGGGATGGTAGCTGGTATCAGCTTCGGGCATGGACTGAGCTCGAACTGATTGCAAAAGGAGAAATGTGAGCAGAGAGAACAAAAAGGGTAACCAACGCGCCATAGGGACATTCTAAATGTGGTTTGCTCAATCGGGCTGGGCAGAATCAGCTCTGCGAAGAGTACGACCTGCCTCGTGAAATTGTTACAATCCAACCCCACTGAACTAACCTGAATTTCGGCTTGTACTCACTATACGTCTTCGATTGTCGCTCCCAGGTGGTGAGCTTAACAGAATATTCTCGTCCCGATCTATGCGCATTGCTTTACTTATTCGGAATCTCTTTCTGGTGATATTGCTGCTGATGGTGCGCGACGCATCTGCCCAGCAATTTAATATGAAACCCGGCTCCAAGGAGTGGAATCAGTATCATCTCCGCCAACTCGAAGATGCGCTCAGGGAGAAAATGCATCCTCAGGGAACAATGAACGCAGGCCAGAAATCAAGCCTCGAATTGTTCAAGCATGACAATCAATTACAGAGTGTTGGCGAGGAGTTGGTTTCAGGGAATCCATTGCCCGAATCGGAGGTCCACGCTGCGATCAATCCGAAAGATAGTTCAAATATTGTTGTCTCGCCGATCCGATTTGATCCGTCTGTCGGGCTCATCATGCCGATCTATTACTCGAAGGATTTTGGTAAAAGCTGGAAACAAAGTACCTTCAAAGCGGTCCCTGATGTAGTTGGAGCGCTCACTCTGGGTGGAGGTGATCCTATTCTCGCGTTTGATGCCGATGGCAAGCTCTATTTAAGCTGGATCAATCTCTATTTTACCGGTGGGATAGAGAGCGCGATGTATTGGGCATCATCCTCAAATGGAGGTGCAACATTCACGCGTCCGCTGAAACAACGGTTGTCGCACAGCTCGAGTTTGGATCCCGCCGGGTTTTCTCTCAATGATAAGCAATGGATGACGGTCGATCGAACGAGTTCGAGTCATCACAACACGCTATATCTCGCATGCACACAATTTGCGACATCAGGACGCTCCGTCCTTCTGCAAAGGAAACTTCCGGATCGGGATTCCTTTGAAGTGCCGACAGCCGTTTCTAGGGATACGTTTGTGATCGTGCAATACACAAGTATCGGAGTCGATCGCAATGGCGGCTTACATGTGACGTTCGCAGCTTCACTGGACACACAGAACTTCGCTCTCTACCATGCACTCTCAAATGATGGCGGTGTGACCTTCGAAAGCCCGACAAAGATCTCCGATATCGACATTCCGTTAACATCCGCGGATGCCCATTCCGATAGCATCCTGGGACTCCGTAAAGCAGGTAATTACCCATGCCCTCATCTTGCCATTGACACTGCTGGCGAGATTGGACGTCTCTTCATGGTTTGGTGTGCCCTCGGGACATCCGTCGATGAACATCACGGATCCGATATCTATGTAAGCACTTCTGACGACAACGGCGCACATTGGACTGCAGCCAAGCTCATTAACGAAGACAAACACACCAATTACTGCGATCACTTCTACCCCACGATCGCAATCAACGGCAAGAGCGTCGTGTCCGTTAGCTGGTACGACCGGAGAGATGACTCATTGAATCTAAGTGCAATCTACTATATGACTCAGTCATTCAACGGCGGAGCCACATGGAAGCGCAGCAGCCAGGTCTCGACGATGCCAACAGACATGACGACGGTTGAATTAATGAACACGAACTTCGGAATCGGCGAATACACGCAGATCGTCACTACGGACAATTACGCAATCCCAGTGTGGTCGGACGGACGAACTGGTGATGGCAATCTCGATATTTATGCGGCGTTCATTCCGTTGGATCCGAATGCACCTGCAAGAAGTGTCCGCGCTGGTTCGGTCACTCCAGGTTTTGTTCTCTACGATAATTTTCCGAATCCAGTAAGCCATACTTCAACAATCGGTTACCGTCTCGATCGCGCTTCACACGTCCGTCTTGAGATCATGAACGTGCTTGGTCAAGTTGTCCGCGTTTTGGTCAACAAGGACCAGGCCGCGGGTGAATATCGGACTGCGCTCGAAAGTACCGGTCTGCCTAACGGCGCCTACTACTATCGAATTGTAACGAATGGGGGGAGTATGTGGCGAGCGATGACAGTGGCAAGATGATCCCATGCTCGTGAAAACTTGTTTGCCCAGAACGATTGCGCTCGTGCTCTGCATGAGCCTTGCAGCACTGCTGCCGCGTTTAACCCACGCGCAGCAACTTCAAATGTATTGTTCTCCACCACTCGTCGATAGTTTTCCGGTCGTGCGAATTGGCGTCAGCATAAGCGATAGTGGCAGACCAGCGCAGCCACTTACTGTTGGGAATTTCATCCTCACCGAGGATGGCAAGAATGTCAATCCGTTCGAACTTCTGAATTGTGCCGGCGCGCCCGCTGCAGCGATCGCCGTTCTTTCGGATGTTACCAGTTCGATGTTCTCCTCGACGGGCAATGGCAATACAGGCAAATATTTTGATAGCTATTCCAACTTTCTTGCACAGGTCTCGGCGCCATCTCAGCTCGCACTGATCCCGTTTACCGATACCGTCGCCTTGTATTATCCAGGAGGCGGAAAGTGGTACAACGCAGGCAATACGGCTGACACAACCGCGTTCATGGCGGCCGTGCATACATTCCAGTTTCAGGGAAATACAAGTATCGATCGCGGCATTGACTATGCTGTGAATCTTTTGATGTCGAATGCACTGCCACGGAAAGTGATCATCCTTGTGACGGATGATGGGGTGGTCAACGAAACATTCGCGTTCCAGCAGTTGCGTGACAATGGGATCTCGCTCTTCGTGATGGAGCTCGACAAGGATACGATCCGGTCAAATTCGGATCTGGCAGCGGCCGTGGGTGGTCGTTATTATGCTGCGGGAGACACCACCCAATTTGTCCCTGTGATGACTGCGATCGGCAAAAGCTTTCTCGCAGAGCAATGTTTGCTCCGATATGTCAGCGCGCTTCCATGCCCGTGGGATGCATCGCATGATGTGAACGTGCTGCTCAATTTTAACAACGAATCGGCAAACGCACATTTGCAGTATTCGTTGGGCCGTACCACACGCGATTCGGTTGCACCACTATTCAAACAGGATTCGTCCCACTACACTTCGCGCATTATAAAGGCGATCGAGATCTTTCCCTGTGAGTCTGGCATACAGTTTTTCACCGATTCGGCGCTGCACAATTTCGCAAAACTGAAGCCCCGGCGTGCGTTGCCGGATAGCGCCTGGGATAGCCTTGTCGTCATCGACTCGATGCAGCCTGCAAGTGGTTACTACATCGTGCGCGATTCAGCTGGCAACGTGCGCCGCATGCTCGTTTCCTACAGTCCAAAGCCCGATACCAACGCTCCGCAGCTTCCATTTGCGCCTGTGGCTGCCGGACTTGTTATTCAAAATGTGCTTGAGCAATTACCCTGGGACCGAGGTATCAAAAGCGTTGTCCTGAAGGCGGGAGCGAAAAATCTCGTGCTCGACAGCGTACACTATTTCTCGAAGAGCTTCGCACGAGCATATTTGCGCGTACTGCGCTATACTGACAGCGCTTCGGGCTGTCTGATTGCGACAGACTCCGTTGGCAATGTAAACACGGCTTGCTACCAGTGGAATGGTGTTGGCGGCGACACGCTCGCTCCCGTGTTTAAACAGCTCCCGTTTGTTGAACCACTGCTGGCGATGACTGGAAGAGTGACGGAAAAACGCACGGGCGACATCGGACTCAAAACAGTCATCCTCACACCGATCACAAATGCAGCGGTGCCGAGCGTCGTCTTCACTGACAAGACACTCGCGAGCATCAGCGTAAATATCCTGGATACACTGCACAATGCACTTTGTAAAGTCGAGGCGAGCGACAGTGCTGGGAATTTCATGCGTGACACATTACGGTATTCTCCGCAAGCGGACATACTCGCACCCCAGATGTCGCTAACCGCTCCAACCCTTGCAACGCGATTGGTAAGTGTGACGGAGATTCAACCATGGGACCGTGGAATAGCGTCTGTCGCTCCCACGGGAGCGCAAATCAATATGTCGGCTCTCGCACCAGTCTTCGTTGATGGACGACATGCAAGCATTCAACTGACAATCACCGATCTTCTCCTGAGTGCCTCTGGGCAGGTTGTAGCGGTTGATAGCGCAGGTAATCAATCGTCCACTTTGATAAACTATACTCCGACAGGACCCTCGCCGCTTAAGCCGCTGGCAGTCTCGACACCGTATGACTTCGGCAGCATTCCCGCCGCAACTTCGGCCACAGCATCGATCACGCTCACGAATCCGAATGCGGTTCCAGTAACACTTTCACTGCTTGCCGCGGCGGGAGATATTTCTGTGTTTTCCCTTAAGCAGTTTGTACCGATTACTGTTGCTGCTGGATCAACGACGCAGCTTGATTTCACGTTTGCTCCTACGCTACTCGGTTCGTGGCAATGTACATACACATTCAGCAACGATACGATGCTCCTCGCAAGCGTTCAACTGCTTGGAAGATCAACGGGCAATGTGGTGTTGCGACTTGACTCTGTCACACTTGCGAAGGGAGGCGATCAATCTACGATGACGATGCGCATTCAAGCATCGCCTCAGCCGATCAATCTTGATACCATTGTATTCACACTCTCCTGGGATCATGATGTTGCGTCCCTCGGCCAACTGAACGAGAATTGTTCGGGGCTAGATACCGGTCTGTGCAATTACTCGATCACGCCGAGCGTGAAGGGAAATGGTGACGTCGCATACCAGTTGGTGAGGAAATCACATTTGATATCGCCGACGCTCGCCTATACTAATACTTCGATTGCTCTGCCGGTTACTGCCACGTTTGTAGCAAAGGCAACGAGCACGAGTGTCTCGTTTAGTCAACTGTATGCAGGAAGCTATTCGACGATATCGGGGAATCCAGGATTGATCTCGCTGGGCAGTGTTTGCGCTGATAGCACCATTCGTGCAAAGCTCGACGGAACGCTTGAAGTTGTGATCCGCGCAATCCAGCCGAACCCCGCGCACGATCAGTTCACCGTGACTATTCATGCCTCACGTGAGCGTGATGTGTCGATCGATCTTATGGATATTCTGGGGCACAAAGTGTTCAAAGGAACATCGCATGTTGTTGCTGGTGATAACGCGTATGAAATTCCACTGAAAGAAAACATCCACTCCGGCAACTATGTCCTCCGTATTCGGACGAGTGACGGCAACGCGCAGTCTCGCCAGGTGGTGATTCAGCGATAGCAGCTCGCACGAGCTGCGTTTGCCCTCGCACAGTTTGTCCTCCGTAAATTTGTCGCTCACATCGATCTCTAACTCCATTGTCAAAAGTAAAAACGCGTTTTGTTTGTCAACAGTGTGGCTATCAATCGCCGCGCTGGATCGGAAAATGTCCGGAGTGTAATAACTGGTCTTCCTTCGTAGAAGAGACGATCCGCGAGGAATCGAGTGGCTCCGCAAAGGGAGCTCGAAGCATGGGCGCTCAAACGGGGAAAGAACATCCTCGCAGGTTAGCGGAGATCGACAATTCACAGGAGCAACGCATCGAAACCGGTATCGGAGAATTTGATCGCGTGCTCGGCGGAGGCATCACAAAGGGCTCGATCATTCTTGTTGGCGGAGATCCCGGCATCGGCAAGTCGACACTCATGATGCAAATGGCACGAAGCCTGATGACCGTGCGCATCCTCTATGTGAGCGGAGAAGAGTCTGCGAAGCAGATCAAAATGCGTGCGCAACGGCTGGGCATGTCGAATGAAGATTTTTCGGTACTTTCGGAGACGAATGTTGAGGCCGTTCTCGACGCTGCGCGTGAACATCAACCTGACATTCTGATCATCGATTCGATCCAGACCATGTTTCGTTCGATGATCGAATCTGCGCCAGGCAGTGTCGGGCAAGTTCGCGAATCGACCGCGCTGCTTATGCAATACGCTAAGACGAGCGGCGTGCCGGTCTTCGTGATCGGACACGTGACGAAGGAAGGCTCGATCGCGGGGCCGAAAGTGCTTGAACATATTGTCGATACAGTTCTGCAATTCGAAGGGGAACGGACGCATGCCTATCGCATTCTTCGAGCCGCGAAGAATCGATACGGTTCGACCAATGAGATCGGCGTCTTCCAGATGACATCCGAAGGTCTCATGGAAGTCCCCAATCCGTCCGAGATATTTCTCTCGGAGCGGCAGGATGGTTCGTCCGGCTCCGTCGTCTCGGCCATACTCGAAGGTACGCGACCGGTATTGCTGGAAGTGCAGGCACTTGTCTCTGCATCGTACTTCAACAATCCTCAGCGCACCATAACGGGTTACGATCAGCGTCGGACTTCCATGCTCCTCGCAGTGCTCGAAAAGCGTCTTGGTATTCGCATTTCGCAAAGCGATGTCTTCATCAATATTGCCGGCGGCCTCTACATCGATGAACCTGCCGTTGATCTCGCGATCGCGATGGCGGTCGTTAGCAGTCATCGAGATGTGCCTGCAAATCCGGGCACATGTCTCATTGGTGAAATTGGTCTTGGCGGCGAAGTCCGGGCTGTCCCACAGCCGGAAATGCGTGTGCAGGAAGCGCTGAAGCTCGGCTTTGAACATATCATCGTGCCGAAGGCGAATCTCAAAGCGCTCGACAGAATGACGAAAGGAAAGAAGATCTCGGGTATTGATCGAGTAGGGCAGGCAGTGGATTTGTTGTTCTGAGCTTTGGGCTTAGATATCCGATTTCCGTGCAATTATTTCGCCAGAAATGGGATTCCTCCATGATCGGAACCTCGCGTAAAGCTATGAAACAGATATTCGTGTTTCTTTCAGTTTCTCTCTTCCTCTTCTCTCCAGCTTACGGGCAAACTTCAGCGAGCGGCAGCATAGTGAATATTCCTGTAATCCACACATGGGATTACTATACGGATTACGGTGAGACTGGACACCTCACGCACTCTGCTGGTTCGGAAACCGTGATGTTTGGTTCGGACTATCCGGAAGTTACCTTTGACCCTCCTCTGAAGCACGGCGATACTCTTGATTTTTGGGGACAGTCTGAATACGACTACCTCGTTCTCGTGCGAGACGGGATATCGGGAAGGTTTCTGAGTATTAACTACGAGAAGGATGTCCCAGATAATGCTTGTTCCGGTTGTTCTTATCAATCGCGCTCATGGCTGCACCTTCAAAATATTACGATGAACGAATCCGACACGAGTTTCTCGTTTACCCTTATGGGTAGCCAACTGCTTGGACATGGCTTCTCGTTAATGACGTATTTCTGTCGCAAGACGCAATCAAGCAATCAGTCGTGGTTCGACACTGATTCTGCAACGGGCGTGAATCAAAACTCGGAAGTCACCTTTACGATTTCAAAGCACGACATACTTGCCGCTGGTGTCGCGACGATCACTGGATCCCCGCGATTGGGCATGAATCCTCAACCCGCTGATTCTTATCTTAACGTTGCTTTTCCTGAAGGCTTTCCTCATGCGAGTCTGCGCGTTATGGATATTCTCGGACGTGAAGCATTGAATGTGGCAGTCCCCATTGGGCTTAAGTCAACGCGAATCAATGTTTCAACGCTGCCATCTGGTACCTACTTCCTTTCGACTCCGAGTGGGAGTCAGTTATTCTTAGTTCGCCACTGACCGTTTGTTCTCTTCTCAATCCTGCAATCTTTTCTCGCTGACGGTGTCAATCCAACCTTGGCAATTACGAGAATGAAGATCGTCCTCGCAACAAACAACCAGCACAAGCGCGAAGAACTCGTCGCCGTGCTTCAACGAGAACTTCCGGACGCATTCGAAATCCAGACGCTCGAGGAGGCAGGGCTTTCGGGAATCGAAATCGAAGAAACAGGTACGACGCTCGAAGAAAACGCATTGATCAAAGCTCGCGCAATTCATGCTTTGACGGGAAGCGCCACCCTTGCCGATGATACGGGACTTGAGGTTGTAGCGCTTAATGGAGATCCAGGTGTCTTTAGCGCAAGATATGCCGGACCACGCGCGAGCTATTTCGACAATGTCAATAAACTTCTCTTTTCGTTGACTGGCGAAGCAGATCGGCGAGCTCGGTTTCGAACCGTGATTGCCTTTATCGATCAACAAGGATCCGAACATTTATTTTCTGGCGAAGTCTCGGGTCTGATCACGCTCGAAGCTCTGGGGTCAAATGGCTTTGGCTACGATCCGGTCTTTGAGCCGCTCGAAAGCGAAGGAAGGACATTTGCTGAGCTTGCTTCTGAAGAGAAGAATCAGATCAGCCACCGAGCCCGTGCATTGAAAGAAGCCGTGCAGTTTTTGAAAGCGAAATGAAGCCTTGATTTCGCCCGCGGAATGTGTTATGTTAGTCGACTGCTCCATATTTCTTCATTTTGTGGACTGCGGTTATGAAACGACTCATTATCCTCGCGTTGCTTGTCCTGCTTGTCAAGAGTGGAGAGCTTCGCGCACAATCCTGCCAGTTGCCGCTCATCAATCATCTTAATATCTGGAATACCTGTCTGCAACAGCCCAAAATTGAAGCCGAGACCGTCAGGCGAGCAGAAAAGAAAATTGCGGCTATTCAGATTGCGACTTTCTCAACTGCGATCACTCCCAACCCAGCACAGAACGCCACGATGCTCTCTGTCACAATTGCATCGCGGTCGTCGATTGTCTATCGTGTTTATGATATTTCGGGTAGGATCATCCAGACAGTCGAGAAGCCGGACCAGATCGCGGGGACGCACGAATGGTTGATCGACATGGCAAGACTACCCTCAGGAGCTTACATTGTCAGTGTCTCAGACGGGAAGACACAGCAAAGCCTACATCTCAATATTGTGCGATAAGAGTTCGCTCCAATACTAGTTCGGGATCGGTTCGAGAATCACTCTCTCCAGATGAGTGCGATCCCAGTTCGCAAGATTTGCTGCTGATTCGTACGTGCTTTGAGCAAATTCCAGGATAGCCTGTTGCGGATCCAGCATCGTTCGAACCGCTTCATACTCTAACACGAACTCTCCAAGCTGCTCATCATAATGAGCGCCCTCAGGATCAATGCTGGATTGATAATACCCCTCTGGCGCCGGCAACGAATAGGCATAAAACGCAGCCTTGGGATAACTCTCGCTTCCTGGCCAATAGCCAAGACTAACATCTTCCGAGATTTCAGTAATGCTGCCATCTGCATTTTGTATTTCGTACATTCTTCCGCTAAATCTCGTCTCAGCGATATCAAAACTTCCCCAGAAGAAATGCACCGGACTTGATTTCCCGCAGAATCTTCCGCGAAATTCTCTAAACGCACGATCGCATTGAATCAGAACAGTACGAAATTTTTCTACGGCTGCCGCGTCGTAACTTGAATGAATAATATCCTCGTCGAAGCGAATCGGATGAGGGACTTCTCTCGGCAGTGTATCGATCTTTATATGGATGCCGAGTCGGTCCAGGGCTTCAGTAAACTCCTCGTAAAATGTGCGTACCGACTTTGGCTCAAGCGTAATGACCTCCGCGTTCGCGGTACTCGTAACGATCCGGAGTTGATGGCAGACGAAATCGAAATCGATTTGAAACGTGATCGTCTCATATGGAATGGGTCCAGTCGTAAGTCCAAGTGGTGTTACGTAGAGTGCGACATGCCACCAATGATTTTCTGGTGCGCAAAGCACAAGCTTCACTTTGCCCACGATCTGCGTCCACATGTGAACGGTCTCGCGCGTTGAAGACCATTCGTCATATGGCAGCGATGGCCATAGAGTAGGATCGATGTTGTTCTGAGCCATTACTGCAAGTAATTATGGTGTTTAATCTTCGCAATCACCCTTGCAAACGCTACATCCGTTTCGGGATCCAGTTCTACATCGTCGACATAACAGTATCCCCATTCCTCGCCAGGTTCAAAGGATTTGATGACCGGGTGCTGGGTTGCATGAAAGTGCTTGGTGGCGTGACGATTGGGCGAACTATCGCAGCAACCAACATGGCCGCATTCAAGACACAGTCGAAGGTGAACCCAAAAACTGCCAATCTTTAAACATTCTTCGCAGCCGCGCCCTCGAGGCTCCTTCGGAATAAGCGAAGATAAGTGAGTGCAGACTTCCATTGTGGATGAGAGAAAGGTTGTGATGTCAGGCCTCGTCGCCAGGAGCGCCGAGGCCATGAAGCAATCTCCAGCGAATCACATTGGACTCGACTGCATCGGCTTCATTTTTGTTTTCGGCAATTTCATCTTTATCATTTTGGTCCCATCAGCACATTTTCCGGGCTTGGATGAGACCTTCGAAGGATCGGATTTGCAGTAATAATTTCCGACCTTGACAAGCGTCGCCTGATCCATCGGACAGACACCAGGTTTGTCAGAAACATAATTGCATGCCGGACATACGTAATGCACCTTTGCGGTCTTCTTCGCAAACGAAGAATCCGGCTGAGACGTCAACACAAACGCGAGGCTGAGAAGTGCGAGTATCGCAACGAGCTTATTCATTGGTACTATGTGTATCGTGGAAACGCGAGGCTAGTGAACGCAGACTTGCATCCTGGATGAGTAGAAGTAACAATTTCAAAAGTAAGGAATTTTCAGACGAGTTGTCCGGAGATTAAGAAATAAGAGACGTGGATGATCGGAAGAATGCACCTACTTATTTTCAGCGAACTGCAATTCGAATTTGTCCGAAGCTTTTCGAAGTTCTGGTTTTCGTGAGCAAAGTTGTTCGATGCGGAAGTTGTAATCCTGGACGTGTGTGGAATCGAGATGCTTCAGTGCGGTAAGCGACATTAACCCAAGTGCGTCGATCGGATGCTTGATGGCTGCAGCTTCAAGCAGTTCGATCGCGGGGTTGCGAAGTTCCGGAAGCGATCTGCCAAGATTTGCGATGTGTAGCGCTGCGTCAATGCCGTACGCATACGGTGCATAGCCGGATTCAGAATAGAACGTGATGTCCTTCAATGCGTCGAGCGAATCAAAGTTGTTCAGGATCTCGGAATACACTCTGAAGGATTGATCATAAAACGAGCGTCGTGTTTCAAGTTGCGCGAGTGCAACGAGGAAATACGATTTTGAATCTTTATACTTGAAAAGTGGCATCGCCCGCTTGAGAAGCGAATCCGCCCGGCTTGCAGAATCGCGTTCGATTTCCATGAGTCCTTCACAACCGTAAGAGATTCCGAGAGCGTCTGGGTCTTTTTTTACTTCCGCAAGTTTTGCAGTCCGTGCCCAATTCTTGATCACGGTATCGATGGTCTCAAGTCCATGCAGCAGTCGACGCTGAAACTGGAATGCCTTCTCGACTTCCTTCTTTCCTGCAGTCGGTTGAGTTGGAACATGCTCTTCAAGGGCGGCATCACCCTTAGGTGCCGAGTGATGCGGCTGTGCGGGAGCAATTCGCTGAAAGAGAAAAACGACGAAAACGAAGGCAATCAAAGAGGCGGCGAACTGGCGTTTCTGCATGGGTTGCTAACACACAGAAGCCCAATTATGGCTTCCACGCTCAAAGAAAGCTTCTCGGAACGGAAAAAAGGAGACCGTGTTTTACAGGCGCACGTGAAAAACCTGAGTGCTGGGTTCTGTGCGGACTTGCTATTTGCAGCCCAGAATCCAGCACTCTGCATTTTGCACATGGCCCCTTCGACTAATGGTTAGGTCACCACCCTTTCACGGTGGCTGCACGGGTTCGAGTCCCGTAGGGGTCACAAATGCGATTCGCTTGTAGATTTGAGCGAGTGCAATGTAGTCGGTCCTTGAAAAAGCTCTGGTCCTGGTTCGTTGGAGTGAACGACGAAATCCTGATACCAAAACATGGTGGTTTACCGGGGGCTGAAGGGCTTCCAGGTTGCGCAGCTTTGCTACGATATCACAGCCCGTTTTTGCGAGCGATATGTTGAGAAGCGCAGTCGTACGGTCGACCAAATGGTGCAAGCGGCACGCAGCGGCGTGCAAAACATCGCCGAAGGAAGCAGGCTTCACCGAACGCCTTTACCGTGTGCGATCTCAAGCGAGAAGAAATCCACCCAAGCGTTAACTCGGCCTTTATGGGGAACCGTAGTGCAGTTATTATATGTTTCTTATGTTGCACGTCCATTGTCTTCCCGATTCCTTATAATCTCTTTCTTACAGCAATAAATTGGGAATAGAGTTTGCACATATCCAGTCCTCAAGCCTGAGTCATAGTTTTCTGTAAGAAGGAGAATTATGAATAAAGTTTTCACACACACCGGCACTTATGAACTAGGCTCAGCAAAATGTGTGACCGAAAACAAGCTAATTTCGACGGTTTTAGGAATGAGGAGGGTAAATGACTGATCTATTCCTTTGGCTGCTCTTGACGCTCAGTCTTTTGGGCTGTTGGTATTTCGGCGCTTTCATCCTTTGGGACTTTATCTGGGAGCTTAGCCTTTCTTCGAAGAAAACGCGAAACGACGGGGTTTATGCGTCGGATCTTGTTCTTTCGACCATGTTCTTTTTCATCTGTGGCTGTATCCTCTATGGGTTCCCATTCTCTCGTTTTATTAAACTCCTTGGTATCAGCGTTGTACTCATACCAAGTGTGGCGGACGTGGTACTTCTCTGCTACTCCCTTATACATTATCACTACTTTTACGGTAAGCAGGGCAACCGTCCCACCAAAATTGACGAATGGTAGGGCAACGGGCATCGTATTGCGCTCATGCTGGATCAGCATGAATTCCGCATCCTTTTGGCCCGTGAGTTCCAGACCGTCTTGACTAGCCTCGTACTCGATCTTTCTTATTTCTATCGGTACTTGACCATTGTTTCTAAAAATAACATCCGTGATATAAGGTTGCTGTTCACCTACAAGATAGGGTTTCGAAATTTCGGTCTTAAGATAGGGGCGGTACGTCAGGTCGTAGATTCTCGCTGACAGCTCGTGAATCTGAGAAGAGGTTTGGGAGTTCTTCTTTGTGCTCAGCATAATGGAAACTGTTGCCCATGCTACAACTGCGGCACTCACTACTTGAATTAGATTTGTTGCAGTGAATTCAGAGTGTGGTGGTGAGACGGAGAGGCGCGATAACGCTATAACGATGCTGGATACAGCCCAAACAACGAGACTGTATATATAGGAGAGGTTTTGTTGCGAGTCCATTCCGCAATATACGGAAAGCCCCTCTAGTGCGGGGCTTCTTGGAATAGACTCAGTTGGTTCGTGGTTTTCGTTTTCGCTTCTTGGATTTGGGCTCTGGCACCTTTTCTCTTACCTTCAAGGCCTCTTCGGGAGTAAGGGAAAGGATTGCTTTCATTCCTCTTTCGAAGTTCAAAAACTCTTCGCTCTTTTCTTCTTCGGAGTTCGAGTCCTCGTTTGCTCCTTTCGGTTTTGCAATCATTCGGCGCTGGCTCCGGTCAATTCTTTGTAGGTCAAACGCTTTCCGACAACTTGAGAGATAGCCAATTCGAAACGGCTCTGATCGTTGCCTTTGCGCGTGTTGTAGCGGAATCCCTGTTCGTCTAAGTAACGGTCAAGATGGAACGGCTCGGTATGAATGTAGGTGCCTTTCAGCATTCTCTTAACGAGTGACCAGTAGTTCTCAATCGTATTGGTATGCACGTCACCACGGACATATTCAAAACCATGATCTACGAAATCGTGTGAGTACATCGTGCGAAGATTCTTGTATGACTGGAGAGCGTCGGTGTAGAGCGTTGCACCTGCCTCAACGTTCGCATGGATAATCGGAATGAGCGTTCGCATTTTCTGATTTTCGACAACCTGAGCACGAACCTCACCGCCACGCTCTAACAATCCATGTACAAGTGTCTTGTCATCTTTGCGGCCCTGACGCTTACCACCACGTTGCGAGATGTGGCGGTTCGCCTCTTTACCACCTACCCAGCTTTCGTCGCTCTCTACGGTGCCGGAAAGCTTCGCTAACGAACCGTTACGCAATGCCTCACGAATCCTGTGGAGCATGAACCAAGTCGAGTGTTGGGATATACCGAGTGACCGAGACAATTCGCATGAGCTGATACCGTTTTTTGCATTTGTCAAAAGCCAAACCGCCGGAAGCCATTTGGTCAGTGGGAGAGCCGAGTTTTCGAACACTGTATTAACCTTAATGCTGAACTGCTTCCTGCAATCCTTGCACTGCCAAAGTTGGCGGGTCTTGAGCAAGGTAACGCGCTGTGAACCGCACTTGCAAATTACCCCATTTGGCCAAAAAGTCTTTGTCAGGTACTCAACGCAACGGGTATTATCCGAGAAGTACGTCACCGCTTCAAGCAATGTCTTTGGGAAAGTTAGTGTAGCCATCTTCGTACTTTGTCGTTAGTGCCTTACACTAATAAATACGAAGAAAGCAAGAGTATGGTTTCACTAATTAGTGAAGTACGCCTAATAAATCTTCACGAATTGGGGAACGAGAAATTTGAGGCTTTGTTTCAAGAAAACAGAAAGCCACCCGAAGGTGGCTACTGGTAGAAAAAGTGGGGTGGGGGCGGTCGTTATCGCAAGCGGGCTTAGCATCCACGGAAAACGGGTCAGACTCCCGTCCACTCCACCATTTTTACCAAACGTATATTTTTGAGAAAGGATTCGGCATAAATGGCAAAGGAAACAGCCCTCAATAGCAAGCTTAAAGCATACCGAAAGGCGATAGCGAAGCGTCTTGGGGAAGCTATGGCTATGAAGGGGATGAATCAGACTCAATTCTCAAAAATGTCGGATATAAAGCTTTCCTACCTTAACCGTGTCTTACAGGGGGAAGCCAACCTGACTCTCCAGACAATTTGTAAGATCGAATTGGCGTTGGGATACCCATTGATCGAAATCCCATCCAAGCTCATCCCTGCTGGTTTCACGGGAGAGGTTTCAGGAGAATTAATTGGAACCACCAAACCGGAATGAACTTCATTTTTGGCGCTCCAAATTTCCGCATATCGCATTATGACTATGATGAACCGTTGGGCCCATTCAACCCACAAGCAACGGCTTTTAGGTATAGCTACTCTTACCACCTTGAGCCTGACTTTTCTAAACTCAGTATAAGGATCGCGGTTACGATGTACGTAGATTCACCGGATAAGGAGTTTTCCCATATCATTACTGATGCCGAATTTTCACTCGAGGAAGAAGCCGCGTCTTCACGTGCGACTTACAAGGCATTCACAGGAATCGATATCTATGTTTCGAAGCCTCCGATCTCACAAATAGCGGAGGCCGTTCAAGTTGCTCTGGACTTAACGTCAAAAGCTATGCTCCTTCGGCAATCCGATACAGTTACAAAAGGGTTTAGATTGCCAGTATTTTCCAAAGAGAGGCTTATTCAGGATATTGAGAAGAGGGGGTATTCCGTCTGAGTAGCAGTCCACATTTGCTGAGCCTTGTTCATAAGTGCCCACACACCAGTAGCCAAGATAAGAATTGGCGAATCAGGGCTTATTTTGGAGGGTAACGATGAGTAAGTCATCTGGCACCAGGAAACAGCCGATGGTCAAAGTAATCGGTAAACACGATTCGGCAGAGGCATACACCATCCGCGATTTTTTGCAACGCTGCGATGTGCCGTTCGAATGGGTCGGACTCACATCCGAGGAAGAGGCGAGAGCTCTTGTCGGGGTGGAAACGCTCGATGATCAGAATCTTCCTATCTGCATCTTCCCGGACGGCACTCGACTGAAAAATCCGGACATCCGGAAGATCACCGAAAAGCTTGGGTGGTTTCGGATGCCCTCCCGAACTGAATATGACCTCGCAATTTATGGCGCCGGTCCCGCTGGTCTGAGCGCAGCAGTGTATGGTTCGACTGAAGGGCTCAAGACCATTTTGATCGAGCGCTATGCGATTGGCGGACAAGCCGGCAGCAGCTCGAGGATCGAGAACTACCTCGGATTTCCAGAAGGGATCAGCGGCGCGGATCTGGCCGACAGAGCGAGAGAGCAGGCAACTCGTTTCGGCACGGAGATTCTTCTTGCCCGCGAAGGCGTCCGCGCTGTCTTCGGAACTGGAAAACTCGAGGGCATACTTGACGACGGCACAAGAATAAACGCTCGCGCAACAATTTGCTCGACGGGTGTAGCATATCGAAGCCTTAATCTTCCTAACGAAGCAAAGTATTTCGGGGCAGGTCTCTACTATGGCGCAGGTGCGAGCGAAGCGCCGCTAACAAAGCACGAGCATGTCTTCGTTGTGGGTGGCGGCAACTCTGCGGGACAGGCGACCATGCATTTTGCTTCTTATGCAAGCAAGGTTATGCTAGTCGTTCGCGGAGACTCTCTAAAAAGCACGCTCTCGCAGTATCTTGTTGATCGCATTTACGCCGCGAAGAATGTAGAGGTGCTTACACAGACAGAAGTGACTGCGCTGCATGGCGAAGCATCACTCGAAGCGATCACGATCACCAACTGTAGAACTGGAGATTCGCAGATTGTCAAGACGCATTGGCTCTTCGCCTGCATTGGAGGCGAGCCGCATACAGCCTGGGCTGAAGAAGTGGGGTTGGTAAGGGATGAAGGGGGCTATCTCGTTACCGGTCCGGATCTGCTTCGTAATGGCCAGCGTCCCGCCAACTGGGCGCCAGCACGCGATCCGTATTACCTGGAAACAAACATGCCGGGCATGTTCGCAGCAGGAGACGTCCGTCATAATTCGATTAAACGCTGTGCCTCAGCAGTCGGTGAAGGTGCGATGGCTGTGGCATTCGTCCACCGCTTCCTTTCGGATGGTTAGCCCGAACTAATGCGGAGTCTTACGCCTAAGAAGCGTGATCGTTTGGCCGGAATATGCGGTGTCGGTAGCAGCGATAATTTCGGGTGAAAGTGTCTGGCTGATCGTGTGATCGATTAACACATGTGTCGCACGAAGCGAATCGAGTGCTTTGAGCGCGTTCGAGTCCTTCGAGAAATAGACGCTATCAAGTAACCGACTTGTGCGCCAGAAGATGGGAGCGAATAGTGGATTCGGTTTCACCAAACTGACGGAGTCATAGCCCGAGGCTGCCGCCGGACCAAACAGGCCATCCGCTGGTCCCTCCATGATCACCGGAGCTTTCAGACCCGCTGCATAGAATTCAAAATTCCAGTCAACATAGAACCAGTTCCGCTCTGGCTGCAGTGTGGCAGTAGCATAGTTACGATTGAGATTAAACCGATGCGTTGCGATGAGGGCAGTTGAGTCAACGCGTTTTGATGCGCTATCAAGTTCATCGACAAGCCGGATCGGAAGTTCATAATGAAGAAGCGTTGCGATCCAGTGATAGCTGTGCGCGGCATTGATGGCGTCGATACCCAATCCGAGTACGACGATGGTGAGCGTTATGATGGCCTTCTTCCCGCTGACATTTCGAGCGCATAATATCTGCCAGCCTTCATTGATGGCTAAGCTGAGCACGATCAGACCCATCCCATCGGCAAAGAGCGCAGGATACACATCTCCAAAATGATAGAATTGTTTGGAGATAAACACTCCGAAAATTCTCCCGACGAGCATTGTGCTCATCATAAAGAGTAGGAAGTATGGAAACCGAGTTTTGGTCGGTGGGATCCGGGGCAAAAAAGCGAAGGTGAGAAAATATCTTCCTGACTTTGCTGCCGTAAGGAGCAGGAATGGGATGAGCAGCGCGAGAATAGCGAAGAAGCTACTTGCTGTAATTTGACTCAACAATGAAGCTGGCCGAAGCGAAATTCCAACGAGACGATGTAGAAGCTCCGCGACTTGAACAAGAGGTCTCCCAACGACATCAGGACCAGTGATCGCATTCGCACCGGAATACACGATCAAACTATATGTACAACCAATTACAGAGGCGACTAACGTGCAGATTATCAGATCCCACTTTTGTTCGCGAAAACCTCGAAGCAAAGCGACAACCAGCAGTGACGGCACGAACACGACAAAGTTTGTGATCTTCCACCCAACGAGTGCCGCTATCGTGAGCACAAGCAATACTCCGGCATAAACTCTGTCTCGTTTCTCGGCATGCTTTACGAGCTCCATCACGAGGTAGAGTGCGAAAAACGCTTCGATCAATCCGAGCCGAAAACTGCTGCTGTCGAATACATACAGCTCGGACAATTTGCCAGGAAAAAAGAATATCCCGATCGTTGCGGCCCATGCCGCGATGCCTGAATCGGTGATACGTCGAACCACGAGCCAGACGACAGAGAGTAGTAGAAACAGATCGAAAGCGACGAACCAATACCACTCAAGATCAAAGATGTTTCCGCCCGCAAAAAATGCAATCCTGCCTGTAAGCGAAGCGTGAAATCGTGGTAGTACATCCGAGCACCGCCAAAGTGCAGATCCTGGAGAATCGTCGTCCGCTCAAAATTGGTGATGAAGGCCGCAAGGAAGGGAATATCGCCGCCGAAATACGTGCTGTAAGTGTAATTGCCGGACGAAGCATTTCTGGAGAAATGCTGGAAAAGAAATAGCGCCAGAAATGTAAAACAGACGATAGTAATAAGTGCAAATGGCAGGGGCTGCCCACGCTCAGCTTCAGGTCGAGATTTCAATCGCGCGAGCGAGATCAGATTAAATACGCTGATCGCACCGCCAACGACCCACCAGACGATCGGCGCTTCCGTCGTTACTGCAGCACCGATTGTAAATCCGAGCGGCAGGAGGTTAATACCAACAGCGGTTCCGATCACCCATGTTTCGAGACTCCGAAGAGATTTTTTGAGAAGAATCGATACGAGGAACGTCCCAGGTAGCACCACAAGCCAGAAAGCTACAAGCGTGGTCTTCGCAAGCGTCAGTATCCCAGCATCATAATAGAGGAAGGTGGCAGCAATCAGGGCGACCGCGATCAATGCTCTGGGATAGCGTTTCGCCAATTGCCCTCGGATCGCTGAGGTGTGGTTAACGGGGTCGTTTTTCTTCAAGTGGCGCGAATATACGTTCAGAACTCAATCTGGGACCCAGCAATCCCAGTTAACAGCAGCGTAACAAATAGATGATTTTAGGAAAACTGAACGTATTTATCTTTGTCGCGATTCTATGAATGAGCCCTATTTATGTGAGCCTCCTCTCACCTAATCGGAGTTTCGTTCAGTTGCAGTACCCATCTCTAGGTATGTTCTAGATCTATGGTGAAAACGTTCTTACTGCGCTTGCTATGCAGCGCGTTGCTATTGTGGGGTCTTTCTAACACCCTGCAAGCTCAAAATCTTGGTCCCTTAGACCGGGTACTGATTCTCGATTCGAGCGGCTATGCAAGTGCTCCAATGCTTGCCAATGGATGCTCGACGTTTACGATCGAATGTTGGGTAAACTCCGCCAAAACCAATCAGTCTGGATATCCTTTCCGCTTTACAAACAAGTCGGCTATTTCTTACGCGTTATTTCTGCATGACGGCACGACCATCGCTGCCGGTCCCTATATGACGATTGTGCTTGGCAACGTTACATACTCCGTTACGGGCAACGGGTTGCGTCTTGTTCCGAATATCTGGACCCATGTGGCGCTAACTCGCAACGATTCCATCTGGAAACTATATAAAGATGGTGAACTTGTGGGTCGAGGTAAAGCGGCGTCGATCAACGGCGCATTTACGACGATTCTCGGTGGCGGCTTTGTAGGGAAGATGATGGAATTTCGAATCTGGACTGTCGAACGGTCTCAGGATTCGATACGTGCAGCGATGTACACTCGACTGGATTATGGAGATTCTTCGCTGTTGCTTCGCTATGCCATGGATGGACTAGACGGCGCCGACAGCCTACACCTGGCGAACACTGGCGGACGCCATCTTGACTCGCTGACAGCGCGATTGCATGGCGCATGCCGAACTGCAACGATCGCTACAGACGAACAACCATTGCTTGACGGAACTCCACCAAGAATATTGTTCGATCGATTCCCAGCACACATGCAATTTTTCGCACGAGGAAGCGATGACTCTTCGCACATTGGAATCGATGGGAGGATGCTTGATAGTCGTTGTGATAGCATTGAAGTTGAGCTTCTCAAGAATGACACACTCGTAAGGAAGATTACGATTCAGACCAGCAATCATCCTGCGACCATTCACGCGAATGTCGCACTGCATGCAGAGCTCTCCCAGTATACGCTCCGGCTTTATGGGTTTGTGTCAGGAAATCGCCGACTGCTTCGTGAGGCCGCCGATCTCGTCGTCGGTGATGCCTATCTCATAACCGGGCAGTCGAATTCGCATCCTTCGAGTCCATCCTTAATGACTCAATCGCCTTTCTTGCGCTCGTTCGGCGTTCAAACGCTTAATTCAAATTATGTTGCGTACGACCCTGGCGATACCTTATGGGGACTGGCCAACGGTCACGGATTCGGGCATGAGTTGTGCGGCCCGTACTTGACAGGGGTGTGGGGGATTCACCTTCAGGAGAAACTCATGAACGATTACCATCTGCCGATTTGCATTATTAACGGTGGCACAGGGGGGTCTTCGATCGAACAAAATCTTCGAAAAGATTCGCTTCCAGCCACGCTCTCAACGATCTACGGACGGACGTTCTATCGGTCGATCAAGAGTGGGCTTGCAGACAAATACAAGGCGCTTTTTTGGTATCAAGGCGAATCAAACACGATCAGTGGTTATTACAAGAATTTCAAATCGCTCTATTCCGGTTGGAAGACTGATTATCCGGCTGTAAAAAAATACTATCTCTTTCAGGTGCGTCCGAGCTGGTGCGGTGTCGGTAAAACATCTGCGCTGCGAGATCTTCAGCGAACACTTGGAGATTCTCTTCCGAACATCACGGTGATGTCTACAGCCAGTTTGCCTGGTCATGACGGATGCCATTATTCCGCTCGTGGATATTTCTCCGTTGCTGATGAGATCTATCCCCTTGTGACACACGACTTTTATGGCGGTACAGATACCTTCAATGTCTTACCTCCTCAGCCAATTGGGGCACATTACGCGACTATTGCTCACGATGAGATACTTCTCGCGTTCAAAGGCGGCAATCTCGGAATTCATATTATTGGGGATACGCTCAGCAAGGAAGCACTCAAGGATTATCTCTATCTTGACAGCGCAGGAAGTTCGATTCGTAGTCTGGCGATCATCAACGATACACTGCACATCTATCTGAGTCCAAAATCAACGGCGACTTCCATTTCCTACCTTCCTGACCAATATTTCAATACAACGCAAAAGACGTATGAGGGACCGACGATCGTCAATTCACGTGGAGTCGGCTGCTTTACGTTTTATCGTCTGCCAATTGCAGAAGCAAAGGTGTCGAGGCAAACTACCGCTCCGCCGGCCGGCTCTATCACTGGTTTCTCCACTTGGCCGAGTCCGTTTTGGAAGACGTTGGACATTCGGTATTCCCTAAATGTTCGGGATCATGTCTCGCTAAAGCTTTATAATGAACTTGGTGGATTGGTCGCAGATCTTCGAGACGCCGATGAAGATGCTGGCCTTCATACGTTGCGGTTTGACCCAAAGTCATACTCGATCAATTACCTGTCTGCAGGCGCGTACTTCCTGACGCTTGCAACCTCTCAAGATCAGCAAACGCTTTCGCTGCGAGTCATTCATTAATCGCTATTTGCCTCATTCCAGGCCAAACCAGGCCTAATGTATGGTTTTCTTGAAAGGCCGTTTCCATTACTACCTATTAACGGACACTCCTGATACGGCGGCGTTATACTCTCTGCGATCGAATCGATCGTTATTAATACACAAGGAGCGTGCATGGGAAAATGGAATGAAACAGTTGAAATATTCAAGCCACATATTGCGAAGATCAAAAGTCCCAGGTTCCAGGAGCTGAGGCGCCTTACGGCTATCAGTTCATGTATAGGGCTGTGCTTGCTTATCAATTCAATGCTTATCACAACGAAGTCGCAGCGAGCTCGAGCTGATGCCGCAAACATCATCACGATCCAGGGGCCACAAATCGATGTGTCAGGACGCAAAGAGCACATGGCAATTCCGCTTGATCTTAATGATGGGTTGCCGGTAACTGTGCAGCGGGGCATACCTGCTGACTCTGCGGCTTTGAGCAAGAATCCGGAAGTGGTATTGACTGCCGATCAGGTAGATCTTGTCAAACATTTCAGCGAGTATCTAACCGCGCATCATGAAATGGCCGTGATTACTTCGGGTGAACGTTCGCCAGAGGGACAACTCGATATCATCAAGCAGCGCATCGAGGAGCATGGAGCGGCCAATCAATTTCCGTTGCTTGACAGCGCTTCGCCCTCAGATACGAAAGTGTGGTTGAGTGCATGGAATTGGCTGCGTGCTCGGAGAGTGGCGGTCAATGCCCCGGCCGATATTCCTGGTCAGGACATTAAAACATCGATGCACTTGAAGGGACTTGCGATTGACTTTATCGCGGGAAGTCTTGACCAACTGAGCGGATGGTTAGCAGATTTCTCCAGGTCTGCCTATGCGAAGAACACTTCCTTGAAGATTATTGGCATCGTTCGAGAGCCGGGATGTATTCACATCAACCTTGCTCCGCAGGCGTAAGAGTGCAAACGCAAAAAAAGCAAGCCAGATACTGAACTAGGTGTCAGTCTGGCTTGCCTTGTGATTAAATTCTTTTAACTGCTTGCGCCGCCGCACTCCTTGATCGTGCTTTGAATGCCGCTAGTAACCACACTCATCGGAAGAAATATCGGCTTATTCAGAATTGCGACTGAAAGATTCTCAGACCCATCCCACGTGTACTCCGCCTTGATCCCCGAGCCTCCGATCACACCACTATTCGTCGATGGCAAATCGATCCCTTGTCCTGCGAGCTTTTGTTTTAACCTTGCAAAAACCTCTGGACTGATCCCAGTGAAAGCGAGTGTTGATCCCAATGCTTTATCTCTTCGGTTTATTGCTTAGTCCTTCTCTTCAATCACTACCTCTGTAACTTCGCGCGGACGGGCAACCTGCTTAGTAGTTGTGGTTGTCGTCGTTGTCTGTGTCTTTGGTTCGGGGCGCTCCGTTGTTGTTGTAATCGTGGTTTTCTTTTCGATGTCCATATTGATCAGGAATCATGGTACGATACTCGAATAGTAGAATGCGGTTGTTGATATTCAATGAGCCGAAACTGTGCCAATCGACTGCCTGAATTCGGTAGCGAAACTGTTAACATTCGAATCTCCCAGCGTAACTCCGGCACCAAAACGATGTTTGATGAAGAAGAGCTGTCGGAAACGCATTCATCGGTCTGCCTGTCTCATATGCAAGTTCATCACGCCCATTGTGTCCAATGAAACAAGTCTTCTGGCTCCTCGTCGTTCTCCTGTCAATTCAGGCATCACCAGCACTGGCGCAAACCACCGTTGTTGATAGCATCATGTCGGATGGGGTGTGGCGGCCATATCGTGTGTATATACCATCGAAGTACCATCGAGGAAGTGCGCGTCCACTTTTAGTGCATTTACATGCTTTTACTTCAAACGGTCTGTCCGCTCAGTACTATGAGAACTACATGCCGGTCGCCGATACAGCGAATTTCCTTGTAGCTTATCCGGATGCGACGCTCGACGGCAATGGCCTCCGAGCATGGAATACCGGCTGGCCAGGGGTTGGAAATCCAGCAACCGACGATGTCAAGTTCCTATCCGCGCTCATCGACACGCTTGCTGCTCGCTACTCGATCGATCTAACTCGCGTGTACGCGTCCGGACTAAGTCTCGGAGGATTCATGTGTTATCAGCTCGCATGGAAGTTAAGTAATCGCATTGCAGCGATCGCATCGGTTTCAGGCAGCATGCACCCGAGTCAGTTTGCCGTATGTACTCCTCCGCGGGCGATCCCTGTCATGGAAATCCATGGTACCGCCGATAAACTAATTTCTTACGACGGGACAATGTACAACGTGAATGCCGATACCCTGATGAAATTCTGGGTTGAGAACGATAACTGTCTTCTGCCACCATCCATAACAAACTTGCCCGATGTTGATCCGAAAGATGGTAGTACTGTCGTCCACTATGTGTGGTCCGCTGAAGTGGAGAGTATTACGTGCGAGATCTATAAGGTGATCAATGGCCCTCACGTCGATTGGCCGGGCAAACACAGTGGAGCCAACCGGGATTTTGATGCTTCAACAGCGATCTGGCAGTTCTTCAGCCGCTACACGCTCGGCCAGTTCCAGGCGGTCAAGCCGGAACCCGGTGCGTCACGGACGGAATCCATCTTCTATCCTAATCCCTGCACCCAGACTATCCATCGATCGAGTGCTTTTCAAGGAGGAGTCAAGATCTTCGATGCGCTTGGAAGGGATGTCGTGAGCAGTCATGCTCAAGACATCAACGTCGCATCGCTTCCGCCTGGACTTTATATCGTTCGTGCGGAGATACACGGTCAGCTACGAACCGGGAAGATGTTAAAGCAATAAGTGTCTCTACACCAATGCGACACAGAGATCATTATGCTTATCGTCAAGGAGTATTTGTCTAGATATAGGCCACTTCACCATGCAGTGATTCGTCTACACCGCGCTCTTCATCTTCCTTTCCAACTTTGACAGGTGTGATCATATTGATCACTTTCAGCATGCCATACGTAAACAGGAATGCGTAGAGTGATGCACCAACCATCACGCCAGCTTGAAGAAGGAAGAATGATGTATTGCCTAGTAGCAGTCCGTTTACTCCGCTAGCGTTGACCGCGTTGTCGGCAAAAACTCCGAGCAGCAGGATGCCGAGGCATCCTCCGACACCATGCACGCCCCAAACGTCGAGAGCATCGTCCCAGCCACGTTTGTTTTTAAGTTGAACAGCGAAATAGCAGATAATACCGGCGGAGATACCAATGATGACTGCGCTCGTTGTCGTCACATATCCTGCGGCAGGTGTGATCGTGGCTAATCCAGCGACAGAGCCTGTTAGCAATCCCAGAAATTTCGGCTTCTTCGAAATCCTCCACTCAAGCAATAGCCACGTCATTCCTGCGAACGAAGCTGCGACATCTGTATTCAGAAATGCGAGTGCTGTTACGCCATCTACCTTGAATTGACTGCCCGCATTGAAACCGTACCAGCCGAACCAGAGAAGACCCGTGCCAAGCGCAACAAGCGGGATGCTGTGTGCTTGTGCGTCAGCGACTCTCCGCTTGCCAACGTAAAAGACCGAAGCTAGCGCGGCAAATCCCGCGATCGCATGCACCACGATCCCACCTGCGAAATCCTGCACACCCCACGATGCAAGTAATCCGCCGCCCCAAACCATATGCACAAACGGAAAATAAACAAAAAGCAGCCAGCAAGTAAGAAAGAGCAGATAGGCTGGGAATCGCACACGATTCGTGAACGCGCCAGTGATGAGTGCGGGAGTGATGATCGCGAACATCATCTGATATGCAATGAAGACCATGAGTGGGATACTCGGAGTCAGCGTCGATGGAGTCGAAACCTTTACTCCGTGTAGAAACATCAGGTCAAAATTTCCGAGGATGCCACCTAGATCTGTGTGCGCCCCAAGTGTGCCACTAAAACACATGGAGTATCCGACGACGTACCAGAGGACGGTCGTAAATCCCATCGATACAAAACTCTGCATCATGATGGCGAGGACATTTTTCCTTCCAACTAGTCCGCCATAGAAAAATGCGAGGCCCGGCGTCATTAACATGACCAGACTCGTCGCAAGCAGCATGAAACCAGTGTTGCCGGTATCGAACATGTGCGATTACTCCAATGTGAATGAATTAGAAACAGAATATACGCAGGTAATGCGCAGTCATACAAGTCGATACCAAGTCGCTAGCTCATCCAAAAAGACAACTTGTCGCAAGCCTGTTTACATTAAGAGAACAAAAGCATAACGC
The DNA here is from genome assembly GCA_013287605.1 of Ignavibacteria bacterium. GTDB lineage: Bacteria > Bacteroidota > Ignavibacteria > Palsa-1295 > Palsa-1295 > JABDDM01. Next base: position 722 of record JABDDM010000007.1, on the reverse strand, counting down.
TGACGAAAAGCGTGAAAGGTGGCTTTGCCGGCTAACTTTCACGACCGTACATTCGGAGAGTGCTCTGCTCGTACGATCGAAGTCTCACGTGACGTTTCCGTTGCCGATGTGTCACAGCGCGTGTCCGGCGTATCGATGACGCGAACATCCATCGGAGCCTATCAAACCGACGGCACTGGCAACCAACACTAAGCCTTGGCTGCATTGCGCATCTTCCAATCACCGTCGCGGTCATGCCGCGGCGGTGTTTTTGCATAATCTCAGGCGAACTGCTTGAAGAGCAAATAGCCATTCAGGATCGCAATCGTAATCACAACTGCCCACGCAAGCATCTTTAACCAGAAAGGATTTGCAAACTCACCCATGATCCTGCGATCGCTGGTAAACATTACCAGAGGGACGGTCGCAAAGGAGAGTTGGATTGAAAGTACAACTTGCGAAAGAATGAGGAGTTGGTAGATGGCATGATTCTCAGTTGCCGGGCCGCCCGAAGTGTTCAACGCGATCACAATGACCGCTGGAGCGATCGCCAGTCCTCGAGTGATGATACGACGGAGCCAGACCTTAATCTTCAAATGGAGAAAACCTTCCATTACCACTTGACCTGCCAATGTGCCGGTAATCGTCGAGGCCTGACCAGAGGCTAGAAGTGCGATACCAAAAGCAAGACTCGCCACACTCGTGCCAAGTAACGGCGTCAGTGTATCGTAGGCTTCTTGTAT
>JABDDM010000006.1 GCA_013287605.1 Ignavibacteria bacterium | reverse complement strand
TCGATCGTGCTGCAATGGGATCCGAAGCGAGCCTATCATCATGATACGACGATCACAACGCAAATCCGCATACGCTATTTCTCAAATGCTCTTGGACGCACGCTGGATACGCTCATCACCGTGAACGCACGCGCCGCAGGGGTTGCGCCACAGTTCACGATGTCTCCGAGAGCCATCACGCTCGACACGGTTCATGCATGTCTTTCGCGAGACTCGATGATCACGATTACTAACGCGGGATGCGATACGTTATTCGTCAAAGGCGCTGACGCGGCTGCAGTGAAGGGTCTCACGTTGCTTGACGCCAACGGCAATCCCCCGACTTATCCTTACGCTGTTGCTTCCGGTGGTGTGCTTCGTTTCAAGCTGCACATTGCGCCTCGAATCTCAGGAAAATATGCTTCATCGATCCTGATACATTTTAGACATCAGGGCATTGATCGTGATAGCGCAATCACCGTCTCGGCGTTCGTACCGTTCGAGAATGCGATCGCTACCTTCAATGCGATCAATGTTGGCTCGATCTCGACGTGCCGTTCCTACGACACGACGCTCACCATTAGCAATCCTGGCTGCGATACGCTCTGGGTGAACGCGATCTTGCTCAAGCTCGGCCAAAATTTTACATTGCCAGGACTTGGCAAGCTCCCAAGATTTATCCTGCCTGACAGTTCTTTCTCGTTTGTCGTGAGATTTTCGCCGACAACAATGTCGATAGTGCAGGATAGTATCATTCTCACGATCAAAGCGCTCGAAGTCATTCAACGCATCCCTATTTCGATTCGAGGGACTGGTCAGACAGGCACTTCATTCTTCCAATCATCGCTCAACCCTGCGCTGATTGATTTTGGAACACGTACGCATTGCGATCTTCCGGATTCGGTAATCTTCACAATCACGAATCCCGGATGTGTCTCGATGAATGTGAAATCGGTAAAGCTCGAAGGTGCGCTCGCGCCTGATGTGACGATCGTAACAAAGCCCGGAGCGCCGCACGCGATTATCGATGGAGATACGATGAAGATCATCGTGTATCTCAATACCAACGTTCGAGGAGGATTCGCCGGCAACATTCACCTGCAATATCAATTCACGAATAAGCCTGTCGTCGATTCATTCATTGCGGTCAATGCACAAATCATTCACGGTTCACGCACACTTTCCATCGACTCGAGCGCGCTTGATTTCGGAACGATCTCCTTCTGCGCAACAAGGGATACGCAGATCATTTATCGTAACACGGGCTGTGATAGTCTGATGGTCACGCAACGTGACGTGACCGGCAACGGCTTCGTCTTAGTCAACACCAAACAATTGCCGTTGGGACTTGCAGCCGGAGAGAGTGATACGATTAAGGTGCATTTCATACCAGTTATTGCTGGTCAATCGAACGGCACAGTATCACTAACATCCGATGCCGATCAGAATCAATCGCCCACGATACATCTCTCCGCAGGTGCGCTACCGACGGACACCCTCACATTCTTTGCCAAACCAGTTCTGAATGTGCATGCAGGCGATACCATCCGAATGAACATCTACTCAAGTCATTCAGTAGCCAGGAGAAAGCTTTCAAGCATCCGATTCATACTGAATTACAACGGCGATGTTCTTACTCCGATAAGCTGGATCAATTATGTGCCGAACTCGGCGATCAGCGTTGGACCGGAATTCAGGGTTGGCGCCAAGTCAATCTATTACCCGATCGAATTCATCGCGACCGGAGCGGAACTCACCATTGACTCCACGCTGCCCATGGTCGGGATCGCATTTCGCGCAACGCTATCGGATTCGACAAGCACAACAATCAGCTTCGTCGACATCAAGCTGAACGGTGGCGATCAGCAATATCAAAAGTGTTCGCTCGGTGCTTCGGCGACAACAACACCCGTGAGCCTCGTCTTTTTGTGCGGCGATTCGACGATCAAAAATTACTTTCTTAATGGCGCGAATATGTCATTCACAGCCCAGCCCGTTCGCCCAAATCCGTTCTATGTTGATCGTTCATCGCAGATACTGATTCCATTCACGGTTGCATCTTCGGGTCTGGTTACACTTCATGTGAGCGATATGAACGGGAAGACGATCTATCGTGCGGAGTGTACTGCACACGCAGGCGAAAACCAGTTTGAGCTTCCTTCGATGGCAATGAATGAAGGCGTCTTTCAATATCGGATGAGCTATCAACCTACAAATACTACACGAACAGGAAAATTCGTCGTGGTAAAGTAGTCCCCAGCCTTTGAAGGTTGCAGGGACGCGGAGTCCAGGATGCAGTGAAGCGCATCCTGGGTGATGCGTCCCTGTCGCCTTCATCTTCACTGATTCATTTACTTCTCCCACACGCTACTTCCGCTTTTTACATAAAGTACCTACTTTTGTACAAGTATAGGAGGGACGCGTTCTGATACTTTTGCGCCTGTTCACTTAACCAACATTACGCACATGCAAGAAACCCTTGAGGATGTCAAACAGGCAATAGTAAAGAATTTCGGTAAGCCGGATGAAGTCCGACAATTCCCGAAGGGACGCGTTGAACTCGTCAATATCGCTGGAGCAACCGTCGGCCGTGCCATTTTCGAACCCGGCTGGAGGTGGCTCACCTCGGTGCAACCGATCGTACACACAGATAGCTGCGAAGCCCCGCACTTCCAGTATCAAGTCTCGGGCACGATGCGCGTCAAGATGGATGACGGCACCGAGTTCGACGCCAAAGCAGGCGATGTATGCCTCGTGCCACCTGGCCACGATGCATGGGTCGTCGGCAACGAACCCGTAGTCATCGTCGATTTCCAGGGAATGGTCGATTACGCAAAGCCAAGAAAGAAGAACTGATATTGCGTAAGTATGAAGTATGAATGATGAAAGCTCGTCAGCATACATAATTGATGCTTCGGATTGCGCTTTAGCCTCCCACTTTGTGAAAAGTGGGAGGCTTTTTTGTGGAGGGTCTGGCGTCCCGCCTGACCAAGAAGAAAGCTCCGGGGGACGCTGCAGACACCTTGCCCCACCGCCCTCACCCTAAATCCCTCTCCCACTGGCGTGGAGAGAGGGACTTTAAGGATTGTCTTTTTTAAAAGTAGAAAGGGCATCATCGAATTTACTGATCATTTAATCCCTTTCCGTTGAGAATTTGCTGCACACATTTTTCAACTCTTGACTGACGAGTTTTGGATTGTTTGGGTGCAGAAAAATAAAGAATGTACGCTCTTTGCCGTCCAGGCGACAACGCATCAAAAGCAGTTTTCAAGGCTGTGCTTGAATCCAATTTATTCTGAAATTCTTCAGGAATGATGAATTCCGAGATCTTCTTAAAAGTCACTTTCAAACCGGCTTGTTCAACTTCAAGGGCTTCATAAATATAGGCCTTCAAGATGGGTTTCATCTCGACGATTTCTCGAACATTGGTGAACCGGATCTGTCGCCCCGCCTGAACGTTCTTCGTTTGTTGGATTAAAATACCATTGGCATCATTCAGCAAGGCACCCTTGAAAAACAAAAGCGCACAGTATTCTTTAAATACATGCAGTAAAACTATGTTATGTTTCTGAAACGTGTAAACAGGAACACCCCACTTCAATTCTTCGGTCAGCCCACAGTCAAGAACGATCATTCTCAGTGCTTCCAATTCTTTCTGCCACTGTTTGGCTTTTCTAAAATAAAACTCAACCTTAGGGTTCATGCTATTTATTTATTGATGAACCGAAATGATTGTTCTATCCGCAGGCCTGAAATACCACGATACCACAGTCAGGATTAGTAGAAGCAACGAGGGAAATATTTCATTCACGGTACCGGCTGCGATATGTGAAAATGCCGCCCCCGTCATGGCAAAGAACAAGCCTGCATAAGTCCATTCCTTTAGTAAAGGGAATTTAGGAATAAGCAATGCTACAACTCCCAGAAGTTTCCAAATACCGAGTAGCGTTAGAAGATAGAGAGGATAGCCCAACTGTGTAATCATATCTTCTCCTCCCGCTCCCGCTTTCCCTTTGAATAACTGTACTGCTCCGGTTGAGACCATTCCTAATGCGAGCCAGATCGTAGCGATCCAGTAGATGATCTTATTTCTCTTTGTCATAATGCGTTATTTCAATTGGCTTACGATGTCTTCCAATCGGTTATGTGCCATGTTGATGCCTTGAGCAAAGGGTAACTGCAGCACCTGGTCTCTGAGTGCAACCGATTCATAAATGGTGTGCATATTTAACTTACTCGTGTGGTCAGTGAGTTTTTCAAAGTCTAAGAACTCAAGCTGGACGCCAAAAGGCGTATTCTCCATTTCAAATGTCCGTGTGATGTTCTGGTTCGGGCTAAAGTCATGGATCACCCCATTGGCCCGAAATACTACGTGTCCCTGTGCATCGCTTGTTTCAAATTGATAACTGCCGTGCTTTTTATTTTCAAGTTTCAGCACTGTCGTTCCCATCCATTGCTCAACAATCTCAGGCTCTACATACGCTTTAAAAAGTAATTCCAATGGCAAATCGAATTCCCTTGTAATCACTAAGTCCTGTTTGCCATCTTCGGCATTGATTTGTGTTTTGTGTCCCATGGTATTCTATTTCCTGGTCTTGTAGGCGTTCATTATTGTTTCCAATTTATTAAACCTATCATCCCACAGTTTGCGGAATGGTTCAATAAAGTCGGCTACTTCTTTCATTTGTTTTGCATTGGTGTGATAGTAAATTGCTCTGCCGTGCTGCTCGTGTTCAAGCAATTCACACTCGGTGAGTATTTGCAAGTGTTTTGAAACGGTTGGTCTTGCTGTGTCAAAGTGTGAGGCTATCGCACCCGCTGTCATCGATTGCGAAGCAACCAACAGAAGGATAGCCCTTCTTGTCGGGTCTGCGATGGCTTGAAATACGTCTCGTCTTAAATTCATTACGTAGTCATGTGGCTACACATACGAGAATGAACAGAGTGAAGGGTAGCGAGTTCCCTCTCAATCGGCCTTTCTTAAAAAAGGAGGTCTATGGAAGGGTGGTTTTTCAGTGAGAATTACTAACTTCTAAATACATAAAGGGCATCTATTCTGGAACTTTACGCTCTATCCGGGCGTTTTAAGGATTGAGGCAAGCTCCTCGTCTGATCAATAAATTTTAGCCCGCGCCATTCCCTGGCGTCCGGCATCCGAGCTATTTGTTGCTCTACTTAAGTCTGTTAATAACCTTCATCGGGATTCCCTTCCCTAACATTTACAACTATGAATATTCCTTCCACGCTTCCGATAACGTTTTTTCCGCTTGGTGATCTTGAGATGGAGGCTGCGGCCTCGATACCGGGACCCAAGACCGTCATCTATTCATCGACTGATCCTAAGTATAAAACTCCGACGAAAAAGGGCGGGATGCCTGCGTTTGTTACGCATAAGCACGGATTACAAATCATCGCTTGCCGAAATATTCGGACGAACATTAAGATGAGCCTCATGATGGCCCTTCGTATGTCGAATGATTCACCCGTCAAGAACACTGGGTATGCAGGCGGGGGCTACATCTGGGATAAGGATCCGCGCTCCCGGCTCGCGACTGAAGAGGAGCTCAAACTAGGTGCACCGGAGAGGATTGCGATCTTTGACTACAAGGCGAAACCGGGGACGCCTTATGCCTGGAAAAACTCGGATGAAGTCCGGGTGCTCTATGTCAATAGCTACGCGACACTCGAGACACTTCGCGATGCGGCGCACGAACTGCTTGACGAGAAACTGGTCGAGCTGCGCGCCGATATGCCGTTCGGCATTTTGAATTGTCCGATCGGCACCTGGCCCGAGCAGCTTGAGAAGATCCGCAAGCTGATCAAAGACAATCAATTCACGACCATCGTGATCAATGCATTCGAATTTATCGCCATGAGCCAACGACAAAAAGATGCGATCGCCCTGGAGTTAATGAAATGGCAGCGAGAGCTGGCTGTGACGATCGTCATCTTTACCCAGGAGGTTAGAAAGAACATGCACGCAGGTTGGCTGGGTCGCGGTCCGCTCGGAAAGCTGCAGGCGATGGCGGACTCCGTGGTAGTGCTGCCGGATGATTGCGAAATAGACGAAGAGGAAGATTGGACAGAGGGTGCGGGAGGTGCAGAATCTGCAGAATGTCATTCCGAGCCCGACGAGGAATCTCATGGAATGATTGATAAGGAAGGATTCAACTATCCGGCAATTGAATCGACGTCAAATGAGGCTTCGGATCAGCCAGTTGCCAGCGAGGCTGTTCGGGAGTACCAGTTTCTACGTGACTAGTTCGTTCTGAGGGCGACATTCACTCGTCTAATTGGACCTTCGCGTGTAACGATTGGCCTGTCTCGGCGTTCTTGAGTGAGAGTAAGGCTTCTTATTTGCCTGCCGATACGGCAAAGGAGGATGGTTGTGAATCCCTCATCCTCATATTGTTTCGCTTGCTCAAGAGTCTTTCAACGAACGGACCTCGTGCGATCATGAAAAAATATCTGGCAGTCATCCTCCTTTTAGCCGGCGTTGGAGCATGCAAAATGCCTGCTGGACCCGACACACCTCAATTCCTCAAGGTCAGGGTGAGGTCGATAACAGCGTCACTTACCGGAGCGAATTTTGTAAACAGCAATGGCGCTGTCCCAATAACATTGCCAATTCGAGGTGATTACCCGTATAGGGATACGACGCTCGGTGATACGAGCAGCTACGCTAACACAAATAACTCAGGCTATCTTCTTATCGATAAGCTTCACCTCGTAATTTCTGGTCAATTGCGCTCCTGGGATTCCTGGGGTATGGTTCCTAACGGCGCCGAGTTGTGGTCCGATATGTTACAGTTGAACCAAGTGCCGTACTATATCCTGCATGATTCAATCCTACTCGTAGACGTTCTGCCTACTAAGGAGCTAGTGCCTTTGGCAGCATACCATCATGCTTACTACTGGGAACCCGCCCCACATGACTATCATGAAACACATGAGGATTATACGACGGTAGCAGACTTCGATGGAACCGCGAGGTTAAAGCTTACGATTGTTTTCAGCAAATGAGATTGTCACGATCGGCAGATAACTCTGGTTCTGGAAAAGTAAGCATAGCTAGCTCAAATACGGACTTCACACGATCATGAATAAATATCTGCTTGTCGTCTTCCTACTTGTCGGTCTTGGGGCTTGCAAGACAAGTTCGGGCCCTAACGACTCCAACGTACCTCAATACGTCAAGGTCAAGGTGAGGTCAATGACTGCATCTCTTTACTCTGTAAGATTGCCAGGCTATGGCGATTCAGATGTTTCAAGGGCACCATGTAATAACGCGCCTCTCATTGATACAAGTAGTTTTTGTAACGGCATTAACTCCGGCGTTTTTTTCGTTGATCAAATTCACCAGCTCATCTCCGGACAATTCAGCTCTTATTACGCGGATGGCCAAATTCCAATTTTTGGTGATGAATTGAGTGACCAGTTGCTATGCAAAAACGTCCCGTATTCTGTATTGCACGATTCAATCCTCCTCGTTGACGTCCAACCAACCAAGGATTTAGTGCTTTCGGCGGAACACCATCATGTTCACTATGCGCCGACTGGAAGGCCTCACGAATACAACATTACTCATGAGGACTACTCGGCGAATGGGGTTTTCGATACGAGTGCGAGATTAAGAATGACTTTCGTCTTAATAAAATAGGCGTTGAGTTCTAGCAATTCGGAAACTGCAATGTCTCCCAGCGCTGAGGGTGAGTTAGCTCCGATCGCCAAAAATCATTCAAAAAGCCCACTATTCATGAAAAAAGTTTTCACAGCGTGTCTGAACCCACCGTTCCCTGGTCCCTATTCCCTGTTCCCTGCCGAGAAAGGAACTTTGACGGCTCAAAACCGTTAAAAAACCGCATTCCTAAGACCGCCTGAGCAATTGGATGGTCAGTTTTTATCACTGTGGGAGCTTCGCTTTGCGGCGGGCGTTTGGACCACTAACCGTATAGAACAATGGCTAAGAAGATTACTGGATATATCAAACTCCAGATCCCGGCCGGCAAGGCGAATCCTGCGCCGCCAGTCGGACCCGCGCTAGGACAAAAGGGCGTCAATATTATGGAGTTCTGCAAGCAGTTCAATGCGAAGACGCAGAAACAGGACGGCATGATCATCCCCGTGGTCATCACTGTCTTCTCCGATAAGAGCTTTACCTTTATTACCAAGACCCCACCGGCAGCAGTGCTGTTGCTCAAGGCTTCCGGCCTCGAGAAGGGTTCAAAGGAATCGAATCGTACGAAGGTCGGCAAAGTAACGATGGCTCAGGTAACTGAGATCGCTAAGCTCAAGATGCCTGATTTGAATGCAGCTTCCATTGAAGCAGCAGCAAGTATGGTAGCTGGTACCGCCCGTTCGATGGGCTTAACCGTGGAGGGATAAGACAATGGCACAACACGGTAAGCGCTACAACAATCTTAAGAAGACGCTCGGCGAGAAGCAGTCGACGATGGCGATCAACGATGCAGTCAAGCAGGTGAAAAAGCTTGCGACAGCAAAGTTCGATGAGTCGATCGATATTGCGATCAAGCTCGGCGTCGATCCACGCAAAGCAGATCAGGCCATTCGCGGCACAGTTTCGCTTCCACATGGAATCGGCAAGACCGTCCGCGTAACGGTCGTGACTCGTAATCAGGAAGCAGCTGCTCTTGCAGCCGGTGCTGACGAAGCGGGTTTCGAGACTATCCTTGAGAAGATCAAGGGCGGCTGGACAGATACCGACGTCATCATCGCTACGCCAGAAGTGATGGGTGAACTCGGAAAGCTCGGCCGAATTCTCGGACCGCGCGGATTGATGCCGAACCCGAAGTCGGGCACGGTCACGACGGATGTCGGGACAGCGGTAAAGGAAGTCAAGGCAGGTAAGATCGAATTCCGTGTCGATAAGGGTGGCAACGTCCACTCGACTGTCGGCAAAGCTTCGTTCGATGCCGATAAGCTGGTTGACAATATCAACATGTTCCTGATGACGATCCTTCGTGCAAAGCCAGCAACGGCAAAAGGGCAGTACATGAAGTCAGTGGCGCTTTCGAGCACCATGGGACCAAGTGTGAAGCTCGATACAGCAGAAGCAGTCAAGGCTCACGGCTAAGTTCTCTACGTGGGAGCCGAGTGTTTTGCTCGGCTCCTACAATATTGAAGTGGAGGTCCTCAAGTGTTTCGATCCCGGTCTCTTCCAACTGCGTTAGTCCTTCTCCTTTGTTGCTCCTATGTTGCTAGAGCAAGCGCTGATCCTCATCACGCGAGTTATCTGAAAGCAAAACAACTTGTTGAGCACACTATAGCTACGCTAGCATCGACGAATGGTTCGTTTGTCTATACCCGCGAACGTCACCGGTTTTATCACTCGCCAAAACCATGGCAGACGATTGATCGGCAAATGCGCGGAAGATTTATGCTCGTCGATGCTGGCAGCGGACTCTTCGTCGCCGATACGATGCTGCTGCACGACAAGAAATTTCCATCATATCAATATCTTGATCGAAAGACGTTTGCGGATATAGATTACGGCGACACAACAGCAGGCGCATCGACGACTGACGATCGTGACGACTTTCTCTATCAGTCCTCGATCTTCACGCCACGTCTCGTTCTTCAGGATTTTCTTCGCTCGGCAGAAAGTAGATTCTTCAAGTTTGTGTCAGGCAAGACAGCTTCGATCCTCTATGTTGCCGCAGGCGATCGGCATATCACGATTGTTATCGATCCAGCAACTTCCTTGGTAAGTACGATCGATGTTATGTACGCTGACGATATGTTGGGCGATGTTGTCAGGCGTGTCGAATATCTCTTGTATGACAGCAGCGGGCGGTCTCGTTATCCGAGTCATGTCGAAGAGCGCACGTTCGGGATTCTGATGAATGATCTTCGGATCAAGCGAGAAACGATAAGAGCTGATTCGACACTCATTGTCGCTCGGATTCCAACAGGCTACAATCTCGCTCCGCCAGCAGCAAAGGCAAAACCGGTAATCACCTCAACGAGATATAACGAGCACATCTATTTCTTTGAGTTGCAACCGGCGGCCACTCGAGTGTTGCTGGTCAATTTCAAAGACTATCTTCTGATCGCTGAAGCACCACTGAGCGCAGAGAACGGTGAGTTGATCTTAACGAAGGCGCACGAATTGTTTCCAAAGAAGCAGATCAAGTACTTCCTGTTTGGGCATCATCATCCCTGGTATCTTGGTGGCGTTCGGGCACTCGTTCATGCAGGTGTGACGATCCTGTCGCAACCACAAGACACCAACTATATAAGGCAACTTGTGACCTTCACTCATCATCTTCATCCGGATCTGTTGGAGAAAGAGCCAAGAGCACTGCGCCTTCAGACGTTCGATTCAACGATCGAGATCGGAGATGATAAAGTGCTGATGCAAATCCTGCCTATTGGCGCGATGTCGCAGCATACGGATGACTATCTCATGTACTACTTTCCGAAGTACAAGCTTCTCTTTGAAGATGATCTGATCGGGATCAGCAAAGACAAGCCTCTGAGAGCTGCAAGCATCAGGCAAAAAGGGTTGTACGATGGCATCAAGATGTATGGCCTTGATGTCGACACGATCGTGCAGAGTTGGCCGGTTGATACGACGAGCGAAACGATCGTTCCGTTTGCAAACCTTGAAGAGAGCGTTCGGCTGATCAAGAAATAAAATGAAGAAGGCCAGGCAATCGCCTGACCTCCTCGCTCCCCAATTGACGGATTACTTAATGTTCGATCACGATCATCTTCGATGAAGTAAACGTAGCATTGATGAGGTCTTTGCCGATCACTCTGACGACATAAGTCCCGTTTGGTAGACCAGACGAACTCTCATTCCACCTCCATGACGTCGCGTGTTGCGAAGCCACCAGTGCTCCAAGAACATTGTAGACTTGTATCGTTGCCTCGCGTGCGCCAGGAACTTCGATGTTCAGCGTGCCATGCGAAGGATTTGGAGATACGTTGAAGTCGTGCTGGTTAGCAAACGCAATCGGAGCAACACCTTGCGTCGCGCTTCTGCGCGTTGCATTGATCCTGAAATGCTGAGAAACAAGTCCGTTCTGAATCGTCAGGACCAGATCGGCTTTGTACGTGCGCTGCGTTGGAGCATTGAGCTCGACAAGCAGGAAGAGGGTACCGCCGGGCGCAATCGTATCAAATCGATATGCGTAAGCGACATTGAAGTATGAGGAATCAGATCCCGTGAAGCTGACGCTCGTGACGCGCACGTTGGTCGATCCGTTATTCTTGAAAAAGAATAAGTGGAGGGAATGCTCGTGCGTAGAGCCAATCGACAAGGTAACCGAGCTATCGGGAAACATGTTGACATAGCTCGAATCTTCAACTGGCAGGTAAATGCTGCCCGTCATACCATAGTCGAAGTAGGTACAAGGTGGCAACGAGTTGACTCCTGTTATGCTGAGACTCAACGAGCCGGTCGGATAGTTTCCGTACTGGAATCCTGAAGTACCGAACTGGACTTGCACAGTGTCGTATGCACCAGCAGCGACTGTATCTGGATAGGGTGTGCCCTTGAAGCTAAATTCGGCTCCGGAGATTTTTGCTCCGGAGATCACAAGCGGCGCCGATGAGATGTTGTGGAGGATGAGAGGCTTGACCGTTGTGTCGGTCAACTCCTGATAAAATTGGAGTTGGCCGTTCGAGCCGGTCATGGCTTCGAAACATGCGCCGCCGTTAGCCGCAATAACTAAAGTGAGTGTGATGGCTGCGTTATCATGCACTCCGTATGCATCGGTATAGTAGAGGGTCGCACCGCCTGATATGGTTTGCGAAGTCAATCCCGAATCATTGACGCAAAGATAGAAGCCAACGGTGTCCCAGCCACGAAGTAGATGAGGCAGCGATGGATGTGAGCCGAGTGCGATGCGATACGAAGCAAGTCCATTCGCAAACGTTGTAAGCGAGTCTAGCAAGACAGCGGAATCATTCGGGTTGTAGATCGTCATCCAGTAACACTGAAGTGTGTTTGGGGCGATCGTATCGAATCTGGATCCATAGAGATTGATCGATACCGGTTGATGCGCAAATGTGTAGCCTTGCAGGGTGACAGTATCATTGCCGAGCGATGATGTCAGGATCAGCTTTCCGAAGTGCGTACCAAGCGAAGTAGGGTGAAAGCGCACCCAGATTTCCGAGACCCCTTTATGGTAAAAACTCGAAGCAGTGACCAGGCTGAATCCTGTTCCGGTCACGCTCACGTTGATCGTCCCCTGATGTGTGGTGTCAATGCGGTTACTGTCAGAGCCTGACCACACCTCAACTCTGGAGCTATCGGTGGCACCGAGTTGTGAGTTAAACGTGAGTGTATCGGACGGCTGCGTTTGGTACGATGGAGCAGCGACAATCTTTGTTGCAGAGAGAAGACAGAGCGCGCAGAGCGTGATGACAAGTTGCGCAAGCGGTTTCCAGCGAAGCGGACCGTGTAATGTGGTAGCCAATGATTCCATGATAAGCTAGTAGTTAAAATCAATGCAGAGTGTCGCGCAGATCGCAACAGGCCTCATCGATGAAGTAATACCGGAAACAGGGCAGTAGTTACGCGTTAGGTAGTAATTGAGTAGTGTCCAGTCTTAGCTATATTCGCATAACTGCGAGCGAGATCGCGCTCTTTGATCTACGACAATGAACATCCACCGTGCCAGCCTGGCTGTAGCATTTCTGATCCTCGCTGTCTGTTCCAGCGGATGCCTGAATGGCGTTATTAGCCTCATCATTCACTCGGACGGATCGGTTACGTACATCGAGGATATGGTGATCGACCGTCTCATGCTTGATATGGCTGCCGCCGGGAAGGATACAACCGCGCCGACGTTGCTCTTTGGCGAAAAACGGAAGTCGCCAATCTGGGATAAGCTTCACGCTGACGCCATACGCGAGATCCTCTTTGCCGATCAAGTGAAACTTCGAAGAGGGAAGTCCTTCGTCAAGAGTGTTACTGCGATGGACACTCCGACCTATAGTGGACTTCACTACATCATGACAACAGAACTTACGTCGTATAGCTATCTTGATTCGATCGTCATTTCTCCGTCAACTGATACAGCAGTGACTTCCGGACATTCAAAAAAGAAGAAGAAAGCAAAGCCCGTCGAGAAGGTTTCTCCGATGATGATTTCGGAATCAGGGGATTCCGTCAAGATCACACTGCACAATAGCTTTGATCGATTTGATGAATTCATGCAGAGTCTTCCCGAGCGCTCGCGTCCACCGATGTTTCAAAAGCTGAAGTTCAATCGCCCTCGCCATGCGACGATCTCGAATACTCTTTATCATCCGGTGCTTCGTGATGCAAACGGAGATGATGATTCGTCTGGCTCTGGACACATGATGGATAGCCTTAGCAAGATGATGGGAATGTTCAGCGGAATGATGAGCGATATGTTCTCGCTTGAGTACAATGTTCAGGTGCCAGAGGCATTGAGTCACGATGCATCAGCGGAGGTTGATTCTGTCACCAATACGCTCCATTGGCATCTCGACTTGTCGACGATGTTTACCGGGGGCTCCGCTGGTGAAGAGAGATACGTCTGGTTCCGAAAACCGAAATAGCCAACAGGACTTTTGACCGATTGAGATGTGTTCGCATCTCCCGATGCGAATTACTATCCAGCTAACAACGAAACCCGAGGTCGCCGCTGATCCAAATGAGATCAAACGATTGGCGGCTGGCGAAGCTAACGTCGAACTCGCACGCGTCTCGCACGTGGAGGTTCTGAAGCGCTCGATCGACGCGCGGTCCAGAGAGCCGAAAGTCTTGCTGAAGGTCGAACTGTTCGTTGACGAATCTCCTCCAGCACCGCAGCTCATTTTCAGGCATTATCCTCCCGTCAATGATGCAAATCGAGTTCTTATCGTAGGCGCTGGCCCGGCCGGACTCTTTGCAGCGCTTCGTCTGATCGAGCTTGGCGTAAAGCCTGTGATTCTCGAGCGCGGCAAAGATGTGCGAGCGCGACGTCGCGATCTTGCACTGATCAATCGCGAAGGCATCGTCAATCCCGATTCCAATTATGCGTTCGGAGAAGGCGGTGCAGGTACGTACTCTGATGGTAAGCTCTATACACGTAGCGACAAACGCGGAAATATTCAGCGCATTCTTGAAACCTTCGTCGAGTTCGGTGCGCCGCGAGATATTCTTGTCGATGCTCATCCGCACATCGGCACCAACAAGCTTCCACAGATCATCGTCAGCATGCGCGAGCGCATACTGCATGCTGGTGGTGAGATACATTTTAATAGACGCGTGACCGACATTGAGATCAAGAACGGAGCACTTGCAGGTGTTCGTGATCAACATGAAGATTATCACGAGGCCAAGGCGCTCATACTAGCAACGGGTCATTCAGCACGTGACATCTTCGAGTTGTTACAGCGGAAGAAGATATCGATCGAGGCAAAGCCGTTCGCACTGGGTGTGCGGATCGAGCATCCGCAATCATTGATCGACGAGATGCAATATCATTGTGCCGAGCGAGGACCATTCCTGCCGCCTGCCTCTTACAGCTTTGTCGAACAGATGGAAGATCGAGGCGTCTACTCGTTTTGTATGTGTCCAGGTGGCGTCATTGCACCATGTGCGACGCTGCAGGAAGAAATCGTAACGAATGGCTGGTCGCCTTCGAAGCGTAACAATCCATTCGCGAATTCCGGTGTGGTGGTCAGCGTCGAGTTAAGTGATCTCAAACAATTCGAAGCGCACGAAGAATTAGCCGCGATGCGATTCCAGGAATCAGTAGAGCATGCTGCATGGGTCGCCGGCGGAAACACCCAGCGAGCTCCGGCACAGCGACTGATCGATTTTGTTGAAGGACGGACATCGAGCGATGTTCCAGTCACATCATACACGCCTGGCGTCGTCAGTGCAGATCTGAATAGTGTGCTTCCTCCATTTGTTGCTGAACGATTACGCGAAGGTCTGCGAGCCTATGGGAAAAAACGACGTGGATACTATACCAATGAAGCAGTGCTTGTCGCTCCGGAATCTCGAACATCTTCACCGGTACGTATCCCTCGTGACAAGTTAACGCTCATGCATCCGCAGGTTTCGGGTCTTTTTCCATCAGGAGAGGGCGCAGGTTACGCGGGAGGAATAGTGTCCGCAGCGATGGACGGCGAACGGGTTGCGGAGGCATGTGCCAGGCTCATGCATTGAGCTTCAGGAGCTCGTTTCGGGACTTGCTTTTCGTTCTCTAAAGCGGTATATTTCGGCTTCCCCGATGGGTGTCCCTCATCCTTTCGGGTTTTAATACCGTCTGAAAAACTCCAATCGATCAGGCCATGCGACATTTTGATTCTTTACTTCGTACGCTCCTTTTTACTGCTGCTCTTTTTGTAAATCTTCTGACCATTCCACTCACGGTAAACGCTCAACTGAAACGGGTTTTTACCTATCAAGGAACACTGCTTGAGAATAATCAACTCGTCAACGGTTCGCGCCAGATCACATTCAAGATCTATAACTCAGCCGGAGCAACACTCTGGACGTCCACACAGACGCTGACGCTGAGTAATGGCATCTTCAGTGTGCCTCTTGGACAAGATCCAGCGTTTCCTCTGTCGATGGATTTTCATGAGATGTATTATCTCGGCATCACTCCGAGCGGGGGCAACGAGCTGACGCCAAAGACAGAGATCGATCCCGCCCCTTATGCGATTCTTGCGACGCATGCAGTTACGGCAGATTCACTTTCGACGCCCGGGATAAAAGGTGTGACTTCACTGAACGGACGTGTGGGAAGGATCACGCTAATGGGCGGTGGTAACACGGCTGTAGTCCCGAATGGTGATACGATTCTCATCAGCTCATCAGGCGTGGGAGGAACAGGAATGCAGGGAGTACAGAGCACGGATGGCTCCATCGGCATTGCAAATCCAAGCGGCCCAGTCGCGAATCTAACTTTGCCGAATGCTTCCATCCCGCTGACGAAGCTCAGCACTTTTGGTGCAGGCTCGGGAAACGTCATTACTTATAACGGAAGCGGACTTGTCTACGCGCCGCCGCCTACGGCCACGCTCGCGCTCCCGTTTAATGTCAGCGATTCGAGTGCCAACCTACTTTTTGCAATCACGCAGCGAGGGACCGGCAGGTTAATGTGGTTGCGGAATGTTGACACTTCAAGCAGCACGCAGTCGACGCTTATTGTTGACGCAAGTAGTAACGGCGCTGGCGGCGCTGGTGCGATCACTGCACGCTCGACGAATAGCTTTGGTCTCATTGCAAGTGGCGGAAGTTCGAGCGGCGGAGTCTTCGGAGTCGTGACGGATGGAAGCAGCAACACAACGTTTAGTGCTGGCGCAGGAATCACTGGGTTCAGCAATGTTGGCAATGGTGTTGCGGGGATCTCGTATGACGCTTCGCATTCCGGTGTCGATGGCTCATCGACCAATGGCAATGGAGTGCGAGGAACGAGCACGAACGGCATAGCTGGATCCTTCACGGTTACGAATTCTTCGAATGCAAATCCTGCGATTGAAGGAGTCACGAGCGGTGCTGGTCCAGGAGTTTTCGGATCGAGTGGCGGAGGGCCAGGAGTGAAGTCAACATTCAACGGAGTTGGTGCGGGCACATCGCTTGAGGTCAACAATGGAGCGATAAAAGTGACAGGTGGGAATCAGCCTGCCTTTATCCACACCGCTACTCCTGCCAACATCGCGCTGAATTATACAGTGATCACGAATGCACTCACTGATGGCGATCCAAGTGCTTCGTTGTTCGTCACGCCGCTTCAGAATCCTGCGATGCCCATTTTTTGCAACTTTCCGATTGGAGTCTATTACCTGGTTGGGGCAGGAAAGTGGGTCATCTTTAATGAGGGTGGCTTAGGAACCTTCATCCCCGTCAGTGCGCAGTTTAATGTTCTGGTGATCAAACATTAGATCATCTGAACCACCGGCGCCTGGACTGATTCTCACCAATTACTGCGAACACATGCAGCTGCGCATCGCGGCTGCATGCTGGATAGAACTCAGCACTTCCCTGCGGGACCAATCTATTTACGAAGAGAATTTGCATTGGTAATGCCAAGGTAAAACAAAGGTTACGTTTTATTGATGTGCGAAAAATAGTTTTGCGGTCAAATAACAAAATCCTTGTTCCGCTCATTGCGCTCGCGAATGAGCGGAAAGGATCGCCTCATTCGGAGGCTGGCAATCTCACGTACAATCCTGACCGCTCGCATGTCACCGGTATATTCGCACAACCAATCGCTTCTCAGATCACGCAATTCTGTCATGTTTAGTATCGCGCTCTCACTTTTCTTTTTTCTGACCGGTTGTAAAGATTCGAACACGCCGGGCACGCCTCCAGCGACAGGCATTAACAAAGTGAATCACGTCGTCGTGATCTACCTTGAGAACCACAGCTTTGATAATCTGTACGGAGAATTTGCAGGTGCAGACGGCCTCGCGAATGCGTCAGCTACTCAAACGCAAGTCGATTCCGCAGGGAATCCGATGGCGGTACTGCCGTTTGTAACTGGCTCGCCGTATCCCAATAATCTTCCAAACAAACCGTTTAATATCGATCAGTATCGTCCATGGGATAGCCTCACAAGTGATCTTGTGCATCGCTACTACCAGGAGCAGGGACAGATCGATGGCGGGAAGATGGATAAATATGCGCTGATCAGCGATGCGAAGGGATTAAGTGTCGGCTTTTATCACACCGCCGAACTTCCGCTTGCCGTTGAAGCGAAGCACTATGTGCTATGTGACAGATTCTTCCATAGTGCGTTCGGAGGCTCCTTCCTCAATCACCAGTTCTTCATCGCCGCCGCTCCGCCAACATTTCCGAATGCCCCGACCTCGGTGGTCGCAAAGCTAGATGCAAATGGAAAGGTCATCCAGGATGGATTTGTCTCGCCGGATGGATTTGCGATTAATACTTCCTTCACGGTCAATACACCCCACCCATCATCGGTACCTGCCGCACAACTCGTTCCTAATCAGACCAATCCCACGATCGGCGATCGTCTTTCGGCTGCAAATATTACCTGGGCATGGTACTCGGGGGGCTGGAATAATGCTCTAAGCGGTACTCCCGATAAGCTATTCCAATTCCACCATCAGCCGTTTGCCTATTATGCAAACTTTGCCGATGGTACGCAAGCAAAGAAGGATCACTTGAAGGACGAAATTGATTTTCGAGCTGCTGCTGCCGCAGGTACATTGCCTGCAGTGTCTTTCGTAAAGCCACTCGGCGATGACAACGAACATCCTGGATATACCGATCTTGCAAAAGGAGAGAAGTACACACTCGATCTCATCAATGCAGTTCGAAACGGTCCGAACTGGAATGACTGTGTAATCATCATTACTTATGACGAGCATGGCGGCTTCTGGGATCATGTCGCGCCGCCAACAATCGATAAGTGGGGACCAGGTACACGCGTACCAGGAATCATCATTTCTCCGTTCGCAAAGACTGGCTTTATCGATCACACACAATACGAAACACTCTCGATCCTCGCATTCATCGAGAAGCGGTGGAGCTTGACTCCGCTCACGGCTCGGGATGCGAATGCCAATCCGTTTTCGAATGCATTCTCGTTCTGATCAGCAATGGCGGAGCTAAAAACGAAAAACCTGCGTCAAACGCGGACCTTCAATGCAAGGGCGAGCGATCTCTACGAAGCGATTATGGATTCACGCAAGCACTCGCAGTTCACAGGTTCGAAATCGAAAGTGAGCACGAAGGTTGGAGGAAGTTTCACTGCGTCAGACGGATATATTCAAGGGATAAACCTAGAGTTGGTGCCCAATCGAAAGATCGTCCAGAACTGGCGCGGCTCCGATTGGCCGGCAGAGCATTATTCCAAAGCAACGTTTTCGCTCTCGCCTGC
Source organism: Ignavibacteria bacterium (assembly GCA_013287605.1). Taxonomy (GTDB): domain Bacteria; phylum Bacteroidota; class Ignavibacteria; order Palsa-1295; family Palsa-1295; genus JABDDM01. The sequence goes on along the minus strand of JABDDM010000006.1, from coordinate 43,425 downwards.
CGGGCGTAGCAAGACCAAACTCACATTCACGCAGACCGGGATCCCAGCAGCGCAATTCGAATCGATCAAGCAAGGCTGGATCGAATATTACTGGAAGCCGCTTGAGGAATGGCTTAAGCGATGAATCGCGAGAAGGGGAGACGTGAAGGTGGCCGTCCTCGTCCGGTCTACTTCATCATTCGAAGTAGGATTTCGTTTACTCCGAAATCCTCACCAGCTTCTGTGAGCCAGCGAAGACCCCATTGACGAGCACTCTCGCCTGATAGATTCCGGCAGGATAGCCATGAAGATCAAGTGGCAGCGAGGCAGCGCCTGCCTTCATTAGTCGATCGCGGATCAATGTTGTTTCGACTCCAAGTATGTTCACGATCGTGACCGTGATCCTGCTTGCGTTCTTGAGTTCGATCGGAAGCGATGTCGAGGAGTTAAATGGATTCGGGATTGGAGCGCTAAGCGAATACGTATGAGGTGACGGTAGCAATACTTCTGCGTTCGATGTCCGACCGACAAGGATCGCTGTATCCTTAATCGAATGCGCAAATTTCAAAGGATTGTTTGTGGAGAAGAGATCAGTCGTTGAGAACTTCCCTGAAACCACTGCTCACTTAACATAAGTGATGGGTGGATCGTGCGTCAAGCGCTCACGCTCGCCGCCAGCGGTGTCAATGTAGATGCACAATCGTGATCGCCCTCCCGACGAACATTCCAAAGCCATCACCATGCACGTTCCAAATTACGTTCGTGTTGTGCGTTGAACTTGAGAAGGGGAGATCAGTGCCGTTAGCATAAAATCCAAAATTACTGCTTCGGAAGTAATCGTAATAAGCGCGATCGAATGTAATCACACCAAGTGTGGTCTTCGAGAGCTGGCGATGGATGATCGTTGAATCAGTCGTATTGAAGAACTCAGCGCTGATATTGGCGATGGTTGCGCGTTCGATGGAAGTATCAAGCCTGCAAGTCCACAGAGAATAGAATTGGTAGACTCCCAGCGAATCGGAAGTAAATGCGTAGTAAGTATAAGGTGCGTATGGATCGTGACTAAAATCAATACTGAGAGTAACTAACGGAGGCCTTCCGTTGCCGGAATCGATCTTGATACCGATCGAATCGAAGGTTACATAGTGCGGTATGATCGTCTGCGCAAATGCATGTTTGCCATCTGCCGAAACGTCGAGAGAGTATGTCACGCCTGGTTGAGCAACAATCGAATCGCTCGTGAAATAACCGTTTCCCTTGTACCGCAATCCCATCGGTGTTCCATTGAAGCTCAGGGTCGCATTTGCAGTTGGCAGGAACGACGCGGTATCATGGTTATATCCACTACCGGAAATGTGCGCGGTTAGCGGGAGTGTCCTTTCGATCTGAATCGAATCGATGATATGTCCTGCGGTCAGGACTCCGCGGACAACGAGCAATTCCTCATAGGGCAGGTCCGTTGGATTGCTAAGCGATTCGCACCCGGCAATCAGCAACGTTGCGGCAATGAAGGAGAGGAATGTTAGAAAGCGCATGAGAGTCCGAAGGTTGGGATGATTGGAAAGAGCGTCACGCGATGCACTTGAATGCTGCTGGTACGATTACCAAGATTATCGTATGTATATGTTCGTTCGATATTCTGTAAAAAAACATTTTGCCGAGCGTAGACATTGTAGACATCCAGCATCAGCTTCCACGGCAGACCGAACCATGTGAATGAATGAGTTGCACTGATATCCAACTTATGGAATGCCGGTAATCGATAGTTGTTCCGATCGCCATAACCATATGAGTAGTTGTTGTAATAAGAAAAGCGATCAACTGGGTTGATCGGATCGAACACATACTGATTCGTCGGCACCGTAACGGCCTGCCCTGTGCCGTACATCCATGTGGCACCGAATTCCCAGCGATCATTTACTTTGTAGGTGAGGACGATGCTGATGTCATGTCTTCGGTCATATCTCGGATAGAACGGATTGCCATTGTTGAGTTCAGGAAACGTGCGGCGCGTCCAGGCAAGCGTGTAGCCGATCCAACCTGTGAGTGGACCAACGCGTTTGTTCAGGAACAGCTCGACGCCGTACGCAACGCCGCTGCCTGCTGTGAATGAATTCTCCAACGGTACATCCAGGCTGAAGTTGGCTGTGTCTTTATACTCGTAGAGGTTCTGCATCGACTTGTAATAGCCTTCGACGCTCAAAAAATAATCTTGACCCAATATCGATGTTTCAATACCAAGCACGCCTTGCTGTGCAGCTTCCGATTTGATGGTCTGAGTTGAAGGAAACCACACGTCAGTCGGAAGGGAAATATCATTGCGGACGATCAAGTGCAAGAATTGATCAGCGATACTGAAAGCGCCGGTGAGAGAAAAATTGTCGTCTAGCGCATACTTCATCGACAGCCGTGGCTCTGCTCGGAAATAATTTCCACCCTGGAAATAATACAGCCGGAGGCCAGCATTGCCTTTGAATCTATTGCCCCATTTCCATTCATCCTGTCCATAGATCGATCCATCAAATGCGTTGATGATCGTCGGTGTCCTATCGATCGATGAGAACTGGGAGAGTTGGGCTGTCGCGTCTGCGCGAAATCGGTGCTCGGTCGCTTCGATGCCGGCCTTGAAATGGTGTTCGTCGTTCATCAGATATTCAGCTTCAGCACGGATCATGTAGTCCCGGATACCTGATGTCGACTTGAAGTCGCTCGATGTGTCTGTTAAGGACTGGACGAGCGTCGAAAAATGATAATCAGTGAAGATCGCTGAAAAATTGGTAAACAGATTTGGAGTTGCAATATGCGTCCAGCGAAGATTGCCAGTCGAATTGCCCCAGCTCACCGCGAAGTTTCCGGAGTCTTGAACGGAAGGCGGCGCCCCAAAAATATCGCGTCCGAGGTAGCCGCTGACCGACAGTTTATCTGATCCCGACAAACGAAAGGTTACTTTGCCGTTCAAGTCGTAGAAATAGTAAGTCGGAATAATCGATCGATCGGGCACCGCAAGCAGCAGAAGGTCGAGATACATTCTTCTTCCCGAAAGCATGTAGGAAACATCGTTTCCGATAGGCCCTTCGATATTCAACCTTCCATCGATCAAACTCAGCCCAGCAGAACCATGCAGATGTTCTCGAGATCCTTCTCGTGTAGTAAGATCGAGTACACTCGAAAGCCTGCCACCATATTCTGCCGGGAACGCGCCTTTTATTAATCGTATGTCGTTGAGAGCATCAGCGTTGAAGGTCGAAAGAAATCCGCCGAGGTGAGATGGATTGTAGATGATAGCGCCGTCCAATAGGTAGAGATTCTGGTCGGGCGAACCACCGCGAACATAGAGGCCGCTCGAGATCTCAGAAACGCTCTGTACACCTGGAAGTAATTGCAGTGCTCTCAGTACATCTACTTCTCCGCCGAGCGCCGGAAGTTTTTGAATAAAATCCGGCCGAATGTTAGTCGTGCTTATAGCGTGTTCACTGCCTCGGTCGGAGTCACTCTCTACAATGATTACATCCGATGTTACAAATTCTGTCTCGAGCTCAAGATCGAGCCGCAGCGAGGATTGAGTTGGTGCGATCATAATGTGCCGAACGAGCGGTCGGTGACCCAGTGCTTTCACCGTTAAAAAGTAATTGCCTGGCTCGACTTGACTTATCGCGTAGAAGCCAAATTTATTCGTTACCGCCCCTCGCAAGGCCCTTCTACTATTTGAGTCTTCAGCCAGAGCGATGTTTGCTCCGATCACAACCTCGCCACTGGTACTATCCGTGACAAGACCGGAAATCACGCATCCTCCGCGCTGACCATATCCCTTCGATGCCAGTCCACAATAGGCGAAGAGGAGAATAATCACGACGAGGAAGGGGTGACGCATCAAGTTCAGCGGATTGGCTTCGGATCGGGAGAACATTTAGTGGCAGATGATTGCATTGACTTACGAGTAGACTACACCTATCTGTTCAACTTGTTTCCAAATTCAGCAAAAAAAAAGCGGAGCCAGAGGCCCCGCTTCGGAAAATCAAGACTGCAGATTACTTCGTCGTCGTACCTGCAGAGTGACGCGGGAGACCAGGTGTGTGCTGCTGGGTCTCGTGAGTATTTGGAGGCGTAGTGGTCGTTGTGGTTGTTGTCGTAGTGGTGGTCTTTTTGCCATCAGTTGAAACGTGCTTTTCGCCAGTAGTTTTCACGGTGGTGACCTTCCCCGAATCGGCTTTCATTGCCTTGCCAGCATCGGCGGCGAGGAATGTTTGGATGTCGCCCTGGAGTCTGCCATTCTCGTCGACGAGTGTTTTCCACTTGCTTGAAAGATCATCGAAGTTGACACCCAGACGATCGTTGGCAGTTTTGAGCTTATCAGCGTTATCAGTGGGAGCATTCTCATACATTCTCGCGCTATCCTCAAGGGCAGCAACTTTGGCGAGGTCCTCATCCATTTTACGGATCTCCTGCTTGAGTGCGTTGGCTCTGGCAGTATCCGCCTTCGGCTTTGCAGCCTGAGCATCAAGGTCCGACATCCATTTTTGGTGGTCAGCTTTCATTGTGGCTGAAGATGTCGCAATCTCGCTGAGGAGTTTGTCAGCAGAAGTTTTTTTGGTACTGTAATCCAGGCTTACAGTTTCGTCTGTCTTTTTGCAGCTGCTCATCGAGCCTGCAACCAAAAGTCCGACCGCCAGCATCGCTGCCATGGACGTGCGTGAAATTGCCATAAATGTATCTAATGAATGGGTAAATAAATCAATGAGAGATCCCCTCGAAACGTCCCGAGGAGCTCCACAACGGTACCTTCACGGGAGTGTTTGCCTCGAGGGACGAATCACTGCGCGAAGCAATGCAAAAAGTGAGCCCGGGCGGTATCGAACCGACGACCCTCTGATTAAAAGTCAGATGCTCTACCACTGAGCTACGGGCTCCCACTCTAATTCCGCGGCTCTAAACCGCCCCCGGCAAGCCTAAAGTGCCCTCGGAAAGCAATTTGCCGGCGCGAATCCCGACTCAGTCTCGCATCAACCCCTGCCCGTATATTTGCAACTCTGTAAAATCCACCGAATTCGAGACCAACGAGCGATTCATGAAACAGGAGATCTACGTCGAGGACCTTTCGAAGCATATTGATGAGGAAGTAACCCTTCGTGGATGGCTCTATAATAAGCGCTCCAGTGGAAAGATCCAGTTCCTGATCCTCCGGGACGGTACCGGCCTCTGTCAGTGCGTCGTGATGAAGAATGCCGTAGATGAAGAGAGCTTCGCGGTTGGTGATCGCCTGACGCAGGAATCGGCCGTTGCCGTTACCGGCAAAGTCCAGAAGACGCAGAAGGACGCACCTGGCGGCATCGAGCTCTTCGCTTCGAAGGTCGAGGCCATCGCACTGACGGCTGACTATCCCATCACCCCGAAGGAACATGGCATTGAATACCTGATGGCGAACCGCCATCTTTGGCATCGTTCTACTCGGCCATGGGCAACGATGCGAATTCGGCATACGCTCGTCAAGGCGATCAGGGATTTCTTTGACGATCGCGGCTTCATTCTTTTTGATGCTCCAATCCTTACGCCAAATGCCGCAGAAGGCACGAGCACACTTTTCGAGACAAAGTATTTTGATGAAGGGATGGCGTACCTCTCGCAGTCCGGCCAACTTTATGCGGAGGCGGGGGCGATGGCACTTGGCAAAGTCTATGTATTTGGCCCGACATTCCGTGCGGAGCGGTCCAAGACGAAGCGCCATCTTACCGAATTCTGGATGGTCGAGCCTGAGGTTGCCTTCATGGATCTCGAAGGCGATATGCAACTTGCAGAGGAATTCGTTCACTTTGTCGTCACTCGCGTTCTTGAACAGCGAAAACCGGAATTGGCGATCCTCGACGAAGGCACTGGGAAATTGGAGACACGTCTACGGAATGTGCTCAAGCCTTTTAAAAGGCTCCATTATGATGAAGCCGCAAAGATCCTTGATAAGTATTGGGACGAGAAGCTCGCGCAGGGTACGGAAGACCTGCCTCCAACATTTAAGCGTTTTACGTACGGAGACGATTTTGGTGCGTATGATGAAGTGGCGCTGACTTCTATCTATGAGGAGCCGGTCATCGTGCATCACTACCCCGCGGAAGTCAAGGCGTTTTACATGAAGCGCGATCCGAACGAACCGGACAAGGCGCTCGCCATGGATGTACTCTTTCCGGGTTTCGGCGAGATCATTGGGGGATCGCAGCGAGAAGATGACTATGACACGCTCGTGCAGAGGATCAAAGAGCACAATCTGCCAATGGAGGCATTCGAATGGTACCTCGATCTGCGCAAGTATGGATCAGTGCCGCATGCAGGCTTTGGATTGGGACTTGAACGGCTCGTACTCTGGGTCTGCGAACTCGATCATATTCGAGAAGCGATCCCATTTCCTCGAACGCTAAATCGCATTTGGCCCTAATTGTGCACTTGAGAACGTCTTTCTGTAACTATACACACTATGAAACGAAGCTGTTTCGCTATAATCACCGCCGCTATCATACTAACGTCATCAGTGGCGTCAGCGCAGACTACACGCACCGATTCGCTCGCACCAAGGATCACGCGATTTAGCGAGAATGTCTTTGGAGTTGGACTGGCAGCAAGTCTTTGCAGTGGGTTGGGCCTTTCGTTCAAGCATCATCTTGCGAATATTCCGATCGCGTACCAGATCACTGGGGGTCCGTTCAAGACCAGTGGAATCGCGATGTGGGATATCGGTGCTGAGTTTCAATACGATCTTTCGGTAGCATCGAACCGACTCTATGCTGTCTTTGGAATCGGAGAATACTATTACGGCAGCAACGATAGCGCAAAGGTTGGCAATCAGCTCGTAAGTCCAACTCGGCTTGGAATCGGCATTGGCTACGAAATGTCGCAAAGCAACGCGATCGGATTATCGCTAAATCTGATGATCACGCTATTCGAGCCCGACGGCGTGATTCTGCCATTGCCGAGCATAGGAGTGCATTATTACTTCAAATAAGTTCAAATTGGATTTCATTGGGTTTCTGACACAACGGCTCATCAAAAGCATTTCTCGGGAGAATTCTCACACGAATCTGCGTTAGGCAACCGGCTTTTGGTTCGGGTGTCTTCTTTTCTTTGTGCCAGACTGAATGGAGATCGGTGAGATCATCTTTTGGATCTTGAGTATAGGCGCGATTGCCTCTGCTCTTCTATGTGTAACGCGGCAGAGTGCTGTCGTCAGTGCTCTGATGCTCGTGCTCACCTTCGTTTGCCTCTCCGGGCTCTATCTTACACTTCAGGCCCAATTCCTTGCTGTGGTGCAGGTTGCAGTTTATGCTGGTGCCATCATGGTGCTAGTGCTGTTTGTCATCATGCTCCTTAATCTCTCCGCAGAAGAATTCAAGATCTCTCGTAATTGGAAGACTGTCGCCGGATTGCTTGCCACGCTTGGGATAATGGCTCAGATCCTGGCTGCGATCTTCATGTCGTCGGATAAGCTGCCCCACACAATTCATGCGAACGCAGGTGTGCTTGGTACGACTGAATCGATCGGAGAGATGCTCTACTCGAACTACTCATTCCCATTTGAGATGGCATCGATCATTCTGATCTCGGCAGCAGTAGGGGCGATCATCCTGGCAAAGAAACGGCTCGTCTAACCCAAGCATGACCACACTCACCAACTATCTTGCCGTCAGCGCCGTCCTTTTTATTATTGGCACCGCAGGCGTACTTTTTCGCCGAAACGCGATCATCATTTTTATGTGCATCGAATTGATGCTCAATGCTGTCAACCTGACGCTCATTGCGTTTTCTCAATTCCTTGGCAATCAGACCGGTCAAATACTCGTCTTCTTCGTGATGACCGTAGCAGCCGCTGAAGCTGCGGTAGGACTTGCGATCGTCATCGCGCTCTTCCGCAATAAGGAAACCGTCGAAATCGACAAGATCAATCTTTTGAGACTCTAACCAACGAGACAACAAGCATCAATTCGTGATACAACTGATCCCCGTAATTGTTTTCGCTCCGCTCGCGGGCTTTCTCATTAATGCGTTCTTCGGATCGCGATTAGGGAAGCTCTCCGGTTGGATCGCAACATTCGCGGTGTTCATCAGCTTTGTGATTTCCGCTGGCGTGTTCGTGGAGATGCTCCAGAAGCCTTCAGACGATCGAGCGATTCATTATGTCCTCGCTAACTGGCTCGATGTCGGGAAGGTCCACGTCGGAATCAGCTTTTTGATCGATCAGCTCTCGATCATTTTCATGCTAATCATCACGGGCGTCGGTGCGCTGATCCATTTGTATTCGATCGGCTATATGAAGAGTGACCGTGGCTTTGGTCGCTTCTTCACCTATATGAATCTCTTCATCGTCATGATGCTCCAGCTCGTCATGGCGGATAATTTTCTCTGGACGTTCGTCGGCTGGGAAGGCGTAGGACTCTGCAGTTATCTTCTGATCGGATTCTGGTACGAAGAGAAGAAGAATACCGATGCGGCAAAGAAGGCTTTTATCGTCAATCGTATTGGTGACTTCGGTTTTCTCGTCGCGATGGGAGCGATGCTTGCAGCCTATGGCAGCTTGAATTATCTCGACCTACTTGGTTCGGGCAGCAATGTCATTGATGGCACAAAGCATCTCGGCGTTGTTGCGGGCATGCACGGCGGCGACTGGACCATTGGTTTTATTACGCTAATGCTCTTTCTTGGCTGCACCGGCAAGAGCGCACAGATCCCGCTTTACGTGTGGCTTCCGGATGCGATGGCTGGTCCGACACCGGTCTCTGCACTGATCCATGCAGCAACGATGGTGACGAGCGGCATTTTTCTTGTCGCTCGCTCTAACATGTTCTTTGCGCTTGCGCCTGTGACGATGGGCGTTGTTGCAGCGGTGGGCGCAACCACCGCAGTGTTTGCCGCGATCATCGGCATCTTCCAGAATGATATCAAGAAGGTGCTGGCCTATTCGACGATCTCGCAGCTTGGCTACATGTTCCTCGCTCTCGGCGTTGGTGCGTTCACTGCCGGCGTGTTTCATGTGATGACTCACGCATTTTTCAAGGCCTGTCTTTTTCTTGGTTCGGGTGCAGTGATCGAAGCGATGCATCACGAGCAGGACATGCAGAAGATGGGTGGTCTGAAAAAGTATCTGCCCTTCACGTTCTGGACGTTTATGATTGCGACGCTTGCGATCAGCGGCATTCCGCCATTCGCTGGATTCTTTTCAAAAGACGAGATTCTCTGGAATGCGTTCAGCCGCGGAAGTGTGCTGCTGTGGCTCATGGGGGCAATTGCGGCAATGATGACAGCGTTCTACATGTTCCGCGCTGTCTTCCTCACGTTCTTCGGTAAAGAACGCTTCGATGCTGAGCACCACAAACCGCATGAAGCGGGCTGGCACATGACGCTGCCATTGATCGTACTGGCGGCTCTCTCAATCGTGGGAGGATTTCTCAACATACCGCACGTCCTCGGCGGAAATGCAACGCTTGAACATTGGCTTGCGCCAGTCCTGGAGCAAGGCGAACAAACTGCGCAGGTTTCATTCAGTGAGGCGAGTGCGGGACTTGAGATCGGGTTGATGGTTGCATCGGTTGCAATCGCAATCTGCGGCATCCTGCTGGCGATGCGATTATACAAGAAGAAGACAACACTCGTGCGTGACGAGGCTGTGCTCGGAACACCGTACCGAATTGCGGTCCATAACTTTTATGTTGATGAAGCTTATGATAAGCTGATTGTCCAGCCGTTGTACACATTCAGCGATCGCTTCTTATATAAGATCGTGGATGTGAAGATTATCGATGGCTTCGTGAATGGGCTCGCTCAGATTACCGATGGCACGAGCAAAATCATTCGCAGGATCCAGACTGGCGTTGTGCAGAACTATGCTGTGATGATCGTAGTCGGTTTGCTGGCAGTTGTGAGCTATTTGATGATCTTCTGACAAAGAAGTAAATGGGTTTGCTTTCAGTACTCATCTTTTTTCCTTTGGTCGGTGCTCTGGCAGCGCTGCTGATGCGCGGTGCAACGGCAGCGAAGATGGTGGCATTGGCCACAGCCCTCGTTACGTTTTGCATTTCGCTCGTCGTCTACATGAAATTCGACTCGAACCTCGCTGGGTTCGATATGAAAGAGCAAGTGCAGTGGGTAGTGCTGCCAGGCCTGCATCTTTCGTATTTCGTTGGCATAGACGGCATGTCGATGATGCTCGTCCTGCTTACGACCTTCCTGATGGTTATCACGCTCATCGGCACCTGGAATTCAGTAACCAAGAACGTCCCCGCGTTCATGGCGCTCCTACTTCTGCTGGAAACCGGAATGCTTGGTGTGTTCTTGTCGCTCGATCTTTTCCTCTTCTATGTCTTTTGGGAAGTCGTTCTCATTCCGATGTACTTCATCATCGGACTTTGGGGCGGCAAGCGGAGAATCTACTCGGCAGTCAAGTTCTTCATTTTTACGATGTCAGGATCGCTCCTGATGCTCGTGGCGATCATCTGGCTTGGCGTTGAAGCGGGAAGGCAGTTAGGTGAATTTACTACCGACATTACGAAGCTCTATCAGGTAAGCCGTTCGCTTCCGATCGACGTGCAGCATTATCTTTTTCTTGCCTTTGCACTTTCCTTCGCGATCAAAGTACCGCTCTTTCCGCTGCACACGTGGTTGCCTGATGCCCATGTGGAAGCTCCGACCGCCGGTTCTGTGATTCTTGCCGGTGTGCTTCTCAAAATGGGAACATACGGGCTGATCCGCTTCAATCTCGGTCTCTTTCCACAAGCAAGCTTCGATTATTCGGGATTGATGACGACGCTGGCGGTGATCGGTATTATCTATGGCGCGCTGGTCGCGATGGTGCAGACCGATATCAAGAAACTGATCGCCTATTCGAGTGTGACGCACATGGGCTTCATTGTTCTTGGGATTTTCTCGATGACCCGTGAAGGATTGCAGGGAGCTGTCATTCAGATGGTGAATCACGGTCTTTCGACTGGCATGCTGTTCATGATGTTCGGCATGATGTATGACCGTCGCCACACAAGGGAGATCTCGGACTATGGCGGACTTGCACGAGTGGTGCCGCTCTTCACTGTCTTCTTCGGTATTGCCGTGTTCTCGAGTGTTGGGCTTCCTGGACTGAATGGCTTTATCGGCGAGTATCTGACGATGATGGGCGCATATCAATCCAGCGTGCTCAATAGCTGGTCGTATGCAATCTTCAGCGCGACGGGAGTTATTCTTGCAGCTGTATATCTGTTGTGGATGTATCAGCGCTTTGTCTTCGGCAGAGCTAAAGGCACATCGGCTGCCGCGGTCGATGGGCACGATCATTCATCACATGCAAGCACGCATTCACCGAGCGACCATGCTTTAAACGATCTCTCCTGGCGCGAGATCGTCGCAGTCGTCCCGCTTGTAATTTTTATGGTTTGGATCGGTATCCGTCCGATGCATTTTCTCGCGACGAGTCAGTCTGCGATGTATAAACTTTCAGACGACCTGTTGCAGCAGAAATCCGGAATTGTTTTTCCTGAGCAGCAATCGCAGCCGTCAAAGCCGATGCAGCAGTTGCCTGGCGGCCTGAGACGTTAAGAGCTTTATAGAATAATCTTGCAGTGCCAACGATTACACAAGTAACGACGACAGATCTCATCGCAGTGCTTCCGCTACTGGTGCTCGCCGGTACCGGAATGGTCGTGCTGATGTGGGATGCGTTTGAGAAACGTCCATCACGGATCCCGCTCACACTTGCTGTGGTCGGTTCACTCGGCGCAATTGCTGCTGCACTGGCTAATATCGACCACAATGGGCGCGCATTTAGAGGGATGCTCCTCGATTCGACTTACTCCAATTTCTATGCGATCATTTTTTCGATCGCGGCGATTCTGGCAGTTCTTCTTGCAGAGCGGAATCTGAAAGACGAAGAAGTGGTGATCGGCGAGTTTGCAGGGCTTGTGTTGTTCGCCGCCTGCGGAATGGTAATGCTCGCTTCCGGAATGGATCTCATCGTCACGTTTCTCGGGCTTGAGACAATGTCGATCGCATTTTATGTGATGGCCGGGCTCTTTCGAAAGAGCGTGCGATCGAACGAAGCCGCATTGAAGTATTTTCTCCTGGGCTCTTTCTCGGCAGGATTCTTCCTTTATGGAATTGCCCTGCTCTATGGCACATTTGGCTCGACGAATCTTGATGTCATGCACCGCCTGTTGTTGAATCCGGCCGATGCTGCCCGCATTGTTTCCACACCGATCTTCTGGATGGGCACCGCCATGTTGCTCGTCGGCTTTGCTTTCAAGATTGCAGCATTCCCGTTCCATCAATGGGCGCCTGACGTCTACGATGGCGCTCCGACCGTCGTGAGTGGGTTCATGTCGACGGCCGGCAAGGCTGCTGCCTTCAGCGCCTTTGTGCTTGTCTTTGATGTGGCCCTTGCTCCCGTAGTTGCAAATACTGCCGCGCAAGATAAACTGCAGTTCATTCTTTGTCTGCTTGCTGTAGGCTCGATGGTCTATGGGAATATCACGGCGATCGCGCAGACGAACGTGAAACGCATGCTCGCGTACAGCAGCATTGCGCATGCGGGTTATATGCTGTTGGGTGTTGCCACGCTAAACGCTGAGGGTTCTCGTGCAGTTGCTGTCTATCTCACCGTCTACACGTTAATGCAGATCGGCGCGTTCGGTGTCGTTGCGTTTATCGAAAAAGAATCAGACGGCGGACTCTTCCTCAACGATTATGCAGGACTTGCGCGCCGGAAGCCAATGCTTGCATTCATCATGACGATTATGATGCTTTCGCTGGCAGGCATTCCACCGCTCGGTGGATTCTTTGGTAAATATTATCTCTTCGCCGCCGCAATTCGCGCAGGGCTCACTCCCTATGCTGTCATAGGGGTCATCGCAAGTCTTGTATCGGTCTACTTCTATTTGCGACTCATCGTTCTCATGTATTTCCGCGAACAAGGCGAGACAGCTTATGGCACGGAAATCGGCAAGTCAGTTTCGATCTTGCCTGCAGGCGGTGGTGCTGCGCTCGCGATTCCTGGAACGACAGGTGCCTGGGCGGCACTCATTCTCGCGGCAGTCGGATTGTTAGTACTCGGTGTCGCGCCAGCCATTATGACTGGCGTAGTACAAAACTTTTTCGTACAACCTTAGGCCGAGGTGTCCGAATGAGTGCAAGTCGCAGGCAGCAATGATCCCGGTTCTCACTGCGCAAGAGGTTCGCGACTATGATCGTTATCTGATTGAGGAAGTTGGCTTAGCTGCTTCTGAACTTATGGAGCGAGCGGCGAGCGAGATCTTTAAGCATTTAACTCCCTGGCTCGTGCAGGAACCCACATCGCAGGTTCTCATCTTCAGCGGCCGCGGCAACAATGGCGGCGATGGTATCACACTCGCTCGACTCCTTTCCAACGCTGAAGTCAAGACTCAACTGGTGATCGTCGGAGATCCAACGGCATTGTCTGCTGAAGCAGCCAAACAATACGAACTTCTCCTAGAAGGGAAAAGTCGGTCCCCAATCTTCGAGTTCAGCGACTCGATGCATCTCGCGATCGATGAATCGAGCCCTCTTATCATTGTCGATGCATTGCTCGGCACGGGAGCTTCGGGCCTGCTCCGAGGAGACATGCCGGAGGCTGTACAATTTCTCAATCAAGCTGCATTAAGGTATGGCGCGATCGTGCTTTCTGTTGATATTCCAACGGGGATGGATGCGGATACGGGCGAATATGAGATAGATGAAGAAGGAAGGCCGTTTGTAGTCAAGGCAAATCTAACAGTAACGATCGCTGCGGCGAAGGTCGGCTTCTATCGAGCCAACGCGGCTTCAATTACCGGTAACATTGCCGTAGCCGGACTCACGGACCGAGCCGATCTGCAACCGCGATCACACATTCGACTGGTCGAACGTAGCGACGTCATTGCTGCTTATCCCAGGGCGGAAAACATTTCCTCGAAGTATGACTTCGGTCATGTGCTTTCGGTTTGTGGTTCGCGTGGTATGACGGGTGCTGCGATCATGGGAGGTGAAGCGGCGCTTCGTTCCGGCTGCGGACTCGTGACCGTCGCGACTTCTGCCAGTGAACGTCACATTGTTGCACAGGCGATGGCTGAACTTATGACTGTTGGACTTCCCGAGACGTCCACCGGCGCTCCCACGACTTCAGCATGGGATGTACTTGAATATTTTATAAAGCGAGCCGATGTCTTACTGATCGGATCAGGGATGAAGCCGGAACCAGAAACTGCGGATCTTTTGCGCAAGATCTTGCGCGAGGCAGCCAAGCCTATCGTTGCCGATGCCGGAGCACTGCACGCAGTAGCCGAAGATCTGAGTATTTTAGACCATCGACAATCGGCAACCATTCTGACGCCCCACGCTGGCGAACTTGCCAAACTCATAGGGATCGAACGAAAACAGGTTGAACACGATAGGATGGCATACGCGAGGTCGTTCGCGTTGGAACACAAAGTGACGGTTGTCAGCAAAGGTGCACCTACGTTTACAATTTCGCCAGCAGGCGATGTGTTCGTGAATACTACAGGAAATGTTGGCCTGGCTACTGCGGGTACGGGCGATGTGCTTGGCGGCATGATTGCCAGTACCTTCGCCCGAATGACCGCTGAACCGACGGATGCCGCATGGATTGCAGTCTATCTTCACGGAGCAGCTGCTGATCTTGCTAAAACAGAGTGGACCACAATTGGCATGACAGCCCGCGATGTAACGTTTAAGCTTGGCGAGACATATAGGAGTATGGGATTCGAATGAGTCCTCTTAACTAGTTGAACATCAACAGTTGAACATGCCCTCAACGGCTACTGCACTGTTACGCAAGGATTTCACGATCGAATTTCGCACGCGCTTTGGCGTGAGCGCGGTCGTGATGTTCCTGTTGGTGACAGTCGCTGTGATCGCGTTTTCGACGCCTGGCGAGCAACTCTCATCTAGCATACTGAGCGCGTTCTTTTGGATCGCACTCTTTTTTGGCGGTATGACGGGCCTTGCGCGCAGCTTCATTGCAGAAGAAGAGCGAGGCACGGCGTTCCTACTGCGGGTGTATGCACCGAGCGACTCCATCTTTATCGGAAAGTTTCTCTTTAATCTGGCGATGATGCTCAGTCTTGCCCTGGTGAGTGTTCTTGCCTTTCTTTTTTTCTTTCGCGATTTTGCCGTCAAGGACTGGCCGATGTTCCTATTACAGCTCGTACTTGGAGCAACAGGAATTGCTTCTGTTTCGACGATCCTCTCTGCCATCATCGGACGTGCGGTACAAAAGGGCGCCTTGCTTCCCGTCCTCGCCTTGCCAGTATTAATGCCGCTTGTGATCGCTACGACTGATGCCACCCGCATCACACTTGAAGTTGCAAACTCCTGGGACGGGATTCGAGAGAATATTTTGATCCTTTTATCGTTTGACGTGGCGATTACGCTCGTCAGCTATGTTCTGTTTGATGTTATCTGGAAGGACTGATTCAACAATCAACGCATGAAGATTATACGGTCCTATCCGTTTCTCTTTTTTCTTGCCGCAGCGATGACAGTGGCAGTGTATTTCTCGCTTGCTACTCCTGTCGTCGGCAACTTTGGAGATGTTGTCACATTCAAAATGAATGGGACAGCGAACTCAATACCCGTACTATTGAAGCTAGATCGATCTGCCTTCGATACTCTTGGAGGGCCGCATATCATTGCAACCGATCGGTATGGCACAAGACAGGTTGTACGTATTGCTAGCAAATCGCAAATCGAAGAAGCAGGCGTTAAGCCAGGAAGTAGTTTCGTGGCGCAAGTCGAATATATACCTGCTGAACGTACCTATGTGTTGGGGCCGATCGAGCGCGTCGATCCGGTAATGACATTCGATTTTATCCCGGGATTGGGCGAACTTGGGCGGAACATGCTCTTTCATGTGCCGATGTCGATGACCGCGTTTCTTGCCTTTCTTATAGGTACGATTTACTCGATTCTTTATCTTATCAAAAAGCGTCCAGGCTATGATCGCTCAGCTCGTGCGGCTTCGGCAGCAGGATTGCTCTTTACCCTTCTTGCGACGATCACAGGAAGCATCTGGGCTCGCTTTAGCTGGGGTACCTTCTGGAACTGGGACCCGCGCGAAGTTTCGATTTTTGTTTTACTCTTGATCTACGTCGCGTATTTCATCTTGCGCTCCTTGCTTGAAGAGAGCGAGGAAAAGAAAGCACGCATTGCGGCGGTGTATAATATCGTTGCCTTCGTCAGCGTGCCCTTCCTGATGTTCGTCATACCTCGGATCAAGCAAAGTTTGCATCCGGGAGGTGGTGGGGGGGAGGCGCCTATTATCAATACATCATCGACGCCTGTACACACTGATCCCGCATTGCTCAACATGCACTGGATCATGGTGCTGCTGTTCGTGCTCTTGTTCTTGTGGATGAAAGATCTCTTCGCACGCGTACTCGCCATGGAAGAAACAACCGAAAATTAACGCACTATGGAATTTCTTGAACAGCATCCGCTCTATGTAGTAGCGATCATCGGATCGGTCGTTTGGCTGGGTATTTTCTTTTTCATGCTTGGCATCGAGCGAAGGGTAAAGAAGCTCGAGCGCACTAAAGCTCGACTTTGAAGGCTTTTCCCGGAGTCCAAGCCTGACATTCCCTACCGAACCAAGTGAAATTTCCTCCTGTTTTGGCGTATAAGAAACCTATCTCGCAATGAAGCCAAAGCATATTGTCGCTCTCGTCGTCGCTCTCGTGTTTATCGGAGTTGCCGCGTTTACGCTCGTCGATAACAAAATCGATTATTCCGATTTCCAGAATGCGCAACATACGGGTAAGCGCGCCCAGATCTCAGGTACCTGGGTGAAAGAAAAAGGCGCACATTACGATGCAAAGGCAAATCAGTTCACGTTTGTCATGAAGGACCACAAAGGCATCGAAATGCCCGTGAGCTATTCGGGCATGAAGCCGAATAACTTCGAGATGGCTCCGAGTGTTGTATGTGTAGGGAAAGTAGAAGGCGGGACGTTTGCGGTCACCGATATTCAGACGAAATGCCCTTCGCGCTATGAAGGCTCCGGAAAGATGCAGACTTCTCCGAGTGAAAATGCTGCACCGCAATCGGACCAACCTACTTCAAGTTCGATGTATTAGGTTTCGTCACTCGTCTCCTCCCAAGTACGTCAATAACTATTTTAAGAGCTTATGATTGGTAGTATCGCGATGGCAATCACGCTCACAGCTGCGCTGGCTGCTGTGCTGCTCTATACGCTCGTCGCTCGCGGGCGAGGCGAACTCCTTACTGCCGCGCGCACAGCGACGCATACCGCGATTCTCGGTGTCTTCACCTCGGCTGGAGTACTGCTTTACTATATCTTCAATCATCACTTCGAGATCAATTACGTATACGAGCATACCGCGCTTTCGCTCTCGAAACCACTGTTGTTTTCGACTTTCTACGCAAGCCAGGAAGGAAGCTTCATGCTCTGGGCTGTCTGGACTTCGCTCATTGCGATCTTCCTGATGACCTACGCTGCCCGGCAGCGCTACGAAGCGCACGTAATGGCAGTGTTCATGTCGATCCTTGCATTTCTGGCGATCATGCTTGTCGCAAAGAGTCCGTTCCAAACGATCTACTCTGCACACCCCGGCGAAGCGCCAGCAGGGTTCATTCCGCTTGATGGGAAGGGTCTGAATCCGACGCTACAGAACTTGTGGATCGTGATTCATCCACCGATGCTCTTTCTCGGTTTCTCGCTGCTGGCTGTGCCATTTGCATTTGCTATCGCGGGATTGTTAAAGCGCGATTATCAGGGCTGGATCTCGACTTCCATGCCGTGGACACTCGGTGCGGCGATGGTACTTGGCTTCGGCATTATGCTCGGAGGGTTCTGGGCATATGAAACCCTTGGATGGGGCGGTTACTGGGGGTGGGATCCGGTCGAAAATGCGAGTCTCTTGCCTTGGCTGATTACGCTCGCCGGAGTCCATACGATGCTAACGCAGCGACGAACAGGAGGGCTTGTTCGCACGAACATCGCGATGACATTGCTGGCTTATGCGCTTGTCCTATATGCGTCGTATCTCACCCGCTCAGGAATTCTAGGGGATGCATCCGTGCATTCGTTCGCGGATCCTGGAAATCTCGTAACAGCGTTACTCGAAGTTGCGCTTGTTGTATTCATCGGCGCCCCGATAGTTCTCTTCTTTACGCGCTGGAAGCATATGCGTATAATTGGGCAGGACTACAAACTGCTTTCGCGCGAGACAGCTCTTGCAATTGGTGCTGCTGTGCTTGGCGCAAGTGCGCTCGTGGTCTTTATTGGAACGAGTGCTCCGCTCGTTTCAAAGAAGGTCGATAACGATTTTTACAACAATCTGCACATCCCGATCGCCATCGTGCTGATGCTGGTTAATGGACTTTCACTTCTCTTGAAGTGGAAGCAATCCAATACGCAGGAGATGCTGAAGCGGGCTGGGTTCGCGTTTGTCGGGACGGTTATCGCTTCAATTGCTGCATTTGCCTTCGGCTTGCGCGATCCGAAATTCCTCGGGATGCTTGCAGCGGCGTTCTTTGCGTTGTTCGTCAATCTTGAGATCGGTTGGCAAGTTTTTAAGGGAAAATGGAGCGTTGAGTTCTCGCGTGAGGCTGTCTCAAAGCTCGATTACTGGAAGAGGGTCCGGACCGGAATCTGGCTCACATTTGGTGTTAGCATTCTTGCGCTGCTCGTCGGCACAGCGGGTGACTATAATCTTTTTGCAAATGCGATCGTCGAGTACGGTCCCTATGCGTTGATCCTGCTTGCGATCGCGATCTCACTCTTCGTAACATTAGGTTATCCGCGGTTTACGTTCGATACGAAATTTCTCGGTGCGTATGTGGCGCATATGGGAGTTGCGATCTTTTTGATCGGTGTGATCGTCACCGCACGTTACTCGAAACACGAGATCGAGCATATGTATATGAACGAACCCGTGAAGGCGTTCGGTGGACAGTATACGCTCACCTGGAAAGGCGCCACAACTTCGGAAGTTGACCACACGAATTTCATTATTGATGTTGCCGATAAGAAGGGGCATATCGGCACCGCAGCACCGCTCATGTATTTGAGCGATTTCAATAAACGGCAGTCACCGTTCATCAATCCAAGCATTTTAAAATACGCATCGAAAGATTTGTATTTCACATGCTATGGTGTTGATATGTCTGGCGGCGTTCCACGAGATACGCTAGGCAAGATGCAGTCGATCAAAGCATTCGACGGCAAAGAGGAGATCAAGTTCATCGACTTCGATTTCCCTGACGAAGAGAAGCAGAAGATGCGTGCGCAGCAGGATTTTCGAGTGAAGGCAACTGTCGAGGCACGGTTGCTCACAACCGATACCGCCAGACCGCAGGTTCTGACGCTTTCTGTCGTCAGAAATCTTGCATCAGACAGTGCGGTAGAGGCGGATGTAGTTATCCCCGGTACAAGCTATCACGTGCAGCTTGCGCAGCTCATGCCGAACATGACAGCGCCAGCGAAGAGCCGAGTCGTGCTGCGATATTTTGATGCGAAGAATCCGCCTCCGGCAGAACGCGAATTCATCACTGTCGAAGCATTTGTTAAGCCCTACATCAATTTTGTCTGGGCAGGTATTCTGATCCTTGTTGTTGGATTTGGCTTCTCGATGTTCCGGCGTCGGCGCGAGGCACTCGTAGCGATCGAGCGGGCGGAAGTGCAGTATGCACGTCTGACATCCCATGCTTCGCCCCTTGCGGAAGCGCACGGACCAGTGGTGTCCCAAAAGACCAGCTCGTCGAAGCTAACGAAAAAACAACGCGGCTAAGGGGATTCAATCAGCGAGCGAAATGTTGCCAGTGACCCTGCCATACACAGGGTCACTATTTTTTTATAATCATTCACGCTATCGAGCATAAAACGGAAAGGAGGGACGAGGGATGAGCATTGTCCGGAACCTGATTAATCTGCCCCGCCGTGTCAGTATCGCCGACCTCGCCGTCCTTGGCGCACTATGTGGACTCATTTATTGGCTAATACTCGTCTCCCACGAGTGGAGCGCCCATCTCCAGCCATCGGTCGAGATCCATACCAATTTTAGATATCTACCGCTCTACACCCTTTACTCATTGAGCCGCGGGCTGGTTGCGTATATGATCTCACTGATCTTCACAATCGGATATGGCTATGTAATGGCGCACTCGGCTCGGGCAGAGAAAGTGATGCTCCCATTGCTGGACGTGCTGCAGAGTATTCCTGTTCTTGGCTTCTTGCCGGCGCTTGTTCTCGCACTGATTGCATTCTTCCCCAAGACGAATGTAGGACTCGAACTAGCTTGCGTCCTTATGATCTTTACGGGTCAGGTCTGGAACATGACGTTCGCATTCTATCACTCATTGCGAGCCATTCCCAACGATCTACGCGATGCCTCTCGCAGTTTTTATTTAAGTAAGAAGGAGACCCTTCTTAAACTGGAACTTCCATCGAGCGCAATCCCGCTTGTTTGGAATTCAATGATGTCGATGGCAGGCGGATGGTTCTTTCTGACCATCACCGAAGCGTTTACATTGGGCGACAAAGATTTTCGCTTGCCTGGAATCGGAAGCTACATGAGTGTCGCGATCTCGCAAGGGAATGTACCTGCGATGATCGGCGCAGTCGTTGCAATGGGTGCCATGATCATCTTCCTCGATCGCGTGCTCTGGAAGCCGCTCGTTATTTGGAGCCGCAAGTTCAGGATGGAAGAACTGAGCGAAGATATCGACGAGAATTCGATCGTGCTGAATGTGCTGCGCAATTCCAACATGCTTGAATATCTTGGCAAAAAGATCTTCCGTCGAAAGAAAGCTACGCTCGATGAGCAAGTGCATATCTTCGAAGCCAAACGCGAAGCAGTGGTCGATAAAGCATTTCGAAGCGATGTGGCGACTGATCGTACATTGCTTTCAAAGATCCTCGGTGCAGTCGTGGCTGTTGTCGTACTTACACTCATTGCGTACGGAATCTTCAAGCTTGTCATGCTCTTCACGACCAGTCTGGACAGTTCCGATTGGGCTTCGATCCTGGGTGGCACAGGACTGACGCTTTTACGTACGACACTTGCAGTTGGATTAGGAGCACTGTGGGCGGTGCCAGTGGGCGCTGTTATAGGCATGAATGCAAAGTTATCGCACCGGATGCAGCCGGTCATTCAGTTCATGGCGAGCTTTCCGGCACCGATGCTTTTTCCGATCGTGCTGCTCGTTTTAGCCAAGCTGAATGTTTCAATCGAGATTGGCGCGATCGTGCTCATGCTGCTCGGCACCCAGTGGTACATGCTTTTTAATGTCATCGCGGGTGCAAGCGCAATTCCGACTGACTTGCGCGAGTTGTTTGCTAGTTATGATGTGCCTCGAAAAACGAGGTGGAAAAAGCTCATTTTGCCGTCGCTGTTTCCGTCGATCATCACTGGAGCAGTAACCGCAGCCGGTGGGGCGTGGAATGCTAGCATCGTCGCTGAGTATATTCCATACAATGGGAAAACGCTCGTGGCACATGGATTGGGATCACTCATTTCACTGGCGACAGTTCATGGCGATTACGCCCTGCTTGGGGCGAGCGTGCTCACGATGTGCGTTGTCGTCGTAAGCATCAACAAATCCATCTGGCGCAGGCTTTATGTAATCGCGCAGGATAGATATGCGCTCAACACATAAGAAGATCAATCATGTTGAACGATATCCATAGCACCACATCCGCAGCAC
The DNA here is from genome assembly GCA_013287605.1 of Ignavibacteria bacterium. GTDB lineage: Bacteria > Bacteroidota > Ignavibacteria > Palsa-1295 > Palsa-1295 > JABDDM01. The sequence goes on along the minus strand of JABDDM010000006.1, from coordinate 21,750 downwards.
CTGCTTCAGCGCCGCTGCATCGCCCTCGCGAGCCGAAGACGAACATCGCGCCGCTGCCGGGTAAGGAACTTGTAGAACTGCGCGAGATAAGCATGACGTTTACGGCGCCGAACGGCAAGCCGTTACCGGTGCTTGAACGCATTACGCTTGATGTTGCCGAGAACGAGTTCCTGTGTATTCTCGGCGCATCGGGTTGCGGGAAGTCAACCATCCTGAGAATTATGACAGGATTGTTGAAGCCGACAGTCGGCACAGTGACAATCGATGGGAAGCCGCTGCACGACTTCAATCCCTATACAGCCTTCGTTTTCCAGTCGTTCGCGCTTCTGCCGTGGCTTACGGTGCAGGAGAACATCGCTCTTGGACTCGATGCGCTTAAGATGCCGCGAGAGGAAATTCGTGAGAAGGTAAAAAATGCTGTTGATGCCGTTGGTCTCGAAGGATTTGAAGAAGCATATCCGAAAGAACTTTCGGGTGGCATGAAGCAGCGCGTCGGTCTTGCGCGTGCGCTTGTCGTAGAGCCGAAGATTCTTTGCATGGATGAACCGTTCAGTGCGCTCGATGCACTCACTGCAGAGAATCTTCGAAGTGAAGTGCTCAATCTGTTCCATGCTCATGAAGGAACGCTCAGTTCGGTAGTGATGGTCACGCATTCCATCGACGAAGCCGTGCAGATGGCAAGTCGCATTGTCGTGCTCGATGCACATCCTGGCCGGATCAAAGCAGAGTATGTAAATCCAATGCCGTATCCGCGCAATCCGCGTTCTGCAGAGTATCTCGATCTCTCGAACAGAATTCACGCGCTCATTACGAACACGGTGCTTCCGTTTGCCGAGGAGCCGAAGATTGGCAAGGTAGAAATTATTCCTGCAGTCCCATTTCAGGAGATCCTGGGCTTGCTTACCGTACTCACGGAAGAAGGAACGATGGGTATCGGCGACCTTGCAGAAGCCTACAGTCGCAGTTTCCATGAAACGTTGCAGATCGTCAAGGCAGCCGAGCTGCTCTCATTTGCGGAAACACCGGGACAAAGCGTGCTCGTCACCCCGCTTGGCCGCGAGTTTGTGCACTCCGACGTGAACACCCAAAAAGCCGTACTCAACAAGCAACTCCGGGGACTCAAGACATTTCAGTTGCTCCTTGAAGCGCTCGCACACAATCAGGGAGAAGTCTCACGTGAAGTCCTCATCGAGGATTATGCTGCTCGGATGCCCTATGAAGATCCGGAAGAACTTCTCGAAACGGTCATCGATTGGGGCCGTTATGCCGAGCTCATCGGGTATCGCCCGAAGGAAGAGGTCGTCTACCTCGATATCGGAGAACCGGTGGAGGAGTGATGAGTCGAAGAAATATTGGAGCGTTCATCATTGCGTTGCTCTTGTTAATCCCAAGTGTTAAGGGTCGGGCTCAAGCTTCCGATTCTGTTGCGCTGCGTGCTCTCTTGTTTCTGCAGCAATTGCATTCCGGAAGCATTCGCTATGTTACGAAAAGCGAGGGTGGGGCCTATAATGATAGAGGCGTAGATACAACGATCCTTGTGTTCTGGGGCCTGGATGATTCGAACGCGACAAGCTTTATCCTCGATCGCGGACCTTTCGTTGAATTCTTTGATTCAGGCATCTACGTAAGCGCAAATCGAAAACTGCGCACTTACACCAAGCGCTCGCTCACAGTTTCACAGGCTTTTGAAGCGATAAAGCTATTCGACAGCTACACGTTCGTTTCGCGAGGCGCAGGACTAAAGGCCCTACTCGAAGATTCTTCTGTTAAGCGCAAAACCACTTCTGAAGTAGTCAACGGTCATCAACACTTCATCCTCACGTTTCACATCCCTCGACGCGATTCCGATGTGAAAAACATAGCAGTGAGAGTTTTCCTGAATGATCGGGCTGAGACGATCTCCACGAAGATGACATACGACATCTGGGGTGCTCCATATTCTGAAGAGCGATCAATAATCCATGCGTCGTATAACTGGTCTGATTCTTCTGAAATGCGAAAGGCGATGAAGATTCTCAAAGCCGCTGCGGCTGACTATCGTGATGTTACATCCGCACACGATGATACGGTCATTTCACCTTCGCACTTTACGATCGGCAGTGATCTGCCGGATCTTTCTGGTATCACAATCGCTGGAGACACAATTCGACTCTCTTCGATCGACGCAAAATTGACGATTCTCGACTTCTGGTTTGCGGGTTGCGCTCCTTGCCACCACATGTTTCCATTCCTGAAGAGGCTGCAGGAGAAGTATGGAACGAGGGGACTGAAGATCATCGGTATCGATCCAATAGATGCCCAGAACGCTGCCGAGCGGATGGTCAAGTTCGAAGGCTTAAATTATGATAACCTCGTTGTGGCGAGGAGCGCAGAGAAGACATTCGATACCTATATCTACCCGACGCTGTATCTTCTCGATGCCGAGAAGAAACTTCTCTGGATTAAAATCGGCGAAGGACCAACGGAAGCGATCGAGACGATCATCAAGCAGAAACTAGGCGACTAGCCAACTTTTAAGTCCGCTTCGGCTCCGCGCGCAAGAACCGGATCTCGGCTGCGCTAAAAATTGCGATGATGAAGAATAAGACATAAGCAATGGCGCAGGCATAGCCCATGCTATCGGCTTTTTCGAAGGCATTCTCGTAGACCGCATACACCAGCGTTTGCGTACGATTGAGAGGGCCGCCGCGAGTCATCACATAGATTTCATTAAAGATCTGGAAGCTCCGTATCGTGTTCAGCACGATCGCAAAGAGGAGCGTCGGTTTTATCACGGGCAACGTGATCGAAATGAACTGCTGCCATTTTGATGTGCCCTCAAGATCAGCCACTTCATAATAATCCTTCGGGACGTTCTCGATCGCTGCCAGAAACAGGACAGCATAATAACCTATCGAGATCCAAATATCCATCGCCATTACAGCCGGCAGCGCCCAGCCTGGCTCAAGCAGCCAGCCTCTTTTCGGCGGTGAGATACCGACCATTTTCAGAAGCGTGTTGATATAGCCGCCTGGACTATAAAGATTCGTATAGATCAGCGCAATCACGATGATCGAGGTGATACTTGGCAGGAACAGCGAAGAGCGATAGAGGTCTTTGAAGCGATCAACCTGACTTAGCATCACTGCGAAGAGCAGCGCGAAGCCCATTGTAAATGGGATTGTACCAATCACAAAAATGGATGTGTTGAGCATTGCCTGCCAAAAGAGCGGGTCGTGCAGCAGCTTCGTATAATTCGCAAGCCCGATCCAGATCCATTCGTTGTTTAACGTGCGATATTTTGTGAAGGAAAGAATGAACGCGTAGACGAGTGGGTATGCCCAAAAGAGCGCGAAGGCAAGGAGCCACGGTGAGAGGAGTATGAGTGTCGAACCAAACTGTGGATGCTTTCGCCGCATAGTGCGAAGTTACGCTTCAAGAAACAACTCAGGAGAAAATTGCTTCAAGTGCTGGTAGAGTGAGCAAAGGGGAAGTCCGACGACGTTATAATAATCGCCATCGATCCTGCTCACGAAGACCGCGCCGAAATCTTCCTGAATCCCATACGCGCCAGCCTTGTCGAGTGGAGCACCCGTTGCGACATAACTCTCTATTTCTTCGGATCCAAGCGCGCGAAAGGTTACATCCGTGTGCTCGACAAAGTGACGTTCCTCATTCGTGGAAGTGTCGACAAGTGCTACGCCAGTATAGACTGTGTGCGTTCTGCCGCTAAGTTGATGGAGCATGCTTACAGCTTCGTCCGGGTCAGCCGGCTTGCCGAGGATCATATCGTCGAGCACGACGATCGTATCTGCGCCGAGGATGATCGAGTGACTAACGACCTTATCCCGTAATGCCCGAGCCTTGCGCAACGCGAGTTCGATCACCGTTCCTTCGGCGGTTAACAGGTTTTCGAGCGATTCATCGACATCGCTGGGAATGATCGAAACATTCTTGATCCCGAGCAACCGAATCAGGTGCGCACGTCTGGGCGATTGCGATGCAAGAATTAGTCGCATGCAAAAAGATCAGCGTGTAATGCGGAGTGGGGTTTATGAGGAAGGAATCTGTGGATCAAGAATTTCACAATTCTTAATTCACCAATCTCAGATCAATGGAACATCTCTTTGATCATTCCCCAGGTGCGACGAACGCCGGAGGAAGGCCGCGTCACGAAAATCGTTGGAGAATAACTAACAGCGTTGTCGAGGGTGATCTGAAGGCGGTACTTATAAAGATCGGCTGCCGGAGTTTTCGGACTGCTCTGACTTGAGGGATTCGCGCCTGAGACATGTGAGTCCTTAAAGTGATAACTCGAATAATTTCCACTAGCCGGGACCGTTCCTATCTGCAAAAAAGATGAAGTACCAACATCACTGCGTTCGATGACGAACGACTTCACTCCGCTCTCGACACCAGAGCGCCAGTCAATCGAAATGACATCGCCGTCTGTATGGGCCGTAAAGCTTTGGATGACACCAGAGAAATCAGCGACTGCGACACTGGTCGCTACGAGCAAAAAGGCAGTTACTAGGAGAGTTTTCTTCATTGACTTGGACTTACCGACTCCAAATATACGACACCGCATAAGGATAACGCAAATTTTCCCAGGTCGTTACAAATGATTTTGCCGGCAGAAACCTACCGACTCACTTTCTTCGCTCATCCATAAAGCCGGAAGCCGCCTTCTTTCAGGGTTTGATAACTATGCCAACAGAGTCTTCTGACATGGGACTTATGAGTCCTATAGGACATATAACTCCTATAACTCGTATTTATCATCAGCCAGGCATCGCGCAACGTTCTTCGCGATCGAGGGTTAGCACACTGAGTACTCCATGGCACTTGCAACTTTTTACTATCGTTTGCCGGATGATTGGATTGTCGATGAAAAAATTCTCCCTCTTTATCTGGTTTGCACTATCGTTTGCTCCTGTCTCGGGGAGCTTGCACGCCCAATGGACGAACATCGCGCCCAATCTCTTTCCTCCGCACAAAGGCAGCGTCGCCCACTATGCTATCTCATTCAGAGACAGAATTCTCTGGCTAGTTACAGAGAATCTCTATATGTCGACGGATTCCGGAAAGAGTTGGTCGAAACCATGTCAAAACATACCCTGGTCCGTTGCACCGTATGACATCCAGTTCTTCGACCGCCAGCATGGTCTGGTAGCCGGCTTCGATGGGGCTTGGCTCACTCAGGATCAGGGAGTAACATGGAGCAACTTGACCCACAATTATACTACTGATGCTTGCTTTGGCAATTCCCCGACGATCATCGCTCTAAGCCCAGTATCCGGGCGCAATGCAATATCGACCGACGCCGGTACGAGTTGGCAGTATGGCGGACCATCCCGTTATTGGTCGAATATGGTCTATGTAAAGAGCGGGAGTTTCCTCTCTCAATCTGATGGTAAAATTTTTTCTACCCAAGATTTCGGACTTACCTGGAAACCAACTTCAGGCACGATCCATGACGATTCCTATAGCTTTGCCATTGATTCATGTGATCCCAATCTGATTTACTATCCAAGTGAGAATTGGATATCCCGAACGGACAACACTTCACAGATCTATCGTTCAAGCGATCTAGGCAACACCTGGACTTCTCCCTTGATCGCTGCGATCCCATTCCTTTGTGGCTCCGTAAGCCTCTCGCCAAATGCCGCGTATGTACAGGCGATGTCTGATGGAATCTATCGTTCGACAGATCGTGGCCTGACGTGGAAGAACATCGGTGGACCTAGTAATCAGTGGGATACACGCTTGCTCGTTGCGATTAATGATAATATGATCATCGCAGCGGACGCCGATGGGAACATCTGGCGAACAACGAATAGTGGGGGTGAGCTTGTCAGTGGATCAGCATCGATGACCCTGCTTTCAACAGCGAATATCGAAAACGACACAATAGGTAATGTGGTCTTTGTACCCATTAAATCGAGTGTAGTGACAGCTTCGAGTCCTTTCGATCTCTCGCTGCACTTCGATACTTCAATGCTCGTTTATCAAGGCACGTATCAACCAAATGGCGCAACGGATTTGACAACCTCTCGCTCCTCCGGATTCGCAAGACTTCATTTTGATACCACGATGATTGCCCCGCAAGACAGCGTCATCGGCTACGCAGAATTCCAAATCTTTCCGAAGAACACACCATGCACCCAAGTGTTGTTCGATTCGGTCAACTTGACGATTGGAAAGGGCTCAACTTGTGCTTCAATGAATCCCTCGTTCACCGCGACGATTTGTTCAAAGCCTGGATGCGGCACACCAACGCTCAGTGACTATCTCAGATATCACAAATTGCCCGCACTTTCAATTGTACCGAATCCTGCTTCCGGTCTTACATCATTGCATTCCGATACCGATCTTGGTGAAGTTGCAATTTCGATTTATGATGTCATGGGAGTGATGCGAAGCCAGATGACTGACGAACTCAGTCCTGCACATTCCGCGGTGATCAACACATCTTCGCTGCCTTCCGGGCTATACTCGGTGCGGGTTGAGTCAATGGGATTTGGTATTTCGGTTCGATTAATGCACGTGCGATAGCGAACGAACTGCTCCTCAGTCTCTTTCGAAGATTGCCGCGATGCCTTGTCCGACGCCGATGCACATTGTGGCAAGCCCGCGCTTTACGTTACGCCGCTTCATCTCATTAAGAAGGGTGCCGACAAGTCTTCCGCCTGAAGCACCAAGCGGGTGACCGATCGCGATTGCTCCGCCATTCGGATTCACGATTGCGGGATCGAGTTTCAATTCACGGATCACGGCGAGGCTTTGCGATGCAAAGGCTTCATTAAGCTCGATGAGATCGATTTCTTTCGTCGTCAACTTGAGTCGATCGAGAAGTTTTCGAGTCGCGAACACCGGCCCAACACCCATGCATCGTGGAGATAGACCTTCTGCTGCACCGCCCACATAACGGCCAAGAGGTTCGACATTCAATTGTTTCAATACGCGCTCACTGACAACGCAGAGTGCGCTGGCTCCATCGTTCAGACTGCTTGAATTTCCTGCCGTTACCGACCCGCCTTTGCGAAATACTGCTTTAAGAGATGCGAGCTTTTCGATCGATGTGTCCTTCCGAGGCTGCTCGTCTTTCGTTACGCGCACAGACTCGCCTTTCTTGGTTGGAATTTCGACGGGCATGATCTCGTCATCGTAGATGCCAGCTTCCTGCGCCTTGATCGCGCGTTGATGCGATTCGAATGCGAATGCATCCTGATCTTCGCGAGATACTTTCCAATCACCCGCAACATTCTCCGCAGTTTCGCCCATGGATTCGAGCGGGAACATCGCTTCCATCTTCGGGTTCGGATATCGCCAGCCAAGCGCAGTGTCGTAGGCAGTGAGATTACCGAAGAGTGCTGCACCTGAAACATTCTTTGGAATAGAGTAGGGCGCACGCGTCATGCTTTCGACACCGCCGGCGATAATGATCTCAGCTTCTCCCGCCTGGATCGCGCGACTTGCCTGAATGACTGCATCAAGGCTTGACCCACACAATCTGTTTATCGTAACAGCCGGCACGCGCTCTGGAAACCCCGCCAGCAAGGCCCCCATGCGTGCTACATTGCGATTGTCTTCGCCAGCCTGATTTGCGCAGCCGAACATCACATCATCGATCGCGGCGGCTTCAATTCCGGCGCGGCTCGCGGCTTCCTTCATTACCATCGCAGCCATGTCGTCGGGCCGAACATCTTTCAGTGCTCCTCCATATTTTCCAAATGGTGTTCGACAGTATGAAATGATATAAGCTTGCATTCGCGAAAGTAAAAATTATGATCTATGATCTATGTTTGAGCTACGAAATCGACGGCGTGAGCGAATGAGCTATTTCGCCGGATTGAATTGTAAGTTGGCTTCTGCATATCTTCGAAGCAATGGGGCGGGACGGTAGCGATCGGCCCCAAACTCCCGCGATAATGCTTCCAGTATAGCAATAACGGTATTTGCGCCGATTTCATCACAAAGCGCCAGTGGACCGACAGGGTAGTTGGTACCGAGCTTCATTGCGGCGTCGATGTCGCTTGCGCTCGCGACGTTTTCCTGAAGCGCAAATGCCGCTTCATTGATGATCATCGCTATGGTTCTCGGGAATACTCCGCCAATGGCATCACCGATCACCTCAACCTCTTTGCCCAATTTCGCGAAGACGTTTCGTACTTCATCCTGAGAAATTTGTGATCCAAAAGGAATTGCGCACTCGATCACTTTTTGATTGCTAACCAGCAAAGGAAGTATGGCAGCACCGATCACTTTTGTGCCGACAGGGTAAAAGTTCGTCCGACTCGTGACTGCAGATGTGAGGAGGCTGGTGATGACCACAGGGGCCTTGATCGCCTTATCGATATGACTGACTTGCTCCAGGAATCGCAAATCCATCAGAATATCCGGATCCGAGGCAGAGAGTTTGATGTCATTGATTGATTCAAGCCATGCCTTTAATTCCGGCTCAACCTCGCTGTCAGCGATGAGTGCGATTCGCGTCATTTGCTATGCTCATTATTGGTATAGTCAACAAAAATACGGCATTGAAGCCCAACGGGATTTTCGGATCAAATTAACACGGTATTTGGAACCATTTTTACATTCTTTTATGTTTTATTATGTTGTTTGTCTCGGTTCCTAAATCCTCATCAAATGGATCGTTTCATGTAGGGGCACGCCGCGCGTGCCCTCTTCAATCATCTGATAATCTACGGGTTGGTGCATTTTACGATTGCCAGCCTAGCGCCGGACTTCCTAGACAAAGCCAGGATTCTAGGCACGCGCGGCGTGCCCCTACAAACGAGCCCATTCGACAGAGTCAACATGGCGGGTTGACCAGCCTAGCTGAGAATCATATGAATCACCCAAATCACAAAAATCACAGTTCAGACAAACAATTCGTCGATCCCTGCCGGAAGGGAGGAATGGGGCACCCTTTGATGAATTTTCGATTCATCTTCCATACGGAACTGCCGAAAATGAATCAAAAAGAACAAAGTTCATGAAAAAAGTTTTCACACACGCGAATCAACGTGTTCGACATCGCAGCTCGTGACATTTTTAGGCTGAAAATTCGAGGGGGGCAAATAGAGCGGATCATCCACTGACTTCTGGATCATCCAATTCCAAGTTGATCACTACCGATCTTTTGAGACTTGGTCCAGGGTCGTCCACCCATTTGAAAATCTTCTCCGGTATTCTTCGTAAATTTAGAGTCCTTGGAAGGTGCGTCAGTGCAAATTGGTTGGCCTGCCGTGTCACATCAACCTCAAACGACAATGAATTCTTTCAGGCATTCTCTTGTGGCGGCTTTTGTGCTGCTGAATATATTAGCATTTAGCTTGGTCCGTGCACAGCCGTCGCGTGTTGCGTTTGTGAAATCGGATCATTCGAAGGTATTTTTTACAGACGGTCAAAAGCTGGACAGCACGGCGATCATTGATACCGCCGCGGTTAACGCAACTATTCGGGGCTTTGGCTCCACGACGATCACAGCCGTCTCAAAGCTCTCAGTACTCGCGTCGACGAGCAACGGGAAGACGTTGATGATCGCTGGTCATTTCCTCTTCCCGAACCGTGTAACTTCGTTACAGGATTCGGCCGATGCAATCATCAAACTCGATTCTCCATTCGTCCTGAGAACTCTTTCCGATTTGGCCGTCAAATTCAACGTTCTTAAGCGGATCTCTCCAACGGTTAGCTCGGTCAATTTCTCGATCCCTCTCGGCGCGATCGCTTCGAACGATCTCGACTGGTATGCAACTTGGACAGGCTCACAGGTTGGTAGCCCGTTTCTCTGGTTTTATCACGGGCTGCTTACTGAGAATGACGATGGCACGGCTATGCACCTTGATTCAGTCGAATATCCGACTGACGCATCCCATCAGATTCAAGAGGATTTTCACATGACAAACCTCGCCATCAGTCCCGGCGGGAATGTGATGATTGGCGTAGTAGTCGATCAGCTTAGAAATGAAATCAATGGTCCTGATTTCCACGCAATTCGCTGGGAGCCGCATCCGCCAGGCCCAACACAGGTATTTCGAACGACGAGCTTTTTAAGCAACATTACCGCCAAGTTCAATCTTGCCATCACACGACGCGATTTCAATTTTGGGCTCGGAATTCGCGCGAAGGATAATGATGTCGCAGAAGTGATCCTTGCAAAGGATTCATTAAGTGACCTGCTTACGATGACATATCGGTATAATGATGCCCAAGTGCTCCTCGCAGACGGTACTCTCATTCCAAGATCGATGGTTCCGACCTCGGAATATTTCTTCGATGGGCTAAACTCAGAAGTTGTCTCGACCGCAAGGCAGCGTGGGAATGGCGGGGATATTATGTTTCTCGGCAATAGCGATTCGATCATTTTTGTCACGCACTCCGCTCTGGACGACGGCGATCTTTCGAAATCGAAATTGCGAATTGGCTCCGTCAGCAGCGGAAGTTCGCAGGTATTGTGGGGCGATGGCAAACGTCAGCCGCTGCATCCAGTATGGATGCAAGGTGTACCTGCTGCTCCGCCGAAGCATGAGTATATCGCGCTCAGCACGGCCCAGATTGATTTTGGAACGGTATTGTTCGGAAAAAATAGCAAGCAAACCATCACAATCTCCAATCCTTCCGACTCGGATGTCCGTGTCGATAGCGTAAAGGTTACAGTTGGAGATGCGGTTCACTTCACATTCACCACCGCACCAGTAACACCTTTCAATCTTGCAAAAGGAGCGACTGGCGCCGTAACGATCACCTTCGCACCCACAACCAAAGTTGGCGTGCACACCGCGACTCTCACGGTCTATTTCGGTGGTCATAAGGACAGCTTGCGTACTGTCACTCTGACTGGAAATGGGAAGGACACAGCACACGTAGGCGTTGAACCAACTCGAGCGATCAACTCACTCAGTATCACGCCGAATCCTACGCGCAACTCGACGACGATCACACTTCAGGCATCACGCGCAAGTCTTGCGCAGCTTGAGGTTCGTGATTTGCTCGGTCGGGTGGTTTATTCGGTTGAGCCGAGAGTCATCGCTGCTGGGAATACACTTGCGGTGCAGTTTGATGCCAAGTCGCTCGGGCTTCCGAATGGAGTGTATTATCTGAGCGCACATATTGGAGCGGAACAGATAACCCGCCAACTGGTCGTCGTCAGATAAGTAGAATCAGAATTGAACTGAATGTCCTCTCTCCGAAAGGAGGGAGGATTTCTTTATGCGGCGAGCAAATCCGGCTTGCGACGGAGGCGGAGATGATAATACGCGAAGAGAACGGGCGGTCCGATCACCCAAAATCCGGCAGTCCAGAGCTTCGGATACTCTACTTCAGAATTTGTGCTGAGATGTCTTGAAAGAGGTTTTGATGCGACAATTGCGAAGCCGATCATGATGAGCGTCAGAGCAAGCTGCAAACCTGGAAGCTTGGATTCAACCAGCCCAAACATCGCGAACGTATTGTAGGTCGATAGTGGTGACATGACCACATAAATCGCGATCGCAATGTAGAGTGACCGATGATGGAGTTTTGGGATCATTTCCAATGAATGTCTGAAACGCTCAATTCGCCGTATTTCTGGTGGATCTTCCGTAAGATCTCTGACTTCCGCATTGTCAACTCGTACTTCCAAACTGCATTCGCGACGCGAATGTGCAGCACTCCTCGCTCAAGCTTCATCGGAATCGTCACCGCGGCGACGCTCTCTCCGACGATCTCTGGCCAACTCGTCAGGATCGAGTACTTGTGGGCTTTCTCCTCCAGCCCAAATTCCTTAAGAGTTGACGGAATGATATTACGTAAAGATAACGGTCTGGCCATCAACAAATTACAAGAAAAACGTATGGGCTCCAAAACTTAATATTACAGGTGCTCACGGACTTCGCCCTCGATCACCTCAAAAAGACGATGTTCTCCGCCCTCAAACGAGAGCGATCGTTCAAAAATCGTCTTATCGGTCGAAGTAACAAAGGTTTGTCCAAAACCTCCGTCTTCTGCGAGTTCGAGAAGCCTTGCGGCTCGGGACTGGTCCAACTCACTGAAGACATCGTCGAGCAAGAGCATTGGCGTCTCACCGGACGCCTCTTTTAGATAACGAAACTCTGCAAGTTTCATTGCCACCAAAAGCGTTTTGTGCTGTCCCTGCGAAGCGTGATCGCGAGCCGGCGAGTGACCGTTAATATACAACATCAGATCATCCCGGTGCGCACCAACAAGCGAGACACCTCGCCGTAGTTCATCCTGCTGCACCACCTGCAGCTGTTGTCGAAGAAATCCTTCGGCACCAAGTTCGGATAGTCCAGCATTATCTAGTCCCATCGGCTGATAAGCGAGATCTGGGCTCTCACGATTCTCAGAAACAAGTCCGTAGCTCTCTGTCAGATGTGGGCGAAATTCTTCAGTGAATCTGGCACGACGTTCAATTACGCGAGCAGCATGATGGATGACCATCTCCGTCCAAGGTTCGACGAGTGGACGAATATCAGCAAGCGAGCGACGAAATTGTTTCGCTTCGGTAAGGATCGCATTTCGCTGCTTCAGTGCGCGTTTGAATTCCAACTCATGCTCGAGATACGAGCGGCTTGCCTGCGAGAGCACAACATTCATGAACCTCCGTCGCTCGGCCGGCGGGCCGCTGGTTATGATCTTGTCGTCAGGCGTGAGAACAACGACGGGCGCACGACCAATTAGATCGCTTGCAGCGCGCAGCCGCTCGTTGTTTACAGTAAGCGTTTTCTTCATCGGAGGGCCCACCTGAAGATCGACCATTACGCGGGTGGATACACCCAGATCGGACTCAAACCTGGCATCGATCTGAAGCGAGGTTGATCCCTCGGCGACAAGTGCAACGTCAGAACTCGTGTTGAAACTCTTGGTAAGCGTAGCTAAAGAGAGAGCTTCGAGGATCGTGGTCTTTCCGGCGCCATTCGGGCCAACGAATACGTTGATGCGCGGCGCAAGACCAGCCACGCGTGTTTCGCGATGATTGCGAATGTGTTGCAGCCCGAGACTATCTGCTCTCACGTTCGGACTGCAGAAATAAAATGCGTATTAGTACAGCGCTCAGCTATTGAGACGCACCGGCATTACGAGCATCAGCAGATCCTCGTTTGGCAATTGTGCAGGTTCGACGATCGCGGCCCGAGTCGGTGTGGAGAATTTGAGTGTGATGTCGTCGGTGTCGAGATGGCTTAACGCATCTTCAATGAAGCGTCCGTTGAAGCCGATGGTAAGGTCATCCTGACCATAATCGCAGGGAATGAGCTCTCGCGCTTCGTTGCCGGCATCGAAATTTTCAGCGAGTATCGACATGGAGTCTTTCGCGAGTTGGAACTTCAATTGGCGAGTGGTCGTGTTCGCAAAGATCGAAACGCGCTTGACGCTCCTAAGCATTGCATCCTTGGAGATCATCAGTTGCTTGTCGTTTTCGCGCGGGATAACTGCTTCATAGTTCGGATAGCGCTCATCGATCAACCGGCTGAGGATCCAGGTTGAAGCGTTCTTGAATTCAACTTGAGTATTGCTGAAGGAGAGACTCAATTCTTCGCTATCGGCGAAAGATTTGAGCACTAGCCCAAGCGCTTTGCTCGGGATAATGACATCGACTTCGTTATCGGCTTTGAGCGACGAATTCAGGATTCGCACGAGACGATGACCGTCTGTGGAGACCGCGCGAGTCCCTTCAGGCGAAAACTGGAAGAGGACGCCCATCATACTCGGACGGAGTTCGTCGGTCGAAACAGCGAAGAGCGTTTTGCCAATCATCCGCTTGATCGTTTCGGCTGCGACTTTTATCGAACCATCTGGCTTGAATTCCGTGGCAGCCTGAGGTATGGTCGCCGAGTCATCGGCAGTCAGTGTGTAATTGCCCTGGCTCGTCTGGAGCTGCACTCGGCGGGTTGCCGGATCCAGCGAAAATGTGATCTCGCCTTCAGGCAGCGCACGAACGATCTCATGAAAAATGCGTGCTGGCACGTTCGCCGAGCCATCGGTCTTTCCGCTTACTTCGAGCGCGACCGAAACGGTGATTTCGAGGTCAGTCCCAGTTAATTTTAGTTGATTGCCTTTGAGCTCGGTATGCACCGACTCGAGTTGGGCGAGCGTCGACTTGCTCGGAATAACGGCAATGACTTTGGAGAGTGCTTCCTGAAGCGGTTTGATCTGTGCGGAAAACTTCATGGTCTCTGATAAAACAGCAAACGAACGTGATAAGAGTCAATTAGAAAGGCGACACAGGCGACACGTGATCGTGTGGCAAAGATAGCGTATCGGCGGCTCGGTCGAACAAAGCTTTATCGGCACGAACCGGGATCCGCTGAAAATCGAATCAAGATTAGCTAATTTGGTCTGCATTCGGCAGCTCGCCTTCACCTCACCATCGTCCAAGCTGCGTGTCCCCAACGTTTGTCGTGGCACAAGATTCGCATTTATTGCAGAAATACCGCTGAGCTTTGGCGGCGAAAATTGAGAACCCTTGGCTTCTGTGCGGTTTTTCAGATTTTGTCCCGTAAACGCGAGCTTTTGTGACCTCTTCCTTTCAGACTGTGATGACTCACTTACGTTTTGCAAGCGTCTGCTGGGGAGGGGCTTGTTGCGCTCGATTTCATATTGTCTTCTTTCAGGGGTCGTCCCAGGTTATTTATCGTCAAGGAGAGAGAGTCTCCATGTCCCTTTGTTCTAAAAAACTTTAGCATTTTACAGTTATGGCGAACGGCAAACTAAATGGCGAATTGAAGACATTGCACAGTCCTTTGAACGGCAAGACCTCTGCACGTTCTAAGCGCAATGTATCAGATGTGCTGGATCAAAAGGCCGTACTGAAAAGTCCGTCCGTGCTGACGCCTTCCGAAGCGCAATCGAATGGTGCCCACCTTGATCTTAAGCTACTACTTCGGACGCTCTCCTCTGTCAAAAAAGGAGACTTTAGCGTCCGATTTGATGCCGATGATGTCGGGATCGTTGGCAAGATCGCAGACACGCTCAACGACGTCATTGAGATGAACGAGCGGCTCACCAAAGAGCTGGAGCGAATCAGTTCAGTTGTCGGTAAAGAGGGAAAGATCAACCAGCGCGCGACGCTGAGAAATGCTTCCGGCGGTTGGGATTCCTGTGTGGAATCTGTTAATACCCTCATCACCGATCTGGCTCAGCCACTCACAGAAGTCGCACGCGTAATCGGTGGCGTAGCGAAAGGGGATCTCTCTCAAACGTTGGCACTCGAACTTGATGGACGTCCGCTCAAAGGCGAGTTCATGCGCACGGGTAAGGTGGTCAATACGATGGTGGACCAGCTCAGCTCGTTCGCATCGGAAGTAACGCGCGTTGCTCGTGAAGTAGGTACAGAAGGAAAGCTCGGTGGTCAGGCCGCTGTCAAAGGAGTTTCAGGAACCTGGAAAGACCTTACCGATAGCGTGAACTTCATGGCGGGAAATCTCACCGCCCAGGTACGAAATATTGCCGAAGTGACGACCGCTGTTGCGAACGGAGATCTTTCGAAGGAAATCACCGTCGACGCTAAAGGAGAGATCCTCGAATTGAAAAACACGATTAATACGATGGTGGACCAGCTTAGCTCGTTCGCATCGGAAGTAACCCGTGTAGCGCGTGAGGTAGGTACGGAAGGAAAGCTCGGTGGTCAGGCAGTTGTAAAAGGAGTCTCCGGGACATGGAAAGATCTCACCGATAATGTTAACTCGATGGCCGGTAACCTTACCGGACAGGTGCGAAACATTGCCGAAGTTACAACGGCAGTGGCAAATGGCGATCTCTCCAAGAAGATCACGGTAGATGTAAAAGGAGAGATGCTCGAGCTTAAGAACACCATCAATACAATGGTGGACCAGCTTAGCTCCTTCGCCTCGGAAGTAACCCGTGTCGCTCGAGAAGTAGGAAGAGAAGGCGAGCTTGGTGGTCAGGCCGAAGTGCGCGGAGTTGCCGGGACGTGGAAGGATCTCACTGACAATGTGAACTTCATGGCTGGTAACCTCACTGCGCAGGTCCGAAACATCGCTGAGGTTACGACGGCTGTGGCAAACGGCGATCTTTCGAAGACGATCACCGTCGATGCGAAAGGCGAAATTCTGGAGCTCAAGAACACGATCAACACGATGGTCGACCAGCTCAATAGCTTCGCGTCCGAAGTAACGCGTGTGGCGCGTGAAGTAGGCACCGAAGGAAAGCTCGGCGGCCAGGCCGAAGTACGTGGAGTTGGAGGCACATGGAAAGACCTTACCGATAATGTAAACTCGATGGCCGGAAATCTGACCGGTCAGGTGCGTAACATCGCCGAAGTTACAACAGCCGTAGCAAATGGTGACCTTTCAAAGAAGATCACAGTAGATGCACAAGGCGAAATTCTGGAGCTTAAAAACACCGTCAATACGATGGTGGACCAGCTTAGCTCATTCGCTTCCGAAGTAACGCGTGTTGCACGCGAAGTAGGTACTGAAGGAAAGCTTGGTGGTCAGGCGGAAGTCAAAGGCGTTGCCGGTACGTGGAAGGATCTGACCGACAATGTAAATTTCATGGCAGGTAATCTTACGTCGCAAGTGCGAAATATCGCAGCAGTTACGACGGCGGTTGCCAATGGCGATTTGTCCAAGAAAATCACGGTAGATGTCAAGGGTGAGACACTGGAGCTCAAGAACACGATCAATACGATGGTGGACCAGCTCAGCTCATTTGCATCGGAAGTAACGCGTGTGGCGCGTGAAGTGGGTACAGAAGGAAAGCTTGGTGGCCAGGCAGAAGTGCGAGGAGTCGCGGGAACATGGAAAGATCTCACCGATAACGTAAACTCGATGGCCGGTAACCTTACCGGTCAGGTGCGTAACATCGCAGAAGTTACGACAGCGGTAGCTAATGGCGATCTCAGAAAGAAGATCACAGTAGATGTAAAAGGAGAGATGCTCGAGCTCAAGAACACCATCAATACGATGGTGGACCAGCTTAGCTCATTCGCATCGGAAGTAACACGCGTGGCGCGTGAGGTAGGAACGGAAGGAAAGCTCGGAGGCCAGGCGCAGGTGAAGGGAGTCTCCGGTACATGGAAAGATCTCACCGATAATGTAAACTCGATGGCCGGCAACCTTACTGGTCAAGTGCGTAATATCGCCGAAGTTACAACTGCCGTGGCAAATGGTGATCTCTCCAAGAAGATCACGGTGGATGTAAAAGGAGAAATGCTCGAGCTCAAGAACACGATCAACACAATGGTGGACCAGCTCAGCTCGTTCGCATCGGAAGTAACTCGTGTGGCACGTGAAGTAGGAACGGAAGGAAACCTTGGTGGTCAGGCAGTCGTGAAAGGGGTCTCGGGTACGTGGAAAGACCTCACCGACAATGTAAACTTCATGGCCGGTAATCTCACCGGACAGGTCCGAAACATCGCGGAAGTTACTACGGCTGTAGCAAATGGAGATCTCTCCAAGAAGATCACAGTGGATGTAAAAGGCGAGATGCTCGAGCTCAAGAACACCATCAATACGATGGTAGACCAGCTTAATAGCTTCGCTTCGGAAGTAACACGCGTGGCGCGTGAAGTGGGTACTGAAGGCAAGCTCGGTGGACAGGCGGAAGTAAGAGGAGTAAGCGGCACATGGAAAGATCTCACAGACAATGTGAACTTCATGGCATCGAACCTTACTGCGCAAGTTCGAAACATTGCGAATGTAACAACCGCGGTTGCCAATGGAGACTTCTCGAAGAAGATCACCGTCGATGTAAAGGGAGAACTGCTCGAGCTTAAGAATACCATTAACACGATGGTAGATCAGCTCAGCTCATTCGCGTCCGAAGTAACACGTGTAGCGCGTGAAGTAGGAACAGAAGGAAAACTTGGTGGTCAAGCGGAAGTGAAGGGTGTTGCCGGTACATGGAAGGACCTCACGGACAATGTGAACTTCATGGCAGGTAATCTCACTGCACAAGTGCGAGGCATTGCACGAGTCGTTACAGCCGTTGCAAATGGTAACCTCAAGCGCAAACTTGCTGTAGAAGCCATGGGCGAAATCGCCGAACTGGCCGACACGATCAACGCGATGATCGACACGCTCGCAACCTTTGCTGATCAGGTAACGACGGTGGCTCGCGAAGTAGGTATCGAGGGTAAACTCGGAGGCCAGGCTAACGTACCAGGTGCAAGCGGAACATGGCGCGATCTGACCGACAACGTAAATCGACTCGCAGCCAGCTTGACTACTCAGATCCGAGCAATGGCTGAAGTTGCTACAGCAGTGACGAAGGGAGATCTCACTCGTTCCATCACAGTCGAAGCGGCAGGCGAAGTCGCTTATCTTAAAGATAACGTGAACGAGATGATCCGTAATCTTAAGGACACGACGCATAAGAACACCGAGCAGGACTGGCTCAAGACCAACCTTGCGACATTCACCAGGTTGCTGCAGGGGCAGAAAGATCTTTGGACAGTTTCAAGGCTCATTCTTTCCGAGCTCGGACCACTCGTGAGTGTTCAGCATGGCGTCTTCTATATCACAGAGGTTGTCGGCGAAGAAGTTATTCTCAAACTGCTTGCGAGCTACGCCTACAAAGAGCGCAAGAATCTGAGCAATGAATTCAGGATTGGAGAAGGGCTTGTTGGTCAATGCGCACTCGAGAAAGAACGCATTCTCGTTAATGGAGTGCCGAACGACTACATCAAGATCAACTCCGGGCTAGGAGAATCGGCACCGCTCAATATCGTCGTCCTGCCGGTACTCTTTGAAGGTCAGGTGAAGGCAGTGATCGAGCTAGCCTCATTCCACTCCTTCAACGACAATCATCTTGCATTACTCGATCAATTAACGGAATCGATCGGTATCGTACTCAATACGATCGAAGCAAACATGCGCACGGAATCGCTGCTCGCGCAATCGCAGTCCCTCACGCAGGAATTGCAGAGCCAGCAGCAAGAGCTTACCGGCACGAACCGCCGCCTTGAACAACAGGCAAAGTCGTTGCAGGCTTCCGAAGAACTACTCAAGCAGCAACAGGAAGAGTTGCAGCAGACGAACGAAGAGCTCGAAGAGAAGGCGCAACTCCTCAGCGAGCAGAAGACAGAAGTCGAGAACAAGAATCGCGAGATCGAACTTGCGAGACGCGCTCTCGAAGAGAAAGCAGAGCAATTGGCTCTTACCTCAAAATACAAGTCGGAATTCCTTGCGAACATGTCGCACGAATTGCGTACTCCACTGAATAGCATGCTCATCCTTTCGAAGATGCTTGCTGATAATGTCGAGCACAACCTTACCGCCAAGCAAGTCGAGTTCGCGGAGACCATCCATTCGTCCGGGGCGGATCTCTTCGGCCTGATCAATGAGATCCTGGATCTTTCAAAGATTGAGTCCGGCACGATGGCTGTCGAAGTTAACGAGGTGCCGCTCACGGATGTCAAGTCCGACATGGAGCGTACCTTTAACCAGATCGCGCATGAGAAACAACTTGGGTTCGAGATTGTGATCGAAGCAAAAACACCATCACTAATCACAACCGATGCGAAGCGACTTCAACAAGTGCTAAAGAACCTCCTCTCGAACGCATTCAAATTCACGGACAACGGCCAGGTGACGCTCACGATGACGGCTGTTGAGCATCAGGGACAGTTCGATAACGAGCTGCTAAATCACGCAGAGCAAGTGATAGGGTTCACAGTCAAGGATACCGGCATCGGTATACCGAAAGAGAAGCACCGAATTATTTTCGAGGCATTCCAGCAAGCGGATGGGACGACGAGCCGTAACTATGGCGGTACGGGGCTTGGACTTTCGATCAGCCGAGAGATTGCCAGATTGCTTGGCGGTGAGATCAAACTGACAAGTGCTCCTGGCGAAGGCAGCAGCTTTGTACTCTACTTGCCGCAGACGTACACACCGACGACGATTGGGGCTCGCGAAGGGTCTGAAGAAGGATGGATCCCCGAAAAAATGCCGTCAACGATACATCCGATCGGAAGTGACAAGTCTGCATTGTCGATGAGTTACGGTTCCGATCCTTCCGTTCTGATCGAGAATCAAGTTGAAGATGATCAGGCGCTCATCGAGCCGGGTGATCGCACGCTCCTCGTTGTCGAGGACGACCCGAACTTCGCACGCATACTTCTGAACATGGCGCGCGAGAAGGGATTTAAGGGTATCGTCGCGGGACGTGGTGAAACGGCCCTTCTTCTTGCACGTCGATTCAAGCCTGACGCAATCACGCTTGACATTCAACTGCCGGGAATGCACGGCCTTGCAGTGCTCGATCGACTGAAGCACGATCCGACGACGCGCCACATACCGGTTCATATTGTCAGCGCTGGTGATGAACTTCCAAGAAATCGGAAGCTTGGTGCACTTGCACATGTGAGAAAGCCCGTCTCTCCTGAAGGGATGGCACATGCGATGGACAGTATCAAAGACTTCGTCGAGCGCCCGATCAAACGATTGCTTGTCGTCGAGGATGATGAGAATCAGCGCCTAGCGATTAAGGAGATGATTGGTGACGACGATATCGAAATGATCACCGTCGGAACAGGCGAAGAAGCGTTGGAACTGCTGAGGAAAGACCGCTTTGATTGTACGGTTCTTGATCTTGGATTGCCGGACATGAGCGGATTTGATCTCATCAAAAAGATACGGAAGGAGCTTGAGCTAAAGGACCTCCCAATCGTGGTATATACGGGGAGGGACTTAACGACCAAACAGGCAGCCGAACTGAGCAAACTCGCGGAAGCAGTTATCGCAAAGGGTGTGAGTTCGATTGACAGGCTTCTGGATGAAACGGCGCTCTTCCTTCATCGGGTTGAAGCAAATCTGCCGGAAGACAAGCGATCACGGCTTGAGAACATGCATCATAGTGAAGTGGCGCTTGCGAAGAAAAAGGTGCTTGTTGTCGACGATGATATCCGAAACATCTTCGCCCTCACGAGCATCCTCGAGCGACACCAGATGGAAGTCGTCTACGCTGAGAATGGCAAGGATGGCATTGAGATCCTCGAGCGATCGCCAGATATTGAGGCAGTGCTCATGGACGTCATGATGCCTGGAATGGATGGTTACGAAGCGATGCGGACGATTCGTAAAAATAAGAAATTCAAGTCACTGCCAATTATTGCAGTTACGGCAAAGGCGATGAAGGGAGATCGTGAGAAATGTATCGAAGCAGGAGCAAGCGATTATATCACGAAACCGGTGGATGTAGAGCAGCTGCTCTCCTTGCTCCGGATCTGGATGTATAAGTGAGCGTATGAGCCAGAAGGAACCTGCAATGGACCGTGACGCGCTCAACAAAGAGCCTGCTCCGTCGCCCGAACTCGAGCAGCCGGTGCCGTTCGTCCTGCAAGAAGAACTGCTCGCAAATGAGGATCAGCTTGCGGATCTCGAGCTCGTCGCTGAGGAAGAGTTGCGTGATCCCTCCGATTTCAGTGGATGGGGGTTCGATACTCCGGACGTGCCAAGCGCGTTGCTCGAGTCTGGGGTTGTCCCAGCCGGATCGGTGATTGCAGAGGGTGACGATGCATCAGCACTTGAGACTCTCGAGATCCAGTTGTTGCTTGAAGGAATCTACAAGCGATACGGCTTCGATTTCAGGCAGTACTCTCCTGGGTCCTTTAAGCGGCGCATCTGGAAGTGTCTTCGCTCCGAGAACCTCACGACGATCTCTGGACTCCAGGACAAGATCTTTCATGATCCAGTGGCCTGGAAGCGATTTCTTGCGACGGTGACAGTAAACGTCACCTCGATGTTCCGCGACCCCGAATTCTATCGTGCTGTCAGAACACTGGTTGTCCCTCTGCTGGCGGAG
>JABDDM010000005.1 GCA_013287605.1 Ignavibacteria bacterium | reverse complement strand
GTATTTCTTGAGTGTCTCGGCAGTCAGGCGTGCGGCTTCTTCCCAGCTTGCTTCGACAAAGCTGCCATCTATCTTGATCTTGCATCCTAGAATGCGATCGTCGGCATTGACGCCTGGATATGCATTCAATCGGCCGTAATCACACATCCAGTATTCATTCACATTCGGATTCGGGCGAGGCTCTAAGCGAAGCACCTCATTATTGCGAACACCAACCCGGGTGCTGCAGCCACGCGCACATCCCGGACATATGGAATCCGTGAATGACATATCCCACACACGAGCTTTGAACCGGAAGTCACGACTAGTGAGCGCGCCGACAGGGCATAGATCGATGACATTCATCGAATTGATATTATCGAATCCCTGATCGGGATACGCTTCGATCGTAACATGGTCTCCTCGCTCGACGAACGTTAGTACAGGCTGATCGGCGATCTCGGTAGCATAGCGAATGCAGCGAGAGCAACTGATGCAGCGCTCGGCATCGAACAAGACATTTGGACCAAGCGGTGTGCGCTTCTCTTTGCTGACCTTGAGTTCGGTGAATCGAGACTCACCGGCAGAATGCTCGTATGCGTAGTCCTGAAGCTTGCACTGGCCGGCTTCGTCGCAGATCGGGCAATCGAGTGGATGATTGATAAGCAGGAACTCCATCACATCTTCACGACCCGTGACCGCCATCGTGGATGCAGTCTTCACGACCATTCCTTCTGCGATCGTCGTCGCGCAAGCGATTGCAAGCTTTGGCATCTTCTCGATCTCGACCAAACACATGCGGCAATTTCCCGCAACCGTCAGTGCGGGATGCCAGCAGAAATGCGGGATCTCGATGCCATTCTCGAGCGCGACCTGAATGATCGTTGTTCCGGCTGCGGCTTCGAATTCCTGTCCGTCGATCGTTACTTTCGGCATGCAGTTCTATTCGAGGACAAGAGCCCATCCTCGCAACATTTGATTACTTAATGAATTTGAGAGAATCCTCGTGCTTCATACCAAAGGCATCCGCTACACCCTGATAGGTCACAGCCCCATCGATCACGTTGAGCCCAAGGCGCAATTCTTTGCTATTGCGAATGGCTTTTTCGTAACCTTCATTTGCAAGTTGCAACGCGTATGAGAGTGTCGCATTCGTGAGAGCGATCGTTGAGGTCATCGGCACTGCACCAGGCATGTTCGCTACGCAATAGTGAACAACACCATCGACCACGTATGTCGGGTTCTCATGCGTTGTCGGCTTGCAAGTCTCGATACATCCACCCTGATCGACGGACACGTCCACAACAACGGAGCCTTCCTTCATGTCTTTCAACATGTCGCGCGTCACGAGATGCGGAGCTTTCGCGCCAGGAATAAGCACTGCGCCAATAGTGAGATCGGCTTTTTTCACTACCTTGCGAATGTTATACGGATTCGACATCATCGTCGCAACATTCTTGGGCATTACGTCATCCAGATAACGCAGACGATAAAGATTTGAATCAAGGATGGTCACCTGTGCGCCCAGACCAGCAGCGATCTTGGCTGCGTTCGTACCCACAACCCCACCTCCCAAGACAACCACATTTCCAGGTTCGGTGCCTGGTACGCCTGCCAGCAGCACACCGCGGCCGCCCTGTGTTTTCTCGAGATACTTCGCGCCCTCTTGCGGTGCCATTCGACCAGCCACTTCAGACATCGGAATGAGTAGCGGCAGCGAGTTGTCAATGCGCTGGACCGTTTCGTACGCAACAGCGGTCGCTCGCGATTTTAAGATCGCATCCGTCAGGTCACGGTTGGCTGCAAAATGGAAATAGGTAAAGAGCAACTGGCCTGGGCGAATGAGCGCATATTCCTGAGCGATCGGCTCCTTGACCTTCATGATCATGTCAGCAGCGTCGAAGATATCCTTTGGATTCGGAAGAATGTGAGCGCCCGCCTCGATATAATCCTGATTCTTGAAGCCTGATCCCACTCCAGCATTTGTCTCGACATAGACGGTGTGTCCGCTCATCACCAGGATCTCCGCACCTGAAGGTGTAAGGGCTACGCGGTTTTCGTTCTGCTTGATCTCCCGAGGTACTCCGATCTTCATCTGTTCGCTTCCGTGATAATGTCAGTTGGCAAAAAAACTGGGCTCCTAACTGTGCTTCTTGGCCCCTTCCTCCGGATGAGGCAGCACCGAAACAAGCGAAAGTTTACTTTCGTCCTTAAAAAAAGTATCGGAAACACGATGAATATCTTCGAGCGTAAGACGTGCGATCTTCTCGAGTTCCTCCTCGACCGGCACATAGGAATGAAAATAGAGTTCGTTCTGCCCCATGCGCATCATCCGGTTCGTGACAGCTTCAAGCGAAAGCAGGACACCGCCAATGAGCTGGTCCTTCGTTCGCGCGAGCTCAACTTGAGAGATCGGTCGAGAAAACAGCCCACGCACAATTTGCCGCATCTCGCGTATTGCGCGCGCGCGATTTTCGATCGCAGTCGCAACATAAATGCCGATCGTCCCTTCCGTTTCGAAAGGCGAATAAAATGCAGTGGCATCGTATGCGAGTCCAAGTTCTTCACGCAATCGGAGATTCAAACGGCTGCCCATTCCGACGCCGAGCAGAGTCACGAGCGCATTCAGCGCCATATGATCTCTCGATCGGGCGCCCGGCGCGCGTCGACCGAGAATGATATGCGCTTGCTGTCCGCCAAAGCGATGAATATCGGACTCGCCATTCGTCCGACCTCGACGCGTTGACTGTTTTGGCAATCGACGCGCGATGCCTTCATTCAGATGCATGTACGATCGTTCGATGGCTGCGAAGAGTGCTTCATGCTGGTGTGCACCGCTCGCAACAAGCGTGATCTCACGAGAGCGATAATGACGGCTATGGAAGCGGAGAAGATCTCCACGTGTCAGCGAACCAACGGAACAAGCCGTACCAATGATCGGCCGTGCCAGCGGATGCTCGCCGAACAATTCTTTTTCGAACAAGTCAAATACAAGCTCATCGGGTTCGTCATCCAGACCATTGATCTCCTCGATCACGACAGATTTCTCACGCTCGATATCGCGATCGGTAAACATCGGCCTTGCGGCAAGTTCGAAGAGGATCTCTACAGCATGGTCGAGTTCAGTGGTCCGCGACCATGTATAGTAACTCGTATGCTCTTTTGTTGTGAACGCGTTGAGGACGCCGCCTCGAGATTCGATCGATCGCATGATCTCGCGCATCGACTTCCCTGCCGTGCCCTTGAAGACCATATGCTCGATGAAGTGCGCGATGCCTGCTTTCGATTTTGCCTCATCCTGTGAGCCGGCATTGACCCACAGGCCGGTCGCAACACTCGAAGCACCTGGCAAACGTTCGCTGATGACGCGAAGACCGTCACCAAACGTTCGTTCGGCAACATCAACGGCTGGCAGTTCTTCGGGGCGTACAAGCTTTGCCAGACCTGCATAGAGCGGGCGGACCTTGTGCACTCTACTCGGTCCCAACCTCGATTTCTTCCCACCCCTGATTGCTTTCTTCACGCGTCGTTCCTTTGCCGTTGTTCGTGCAAATATACCAGAAGGCACTGGCGGACAACCGCTTCCTCATTTACCATCGCGAATCAGACGGGTGATGTCGACGATCTCGCGGGTAGCTCCTTCAACGCTCATCGTAAGTGAAGCGAGTTGATCTATGAATTCCTGCTTTGCCTTCTTTTTTAGTGAGGAGTGGAGTCCTGGAAGCGTAAGATCCGCATAGCCATTTTCTGGATCGCTGGTGACGAGTTGATTGTGTGTCCAGGGATCATCAGGCAGTCCGCCCATTGGCATGAAGAGATAAATCAGTTTGTGCAGGCGTGTATTCACTTGATGCTTTTGCATTGGGTTCATCGCTGCGATTGCTCTGTCCCTGGCGCTATTCATCAACGCCGATGCTACACGCATTCTGGTAAGAGCGCTGTCAAGCGCCACAAACTGCGGCACGGCATTCCAATCCTGAGGTGTCTCGATTGACAACGAGCTAGCAAACGCTTGAATGCTGATGACCAATTCTTCATAGTCGTATGGCACAACGTCTGCGTTCGCCATTCGCAATGCTTCGGTCGCCAGCAGCCTTGTTATCGCTGCATGATAAGCGAAACTGGTATCGCCTAAATGTTTGACATAATAATAGTTGTCATGCATCGAATGATACTGACCGAACAAGCCATCGAAGCCTTGATTGATCGAAGGCACTCCGATGTGTCCGTAGAAACTTGAAAAGTCGCTGCCGCCGCCAAGCAATCCGACTGCAGGCTCTGCGACTCCTCCGTGAATATCAGGAGAAGCGACCGGTTTCAGGTGCGCCTTCCACCGATCATAGATGCTCCCGCCCGTGGGATCAGCAACCGATAACGTTACGTCCCAGATAAATGGGCGCAGGAGCGGATCAGACGATGCCTCGAACAGACGACCCGTCGCACACTCGTCTTCGTTTATATAGAGAAGTGTACGCGTTGTTATCTCGCGTCCATATTGCTCCACCCACTCAGTCGAGCCGATGATTCCCCACTCCTCAGCATCCCACGTCGCAAACAGCATCGTCCGCCGTGGACGCATGCCCTGTAATGCGAGAGCCGAGACTGCTTTCGCGGCTGCGATTACAGCCGCCGCCCCAGAGCCATTATCCTCAGCGCCCGGACCCCATGCATCACGATGACCACCAACGATGACCCACTCATTCGGCAGCTCGCTTCCAGGAATCATCGCCACAGTATTCCAGATCGTCCTGAGTTTTCCGTCAGTTTGCACAGACAACTTTACCACCGGTGACTGACCTCCCACATGATAACGTAATGGCAAATATCCCTGCCACTCTGAGTTCGGGATGTCGCGATGATTCATATGACTAAATAACTCTAACGCGATCGCGGCCGAGATCGGGATCACCGGGATTTTCGGCAGCACTTGCGCAGCCTCGAGAGAAAGATGATCGGCATCTTCCGTCGAAGCATAACCAGGTGTGGTCGGATCACCATGACCATTATAGATCGAGCCCCGCTGGACGCCATCCATTGGTCGCGCCCGACCTTCGGGAAATGGATCGCCCGCTGCATAGCCATCTCCGCCTGGATCGGTATATAGCATAAGACCGACCGCCCCATGCTCTTCGGCAAGTCTCGCCTTGATGCCACGATAACTTCTTCCATAGCGCGCGAGTACTACTTTTCCGCGGACTGAGATACGCATTGAGTCGAGCGTATCGTAATCAGCGCGTAACCCATAGTTTACATAGATCAACGGAGCCTGCATCGTGCCGCTGCCAGAATAACCATTCGCCCACGGATACTCAGGACCATTCACCCTCCCTTCACCAGGATATTGCTTCTCTTTCAGTTGAAATATTTTTTTGGTTGGAGAGACCATCTCCAAACTGACCGAAGTCGCATAGGGTAAATAGACTTTGTACGGATGAATCGTCACAGCCATCGCGGACTCTTCGAGCATCGACACAACTCGATCGCGCACTCGTATGTCGGATTCCGATCCTGCAATCCGATTTTCTCCACTGAGATATCGTACGATTGTGTCAAGATCCGCAGGTTTGATGAGCGGCTGAAGCTTCGCCTCTGTTCTGGACTCGACAGCAGTTGTAGAATCGCTGTAGCCGAGAAACGGCCGCTGGGCGAGTGAGCTGGAATACGCACCAATGATAGCTATTAGTGCGAGAATAACGAGATACGTATGTCGGCGAGGGAAAGAAAGTCGCAGAGTCATGGTTTCAGGTGCGTCAAGCGAATTGAGACTCACTACAGCCTAACATCCAAATGCTCGCTCTTGTTAGAGGGATTGTACGACACAAGACACCCTTCACACTTGTCCTTGACGCGAATGGAGTTGGCTACGAAGTACTCTGCACACAGCAAGCGTACGAGAAGGCACCTGCTGTTGGAATCGAGTATGAGCTACTTACTCGATTGATCGTTCGCGAAGATTCGATGACGCTATTCGGGTTCTCAGATGTCGAGGAGCGCACCGTGTTCGATCAGATCATCGCCGTAAGCGGCATCGGTCCAAAGACCGGACTCGTCATTCTCTCCTCCACCGGACCCGAACAGTTACGCGAAGCGATCCGCACCAGCGACATTGATCGACTAACCCACATCCCCGGAGTAGGCAAAAAAACAGCCGAGCGACTCATCGTCGAGCTGCGCGACAAACTCGTCAAAGAAGAATTCACCCACTCCTACGCACAACCACAAACAAACGGCGAGACAAACTTCCGAGCCGACGCCATCCAGGCGCTGATCTCGCTAGGCTACCCAAGAGCAACTGCCGAAAAGGCAATTCAGTCCGTTCTACGAACGGATCCCGAAGCTGGAAGGGCACTGCAAACATTAATTCGTGCGGCATTGAAGCAGACAGCGTAAGACAACATACCAAATGCTGCGCTCATCAATGACGAATCATTGATTCTTCCACTCTAGGAATTTTTCGCAGAGTCCCTTTACGGCAGCATCTGTCTGACCGAGATCTCCGATGGCAACATTTGCACTTGTAAACTGTCCTGAGAAGATCGTTTTCTTGTCAGAAGCGCGCACAATAGTATAGTTGCAGATGAGCGTTGCTAGCGCAGCTCGATGGCTGCCGCCGCCGCCACCTCTCGAACCACCTCCTCCACCTCGCCTGCCACCTCCGCCCATTCCACCGCCTCCGCCTCTGCTTCCACCTCGGCCGGTTGAGCCACTCCTCGCAATTTCTCCCTCATTGCTGTTGTCGTGTTCGCTGGCGGGAATAACCTGGAGAAGATCCGGAATAATAGCTAAATCGAACGTACCAGCATCGCAGAGTCTCATTAAGCTGTCATAAGCTCGAAGACTGTCGACAGGCATGGATGGCGGCAGGACGGGACGTGCCAGGCTTTCATTTCGAACCGTCACTCGAAAGACAAGATCGAACGTGTTCCAAAAACTTGTCGCAGCAGAATCCGTGAGACCTTGTCGCATGATTGGATCCTGATACCGGCTGTCCCCTTCTCGCGGAAAGTTTGCTTCGATAATCAGCGGCTTGAGTATCACCACACGCTGCCCGTTCAAAGTTTCTGCGATGCTTTGGCGTGCAGGAATCTCATTGCGTGTGATTGATGTGCCGGTAGTAGGACTCGAGCTGGAACATCCGCCGACGGTTATGAATAAACTCAGTCCAAGCAAGGAGTGTCGGAATTTTTTGGGCAGACCAATTCTCATATAATAAACATCATTGCAGCGTGAATCGAGAGAGCTTACGAACGGCGACACACTTCAGGTGTAGCGCGAATTTTAACGCATGATCAGTCTTACAAGTTGGTGAGATAGGATGAAGAATCATTCATGTCGAGAACTGCCCCAAGCATGATCTATGAGATTGTGAAGGATGTCTGGACTGTGATTTATGCGATTTTCGTGATTGGGATATGATTTGGAAGGAGTGTGTTAATGCTATAATTAATGAAACTTTACGGCTTGATGATGCGTTTGTACTAAGCGGTAGTTCGGCCGTCGAGCCTTCCATACCTGCGGAGAGGAGATCCCTTCTGTTCCATGTTCTTAAACGCAAGCTACAGCTCGCTACTTTAATTCTGTCATTATTCATTGGATCCTCGCCCAGCAGCCCCGCCAGTCAAATTGGCGAAAGAAATCAGAGTAATCCTTTCAATCCGAGTAATCCAGGTTCTGGCCGTTTTCTGTGAGAATGAGAATTATGAATAAAGTTTTCACACACACTAGGTTGGCTAAAAGGAAAATGTCGATTACAGCTCAGAATCGAGGACTGTGGTATGGCGGAAAGCTTGGATTATGAAAAAAGTTTTGACCACACACATCTCAGCCCGGTCCGCGGCGCCTTGCAAACCAGAATAGCCCGGCCGCCACCACGATCATGATTCCTCCTATCACCGCCCAGCGAGACTGGTCGGTCATGAAGCTTCCGTGGATGAGGCCGATGCCTTGGCCGAACCATACGATGCCGACAAAAGCGATAATGACCGATAAAGCAATTAGGAGTTTGTTCTTCATCATGATACTGTTAGAGTGGAGAAGGCTTCGAACCCAGGTCCTGAAAAAAGCGCAGAAGATATCCGTCTGGGTCCTGAATGAGAAATTGATGATTACCCAACAAAACATCGTCGCGACGATACCACTTCTCCTCTATCTCAGAAAAGATCGGATGGTCGGCGGCTTGGACTCGATTATAAAGAGCATCAATATCGCTCGTCTTGATCTGGAAATTGATCCCTCGCCCGAATGGATATTCCAATTCAGCAGTCACCCAATTGCGTCCGACGCCAATCTGCTCGATCATCAACTGCGCTCCCTCTCGTTCAAGGAAGACAAAATTATCTTCCGGACGCGCGTAGAGAATCTTGAATCCAAGCACATCAACGTAGA
Source organism: Ignavibacteria bacterium (assembly GCA_013287605.1). GTDB lineage: Bacteria > Bacteroidota > Ignavibacteria > Palsa-1295 > Palsa-1295 > JABDDM01. The sequence continues at coordinate 54,770 of JABDDM010000005.1, read as the reverse complement.
AATGGGTACTCCGATCGAGATCGGAACAATCAAGTTCGGGAACGAGCGGGTTGGAGAGCACTGGGAGAGATGATCAACCGATCATCGGAAGCAGACTCGCCTTCTCAGGTTCGCCGCACATCTTATAGATCGCATCGGCTACGCGCTGCATCAGCCATTGAGGAGTTGAGGTTGCGCCACTTACTCCGACGGCGTTAACGTGTTCGAACCAAGCTCCATCAAGTTCGCGCTCGTCCTCGATGAAATAGGTTCTAGGGTTTGCGCCCTCGGCTACGTGGAAGAGGACTTTCCCGTTCGAGCTGTTACGGCCAGCAACAAAGATCATTACGTCCTGCGCTCGCGCAAACTCAGCAAGCTTTGTTTCTCGACCCGAGACTTGCCCGCAAATCGTATCCTTCGCATGAAATTCGACTGCATCCTCCTCCATCTCAGCGACAACGAGATCTTTGATGCGCTCTTTGAGTGCATCCCGTATGGCGCGGAATGTCGGGCGGTCCATCGTCGTCTGCGAAAAGAGGACTGTTGGCTTGTCGAGCGCAATGTTATCGAGCGCTTCCTTTACGGTAAGAACGACGACCGCTTCATCATTGACTACGCCACGAAGTCCGATGACTTCGGCATGGTCGCGCTTGCCAAAAATGACGATTTGAAATTGCTTGTCGTAAAACTTCCGAATGCGCTCCTGGACTTTTGTGACGACCGGACAGGTCGCATCGATCACATCGAGTCCAAGTTCGCGAAGCTTCGCATAGGTCGATGGCGGCTCGCCGTGAGCGCGGATGAGGATCTTGGCTTGATGATCGGAATGGCGGTTCTCTAGGGCGATGCGCTCGAAGTCTTTGTGGGAGATCGATTCGAGCCCCTCGTCGGAAAGCCGCTCGACTTCAACTGGATTATGAATGATGTCGCCCAGCGAATAGAGCTTTGGAGCGTAGCCGTGTTCGTCCTGATCATGCAGTTCGCGCTCAGCAAAATCGACGGCACGTACAACACCCCAGCAAAAGCCCGAATTTTTATCGACCGTTACAATCATATGTGGCTAACGAAACGGCTATCAGAGGCCGTTCCGATGATAATTCTACAGCCTTACTTCGAGACGCTCCTTGCGAGATCGATGACCTTTTGCACCTGCTCCTCGATCGAGAGTGACGTCGTATCGATCTCGATCGCATCATCGGCTTTCTTGAGCGGACTCAGCTTCCGCTCGCGATCGCGCTTGTCGCGCTCAGCAAGTTGCGCCTTCATCTCTTCGATTGCAATGTGGCGGCCATGCTCTTCCATCTCATGCTGGCGCCGAACTGCACGCGCGGCGGGATCAGCAACCAAAAAGATCTTGAGTTCTGCATCGGGAAACACTACAGTACCGATGTCGCGTCCTTCAAGAACCACTCCGCCGTCTCGAGCGATTTTGCGCTGCCGCTCAACAAGATGCTCGCGGACAAAACCGATCGTCGAGAGCTCGCTAGCGCGTAATGCTATCTCAAGTGAGTCGATGTCCGCAGAGATATTTCTTCCATTCAGGCAGACCGCGCCTGTGGCTTCGAAGGTGATCTCTGCTTGTTTCAGAAGGTCGGAAAGCCTGCCGTCCGCTTCTGTGACGCCTTCTTTATCAGCAAGCAGGGCGACAGCTCGATACATCGCTCCGGTATTCAGATGCAGATAGCCAAGCGCGTTCGCCACGAGTTTGGCTGTGGTACTCTTTCCTGAGGCCGTGGGGCCATCGATCGCTATGATGATCCCCTTCGGCCGCATGCTGTCTGTCTGGGATTGCTGGATGACTTAGCTCCTGAATTCTGTATTAACGATCGTCAACTCGTTCGGATATTTAAAGCTGCCATAGGGCGTTCCGATCGTCGGCTGTGCAAGAAGCTGAACGTGCGACGCTCCACCCTGTCCCGATAACGAGAGCGCGAGATTGATAATATCATTGTAGCCTTTGTCCGCAAAGAACTGCTTCAGATCGACAGTTGCCTGCAACGGCAGGATCTGGGTCGTACCACCGTTCGGAATTGAGAGCGGTGCGCCGATGCCACCCGAGATCGTCTGATGACCATCGAGCATGAGCTTCCACGGAAATTGAGTGAGCTGCACAGCAGAGTACGTTGCGTTCGCCGGGTTCGGATTGCGGGCAGCGACATTCAGCGTGAATGTGAGTGGAAATTGCCCGGTGCGGAACGCGTTGGCAAGATTAAGTCCGTCCATGACATTGAAGTCGCTGATCGAATACTTGTTCGACATGTCCACATTAGCAAGCGAAACGTGGGCGACATCCTGAATCTTGAATTCGAGATGTGAAAGATTTGTAAGTGCACTGATCGCCGCGCATGATTGCAGCGAACCAACCCATGCCACAGCGCCGATAACAAGAAGGGCAAATGCTCCAAAAGAGACAGATCGTTGAAGATTTTTCATACTCGCGTAGAGAATTTCGTTCTAAACACCATAGATCATAGTCGAATAAGTATGGTGAAAATAACGAGCCAGTTGACCATCAAATGAAAAGTACGCTCAAAAATAAGAACGTCCCCGAATGGGGACGTCAAATGAATGCGGAGCGGACGGGACTCGAACCCGCGACCTCCTACGTGACAGGCAGGCGTTCTAACCAACTGAACTACCACTCCATTGAACAACTAGCCCTAAGGCCACTCATCTATTGCACACGATCGGAATCCGAACGCAAGCGCGCAAATAACTTTCCCAGCACCCTATAAGTTCGCTTTCAGCCCAAAATTCAGTCTTTCGACAGAGATGCAGCCTAACCCTTCTTTCGCCTCCAGCCGTGATTCGGCTTCTTCTTCTGTCCACCGGAAGGTTGAGGTTTTGCTGCAGGCGTCTGCTGTTTCGCAGGTGGATGTTGAGGTCTGGCAAGCTTTAATTCGGGCTTGATGTGTTGTAGCTGTGGTTCAGAGTTTTGAGGCTTCGCTCGGGAATGCTGCGGCTGTGGCCTTGCGTGCTGTTGCGGCCTGGCCGGTCGTTCGCGACGATCGCTCGGATGCACCTCTACGGGCAAGCGATCGAGTTTTGCGATGGCATGATCGTGTGCCGCGGGTATACGCTTCTTGATCAGCCTCTCAATTTCACGCAGGTACCCTTTCTCGTCGGGACCACACAATGAGAGTGCGGTCCCTGAAGCACCGGCACGACCGGTTCTGCCAATTCTGTGCACGTAAGTTTCCGGGACATTCGGGATCTCATAGTTGATGACATATTCGAGATTATCAACATCGATGCCGCGGGCCGCGATGTCCGTCGCTACGAGTACTCTGGTCTTTTGTGCCTTGAAATTGTCGAGTGCGCGTTGGCGTGCGTTCTGTGATTTGTTGCCGTGGATCGCGTCCGCGCTGATGTGGTTTCGTTCGAGCGTCCGCACGACAGAATCGGCGCCATGTTTGGTGCGAGTAAAGACAAGAGCATTCCTGATATCGTCGTTCTCCAGCAATTGCAACAATAGCGCGGGCTTTCTGGACTTGTCGACATAATAGACCGATTGCTCGATCAAATCGACCGTATCCCTTGCTGGTGTCACTTCAACTCTTACAGGATGATCAAGAATGTCGTGCGCAAGTTTTACAATCGCTGGCGGCATCGTGGCAGAAAAGAATAATGACTGCCGTTTTTTGGGAATCGTTGAAAGGATATCCTGGACATCGCGAACAAACCCCATATCGAGCATGCGATCAGCTTCATCAAGGACAAAAATCTCGACGTGCTGCAAGTGAACAAATCCCTGATCCATCAGATCGAGCAGCCTCCCGGGGGTTGCAACCACAACATCAACCCCTCGGCGAAGCGCGTTGGTCTGCTGACCTTGCTTGACTCCGCCAAAAATAACAACGCTGCTAATGCCCGTATGCCTGCCGTAGGCCTTGATACTTTGATCGATCTGCACAGCGAGTTCACGTGTGGGCGTGAGAATCAAGCTTCGTATGTTCTTTCGCTTGCTCTTGTCGCTGTGAGAATGTTGCCGATCCGACAGAAGTTGAATGATCGGGACTGCGAACGCGGCTGTCTTTCCTGTTCCGGTCTGCGCAACTCCAAGAAGGTCTTTGCCTTCGAGGACGATCGGAATTGCCTGCTGTTGAATCGGAGTCGGAGTGCGGTAGCCTTCCTCATGAAGCGACCTCAGGATCGGCTCAATGATGTTTAGTGACTTAAATGGCATTGAATCAGTAGTAGTCGGAATCGTTGCTCATGCGATTATGAGCGGACAACTCAACATTCACACGGCATAGTCATTCCCTCAGATCTTCGAAAAGGCGTGCCCACAGACAGTAGGCTATCTGGCGAGAATCATTGGCACTCGGTCCGTTCGTCCTTGAATGAGGAGATTACATACGTACATGCCTGCAGATAATTCCTTCGAATCCCACCTGAAGGAATGCTCTCCGGCATCAAGTTCACCCGAGAATACGTGAGCGACTTCCTTACCCAACATGTCGATGATGGAAACATCAACGACACTCCGTGTATCATTTGTTATGTGAATGTATGTTGAGCCATAGGTAGGATTGGGATTGATCTTTAAGGTCGCTCCGACTAATTCAGGAGTGTTGGTTACGAATGCTGCCGTATCCTGTCTAAGAAGGATAACTCCACCTGAAGCAGGGATGGTGATGGTACCAGTGACCGGCAAGGAAGAAACAGATTGTGGCAACGCCGTGCCGTCGTCTAAGACTTTCCCGCCGCCATGTGTAATGATTTGAGCCCACTTCCCTACGGTTGGAACTGCCACCTGCATCGCTGCGTCGGAGGTGTTACAGAGGACGCGACCGTGAGCATAGTCTCGCGCCCATACCGATTGCCAGGTCTGCCCAGCTATGCGCAGCGAATCAAGCGAGTGCGGCAATGGGCTTTGATCACCTAAATCTATTTCATACTCTGGATACCACTCAACACCATCATCATTGATGATATTCAGAAAACTATTCTCATTCTTGATGAGCATGTACATTGCGGTACGCCGCAATCGTTCAGTGGAATCAACTCCGTAGAATTGTGCGATGAGAATTTTTCCTCTTCCGGTGATGTGTCTCACGCCGCGCTCGAGTGTCAGCCACATATCCTGTCCGTGGTACGATCCGAAACTTTCCATCATCGCTCCATCGATGGTTTCTCCGAGTGAGTCGCCATCAGTCCAGAGCGGATCGTAGACTGTCGTGACCATTTGATCAGTGTTCGGGATCACAAGATAATCGACACCTGTGTGAAAGCGCTTGTAAATCTCTTGATAGCACCCGAGGTAACGGCGGTTCATCCAATTCGAGAAGGCGGAGCGATCCTGCGTCTGGGAAGCTTCGCCAGACGGACCATGCGGCGGCGCCCACCAGTCAAAGTTGACCGGTGCGGGATCACCTGACTTTGGATTATAGAGCGAGGAGTTGGTCTCAACAGCTACGTCGAAAAAGACTCCTTCATTGGAGTTACCATTCATCCAGTCAAGAGTGACATCGCCGAGATATTTCTTCCAATCCACATTGGCCATGTTCATCAGCCACGCAGGATCTCCATGCCAGACACGATGAGCGAGATCCGTCGCATCGTAATGTTGGAACATCGCTTCAAACCGAGCATCGCCTTCGGTAATGTTATTAAGTGCGAGCCACGGACGAAAGTACTCTTGATACTCGCTCACGTATCCCTTAGGACCAATGATTCCGATAAATCCCGCGCCCTTGTTATTTTTTGGATCGGGACAATCATCGTTATGCAGCGGATTCAAACCTGCAGCCAGATGATACGCGATCACTAGAAAATTCGGGCTAATCGCGCGAAACTGTGCCGCCTGGCTGGCAAAGATCTTTTGAGTTGCGACGTAGTGCTCTGCGGCAAACACCAGTTTGCCTTGAGTGAAATTACCGGGGACAATCTGATCTGCCCAGACCAGATTCCAGCGCCGGGTCGATGGCACAAAGCGGTGGTTTGGAAGGCGCAAATGCTGGAGTGCACGAGAAGGTGTTAACAGCACAGGCGGCCATTGTGCTTGTGAAACAGATTGTGACAAGAGTAAGCACAATGTCAGCAAACCAACGATGCAAAAACTTTTTCTTCTACTGGACTGCAGAAAGCAGACAATTGAAGAGAGGGACTTGGCCGAGTAAGGTTGGAATGTTGTTTCCATAATGTCAATATTATCTCGAGCAAAACTACAAGAAAAACCCGTCATGGCAATGCCGTGGCGGGTGATCAAGAAATGCATGGGGACGAACTCGAAGGTTCAAAGGCGGAGGCCCACTACCTGAGCACGACCATCGATTTTGTCAGCGTTGCTCCTCCTGTCTCCAGCCGGTAAAAATAAGTGCCACTTGCGAGGCTCCCTGCATCGAAGGCGATGCTTTGTTTACCCCGCGCGACCACGTTGTCGATGATCGTGCTTACAAGATCGCCCTTCGTGTTGTAGAGGCGCAGAGTTGTTCGACCGCCATTTGTTCGGAACGTGATCTGTGTTGTACGAGAGATGCCAGCCGCTCCGCATGGGTTAGGATAGTTCTGAAGAAGGTCTGCCGGCTCGATCGGCGCCGGAGCGCTCACTCCAGAAGATTGGATGATCGGAATTGTCGGATACTCTTTAAACAGCGTGTTCGTGACTTCTGCATCACCTGCACCGAACCACTCTCGCAGCACGGAGGCATAGACCGATCGGAAGTCGAATTGCATGTTCAGATTATCGTCGAACGTAGCATTTGTCGGAAGCACTGGATTCGATCCTTGAATACCAGCTATAACCTTTGATCCAAAGACGAACATGCTGGAAGCAGCGCCATGATCGGTGCCGCCGCTGTCGTTTGATTTGATCCTGCGTCCGAACTCGGAAAACGTCATGCCGAGCACTCGGTCTTCTAGAGCATTAAGCTTAAGCTCATCCTGGAATGCCGAAATGGCAATAGAAAGCTTCGCTAGCAGCGGATCCTGACCATTACGCTGATTGGTATGACTATCAAAACCGCCCAGGTTTACAACGTAGATTTTCGTTTTGAGACCACCCGAAATGAGCCTTGCAACAATTTGAAGTTGATCGGCGAGCGTATTCGTTTTTGCACTTGGCCATTGGGTTGATTTTGTCACTCCTTTGCCGGATGCAGTTTTTACCGGCAACGCAAATTTCTGAAGCTGGACGCCTATGGAGCGCACATATGCAAGTTCATGTCCAGCACGAGTATTAGCTGTTGGAGAGGTTGTATCGTTGATGATATTGTAGAATTCGTTGGCATTCGAGAATGCCATACCCATATTTGCGCCTTGGCCTTCGAATCCAAGTGAGACGGCGGATCCAATCTGGATCCCGATAGGATCGGGCATTTGAGTATTTGGATATCCCGTCGGATAACCCGGGAATTCCTGGTCCAGATATCTTCCCATCCACCCAGTCGGGAGGACTTGATTGTAGTCAGCTCCAGTAAGCCAGATGTCTGTCGATCGAAAGTGTGAGAAATTTGGGGTCGGATATCCGACGTTCTGAACGATCGCAAGTTTCCCTTGAGCATATAATGTCTGCATTCCTGTGAGCACGGGATGCAATCCGACAGTGGTACTGAGCTTGAGAACGTCTTTTTCAGGAATCGCAATATTCAATCGTGCTGCCATGATCGCCGCGTACTGATCGAGCGGGATGACGGTTTGTAGCCCATCGTTGCCTCCAATCAGTTGTATCAGCACGAGAACTCGGTCAGATGGCACTCCACTCGCCATTAGCGAATGCAGAAATGGATTGTTTGCGAACGCCTTTACAGAGTAGCCACCAACGAGGAAAGGCAACAATGCTGCCGGTGCTGCGGCTCTTAAGAAATCTCTACGTTTCATACTCGTATTCCTTACCCTTTTTCTGATTACATCAGTTGGTATTCCGCCATTTCCAGCATGTACTTCAAGAGAATAGTCAGCTTGTCGCTGACCGCCTGCTTCTTCGCCGCGTCACTCTGATTATTGATAAAAGCGGCCCACTCATTGGTCCACTCGTAGCTCGGCAATCCCGGTAGAAGCGTGTCATGCAACGTCTTCAATTGATCTGGAGTGAGTGGATTTGGATAAAGTAGCTTCGCCCAATCATTGATCAGTGTATCGGGATTCGATGGATCGGAAGACTTTTGCGCCAACAACGTTGGGTCGATGCTTGTCTTGTACTGCACCTGGACAGCGATCGCGTATTTGTTTGATGCGAAATCATCGACGAGTTTGATCCTGGAATCGAGTGTGTCTGCATTTAGCCAGAGCTCATGAAACTCGGGCTGCTGATAATACGCTGGCCAACCCGCGACATTAGGAGGTTCCATCAAGTCCATTTGAAGATTCGCTCCAGTCACCAGGAGACCGATCCAGCCATAATACTGGGTAATGACACCCTCATTCATCGGCATCACAACATCGATGCATCGCAGCGTACCCACGATATAATCCATGGGCGTCTTGATGACGCATCCTGTGTAAGCCGCGTCATAAAAATGTGAACTCTTGAAGAGCAATGAGAGCACCGGCTTGATCTCGAAGTTATTTGTTTTTAGTGCGTCTGCCATGGGTGCGATCACATTCTGTTCGATAGAATCGTCGATCACATAATCGACAAACCAGCGGTACAGCTTCCTTGAAATGTATTTCGCGGTAGCATCCTGACTGAAGATCATCGTTATCAGGGCGTCTATCTCTTTCTCGGCTCCTGCTTGATCCGATCCTCCTTTGATGATGGTATTGCCATAGCGTGCCGAGAATTGCTTATCGGATGGGTCGTGTTTGGCCGCGTTGAAGACACGCCCAACAGTCTGCTGATCATCGCTCCAGCCAGTCAGTACATGTGCCGCCGCCTTGACGTCGGCTTCCGTATACGTTGTATAGTCTCCAGTGGATACTTCGGGGCCTTTTCCAATCGTGAACAATTCCTGTAATTCACGCCCGTAGTTCTCATTAGGGGCCGAGCTGATATTCTTATTGCCGCTCAAGTATCGGAGTACTGCAGGGTCGAGCGTAATCTCTTTTACGAGGGATTTGTAATTGCCAAGTGCATTCGCTCTGAGTAGCGCGCATTGTTTATAGGAATAGCGAGCATCACTTACGGCCGCCGCGCCGCAGGCAAAATGATTGTGCCAGAAAAGTGTCATCTTCTCACGAATCGAAAGATTTTGAGCGATCATGAGCCCGAGCCACCAAGACCCCAATGATTGGGTCCTATTGAAATCGTGAGAAGCGTCATAATCAAGATTGACCCACGTTTGACCTTGACTGACGCCGTTAATGTCATAATGATACCAAACAAGAGGGGCGCTGCTCTCTGGAACTTGATCTGCAAGTAGCAAATCGACTGCCTGTGACATCGTCAACTGCTGCATAGTACTGATATCCTTCGCTGTGGCGCCAAACATGCAACGTCGCAATAAATGAGCGGCCTGGGCAAATCCCCAGGGACCGGCATAGGGATCCATAGCGGTAGAAGAGGCGCTGTGCACCTTGTTCATAAAGTCCTCCTGAATGAATTTCACAGTTGAGTCATGTCAAGACCCGAAATACCAAACGACTCGTTGTGAAGAGAATTCTTTGTGGGACTACTGAATAAACTACGTAGGCTGTTTAGGCGGGCTCAAATGCTATTAAGAACTTGGCGAGACGTGTGCTCGAGGGAATCCGGAGTTTCTTCCGGATACTGAGACAATGTGTTTCGATCGTGCGAACGGACGTAAAAAGAACATTCGCAATATCAACTGAGCTAAGCCCTAACTTTAGGAGTATGCAAATTCGTTTTTCCGCGGCTGTCAGTTCTGGAAAGCGCTGCGAGAGCGAGACGATAAACTCATGATGAAGCGCTTCGGCGCGTTCTTCAAGATGCTCATACTCTTTGTCTTTGTGACGACTCGTCTCAATCAGCTCGATGACTGCATCAATCGTCTCTTCCGAATATTTGGGATTGGAGGACTTCATGGTCGACAACTGATCGGTTAGTGTTGCAAGGACCGATCCTTTCTTGGCAAGAAGTACTGCAAGCAACTGCGTCTCCCGAGCTTTGGCATTCAACTCCACTTCGAGTTTATCCATTTGCAACTTCTGGAGTTCTCGTTCTTTTGCCAGTCGCTCAAGTTCTTGCTCCGTTTGCAAGCTAACGAGTGCACTCTTCTGCTCTGTGTTCAAACGCTGGATCTCATACTCCTGAACCTTCTTGAACCAGCGGACGGCCTCTGGAAGCAGGTGAAGTTCTTCGGTCACACGGGCGATCTCCTGAGCGATTTCGTGGTGCAATTCCAAGCCCTTTGCTTTGGCGCCTCTGTACAGGCGAAGAAGCTTTGTGTAATTACTACGCGAAGGTTGCCGCGCATGCTCGATGAGCAATTGTTGCAGAGAGAAGAAAAAGAATTGTCTGCCTTTGTCTCCTTTTTTCAACATTCGCAATGCTTTTGCATTGAGACTTGAGGACTTAGTAAGGGAACCATGCAGGCGCTCATATTTGGTAAGCAAGACAAGTGCTCGGCAAGCTAACTCCGACATTCCGATCTCAGAGGCGGTTTCGAATGACTTCATTGCGAATCGCTTTCCAAGGCTTGCGGGGCCGGTCGTAAGATAGAGTTGTGCTAGATTTCGCTGATTGATCGCGATGCCACGCTTGTCCTGCAATTGCCGTGATAGTTTCAATCCTTGCTGACAATACTCCAATGCGAGGACGTTGTTTCCCAAGAGTGCATGAATATACCCCAAATTGTTGATGGCATTAGCTATTCTGGGACGATCATTCAAACTCTTGTAGATCGCAAGTTCTTCCTCCAGGAATGAAGCGGCCTTGTGATGTTCGCGGATCACGATGTAGGCAAGGCCAAGAGAATCATACAAAGCTCCAAGCTGAATTCTCTGGTTTTTTTCGATTTGCGCTGGTGTGGGAATCCGTCTCTGAACGCGATCTTGCCATGAACGCGGGATGAAAAAGCGGGCTACCGCATCTAAGCCGGTAGTACGAATCGGCAGGTGCTCTTGTCTTGCGGCTGGGCTTTGGTATGGGGTCTGAGTCCGATCATGAAGTATCCGATGCAACTGCACCAAGGTGTCTCTCTCATTCCCTGTCGTCAGCTTTGCCGAAGCCAATTCGAACTCCATCTCCAGTACTGCGTCTACATCCCCCAGCCTATCATAAATCGTCAAAGCTTGTTTGAAGTATCCTGCAGCTTTCTTTCGATCTCCGCCAACGAAAGTATTTTTGCCCGCGATCGCAAAGCTTGCGGCAATGAGATCCTTCATCTTCGATATCCTCGCTTCATTTATGCTCTGAAGACTCAGTTGCACGCTCCGTTGAATATCCGGGCGCGCCAGGGCTTCCGCTTCAGCGAGTAAGAGATAGACTCTATGTCGTGGATCGCGTTCTTTTTTTAGCGTGTCAGTAAGACTAACTTTCCTCATCGGGATTTGTAACGGCAGACTCGCCTATTCTAGGTCTAAGCATGCCCAATATAAGACCTGTTCTGAAAGCAGAATGTCGTTGCTTGAATGACCATGGAGGACATGATTCGCCCACAACATAATACAGCGCTACACCGTCGCCGCATTCGATCGCCAGACCTCAACCAGCTCTGCGTATTCCTTGGCGGTCGATTCCGCTTTCTTTTTCTCTCCTGCGTCAACAAGGACTTCGCAGAACGGGCGGTCTTTTTCAGGAAGGATCAGCACCCATGTATCTTCGGATTTACGTGGATAGAATTTTATTCCATCAATAAGCACAGGTCGCATGCCGCGTGAGTGATCCATCGCGTGACGCATCACTGTACCGAGGTGATCCGTCGAACAGGCAACTCTCTTTCGTATCTGTACGCGTTTGGGAAGCTTGCTCGCAACTTCGCTCAGTTTAAGTCCGACAACAGCCAGCATCTCCAGAATCTTCGCGGCAGAGAACATCCCATCAACGGCAAAGAAATATTCAGGGAAAATAAAGCCGCCAAGCGTGCCCCCAACGTAGGAGTTGTCCTCCTCACTCGCAGCTTCCATCATTGAAGCGTGCGTGTTCTTCGTGTAGGTGAGTTCTACACCGTACTCCTTCGCGAGCAATTCGATCTCGCTCGTGGCAGAGACAGGAACTGCGATACGCTGGATGCTGCGGCCGCGCTTCCGCTCGGATTCGAGAAAGAGCTTCGTGATGAGCGTCAGGAGTTCATTGTTCAAATAAACTTCACCTAGTTCGTCGACGACGCCGATCCGCTCTCCGCCCGAGTCGAGAATGAATCCAATATCGTAATGCAACGAGGAGACAACGTTCGCAAGATTGCGCATGGAGCGCTCGAACTCCTCACGAGCACGTGTTAATCGCGAGGGCTCAAGATAGCCATTCAATGAAACGACTTCAGCTCCCAGGTAACCAAGGATATTCGGGAAAATCGTACTTGTGATACCGTATGCATAGTCTACGCCGATCTTGAAACGGGCGTTTGAGATCAGTGCAGTGTCGAGTGCATTCTTGAAGCGCTTTGTATAGGCCTCACCCGTATGCGCTGGAAATTCTATTGTTCCGACTTTGTCATATGGCGCGCGTGGAAAATCTTCACCGAAAAAATAGCGCTCGACTGCTTTCGCTTTGTTTGCAGGGAGATCATAACCACCAGCAGCGAAGAATATAAGATCTGAACGCTTGCGATCAATCGGATTCTTGCGCACATGCAAACCCGCAGACTGCCTGCCACCGCGCAAGTGGTGACGTGTGAGCGGTATTGGGGTTTCCTGCATGTCACTCACGTTAACACCAGCAGACATGAGCCCGCTTGTGATCGCGCGAGAGATCACACGCGAACCAGGGTCACTATCGCGGGAAATAACAACCGTTTGTCCCATACCGACTTGCGCGCCCAACGAGGCCCCAACTTTCGCACTGAATTCGGGCGTCACCTCTATGTTCGATATTCCGGTGATGCGAGAGTTAGTAAAGAGCGAACGCGACCAACGATCCTCCCATATCATGCTGGTCGTCAGGCGCGCACTTGCTTCTACATGTTTTCCTGGCCACAGTTTGAGATTTGACGCGATCTCTGCGCGGTCCTCGACGCGTGACCTATCGCCGATATAGACATTCTCAGCGATCGTGACTCTGTCACCAATGTCAACTTCAGTGCATGCGACGACGCCACTAAGTGAGGCACTTCTGCCGACTCTCGTACCTCGCCAGAGTACGCTGTTCTCGATCCTGCTTCCTGCGCCGATCACGACACCCGGACCGATCACTGAGTTCGTGATAATTGCGCCAGTATGTATTTCCGCATCCTCGGCGACAAGATTGTTGCCTCGAAATTCGGCGCCCTCGAATGTTCCACGACCTGCGCCTGACAACAGTGTACTCCCCGTTGACGTGAACGATAGTTTGATCGCGCCTTTGAGCGCGTCAAGATGCGCCTCCTGGTATTCTTCAAGGTTTCCGATATCACGCCAATAGCCATCGGCGATAAATCCAAGCAATGCTCCCGGCTCTTGAAGCAATGCAGGAAAAAGATCTTTGCTAAAATCGTGATCCTTCTTGTGGGGAATGAGCTGATACGCTTCGGACTCCAGGATATAGATGCCCGTGTTGATCGTATCGCTGAAGACTTCACCCCATGTCGGCTTTTCCACAAACCTCGTGATTTCCGATTGCTCATTCGTCATGACAACTCCGAATGGCAATGGATTGCTGACTCGCGTAAGGATGATAGTTGCGCGTGCCTTGCGCTCAACATGGAATTTGAGTGCAGCCGAAAGATCAAAGTCGGTCAGCACATCACCAGAAATAACGAGAATCCGTTCGTTCAGCCCGAGTTCTTCTGTAGCGTTACGTACACTTCCGGCAGTGCCGAAATCCGCCTCGGCGCGGACATAATTCATTCTGACACCAAAGTGACTTCCGTCTCCGAAATAAGAAGCGATGACCTCAGGATTATAAAAAAGCAGCGCTGTGATATCAGCGAAACCATGCTGTTTGAGCAACCCAACGATGTGCTCCATCATTGGCCGATTCATCATCGGGACCATCGGCTTTGGGACGTGCATCGTCAGCGGCCTTAGCCGCGTCCCGAATCCACCTGCCATGATGATCGCTCTCATATGTGTTTGCTCATTCTTAATAACTCTCTTTTTCAGATGGGAAGCTCCCACTTTGAATATCAGTCTTATAACTTCGTGCTGCTTTCCGAACCTCCTCGGCTAGGTGTGCATATCGCCGAACGAATCGTGGGTTGAATTCTTCTGATAATCCAAGCATGTCATGCATGACGAGGACCTGACCATCACAGTGCGGGCCAGCACCAATTCCGATTGTTGCGATGGATAGACTCTTCGTTACGCGTTCGGCGAGCGCTGCTGGGACCTTCTCCAGCACAAGAGCGAACGCCCCTGCCTCCTCTAGTACTTTGGCATCATGCAGAATGCTGTTTGCCTCATCTTCAGTTGTGCCTCGTGTTTGGTAGGTCCCGAATTGATGGATAGATTGTGGTGTCAGACCAAGATGCCCCATTACCGGAATGCCTGCTTCAGACATCATCTTGACCAGCGGCGCAACTCGCTTGCCTCCTTCTATCTTCACTCCCCCTGCGCCGGTCTCTTTCATTATGCGCCCGGCATTCCGAAAGCCCTCTTCCGCGTTTGCTTGATAGGACATGAACGGCATATCGCAAAGTACAAGCGCATGCTCGGAGGCACCGCGTGCGACGATGCGCGCGTGATAGATCATTTCATCGAGTGTAACCGGAATCGTCGTCTCATTGCCTTGCACCACATTCGAGACGGAATCTCCAACGAGGAGAATGTCGACACCAGCCTGGTCGAAAAGTGCGGCAAATGTGTAATCATACGCAGTGATCATCGAGATTTTCTCGCCACGCACTTTCATGTCGTGAACGGTCCGCGTTGTCACCCGCCGAGCTGCGCGCTCCGCGTTGCCATGATATGCTGCACCCGGTTTCCCCTGCTCCATGTATTCGAAGACATTAATTGGTGAGATCAGAACGAAGGTCTACGAACAAATATGCTCAACAAAATGACGCGCGACACAGTCTGCCGCTTCCGAAACGGTGATAGATCGCCCAAAAACGTCTGAAAGCGTTGCGGTCTCCTTGATGAGGAGTCTGCTCATAGCTGCCTTACGATCGTCTGGAATAGCCATGAAATCCGGCAACCGCAGGTGTTCTGGTCCAAGCGGAATCGAGCCATGCTGCAGAACAACATCTCCAAATCGACGCTGCGCTGAACCCATAATTTTTCTTCCTCGATACGTCACCTCATGACGCGCGATACTCGCAAAGCATGCAAGATTAGAAATCTCGCCAGGCATGTAGGCATCACGTATTTTACTGCTACCGGATGTAATCGTCAATTCCTCCCCATTTCCTAGCTGTTGAAGACCATGCAGAATTGCGAGCGTAATCGTGTTGTGCACCGCAGCAATGCCATCAGAAGCATCCGAGCGCAGCGCTACTGCATAGGTCAATTCATTCGCATGAAGCACCGCTCGACCGCCGGTTGGGCGTCGGACGATATCGATTCCGGCGCTGCGGCATGCTTCGACATCAATGCTCTCTACTGATTGCTGATAGCCCAGGGAAATCGAAGACGGTTTCCATGAGTAAAGCCGAAGACAGTTTGGACTGTCCTCATTCTCGATGAGATCACGCGTGATTTCCTCATCTCGCTCCATGTTATATCGGCCTGGGCAATCGAGTTCGACCTCAATCCTCCAAAGCTGTTCTCGCTTTGTTACAGGGCCTAGGACTTCGATCTTGGGTTCTTGAATCATCTGAGTGGAGAACGAAGCCCCATTCTGATTTGTCGCACTGACACATTCGGCCACGTGTTGCGTAGCACCATGATCATGAAGCGCATCGACCGTTATATCATCCGGCAGTTTCTTGTCTCGATCAGCGTATCGCTTATCGCGTTCATCATCCTTTATGTCGCGATCGACCTCATGGAGAAACTGGACAAGTTTCTCGACAAACATGTGACTGGTATGACGATGGTCGATTATTACATTAACTTTACTCCGCAGATCATCGCGCTGATCCTCCCGATTGCCCTTCTGCTCGGTTCGCTTTTCACGGCGGGCAGGATGTCCTCGAATAATGAGATCATTGCATTGCGATCGTCAGGAATGTCGCTCTATCGGTTCATGGCTCCGTTCGTTCTGGTTGCGGTGATCTTATCGCTTGGATCGATCTATTTTGATGGATGGATCTTGCCCAGAGCGAACGCACGCGTTCTTGCGATCCAGGGAGAAAATCAGATTACCGGCTCGAGATTCAATTTGCACTTACAGGAATCCGCCTCGAGCATTGTTTCACTGGGCGATTTTTCGTTCGCACAGACCAAAGCAAATCGCGTAAGCATTCAATTCTTTGATCCGGCTACAAAGACACATCTGATCAAACGCATCGATGCAACAAGCATGACCTGGGATTCTACAAAGAACAAGTGGCTCCTGCAAGGGGCAGTGGAGCGCGACTTTTCCAGCGATTCATCGAGCGATCAGATCCGCCCGCTTACTCCTGCAGAATCATACGTACGTTTTAGCTTCACTCCCCTGGCGCTTCGTGAGCATGAGATGCACATCGAGGAGATGACAAACACACAACTTGCCGAGCGTATCGCGATCGCAAAGCAAACAGGACAGGACACCAACCACGACCTCGTTGATTATCACTCGAAATACGCGATGGCTTTTACCTCGCTCATCGTCGTGTTTTTCGGAGTTCCGTTCGCTTCGAGAAAAAAGCGTGGTGGACTAAGCCTGGAATTCTCAGTCGCCATCTTCATCAGTTTCATTTTCCTCGCGTTTACGAAAGTCTCGCAAACATTCGGTTACTCAGGTTTATTGAGTCCAATCCCAACAGCATGGCTCGCAAACGCTTTGTTCCTGATCGTAGCGATCATTGTGATCGCGCGAGCACAGAAATAGATTTAACGATTCACGTTGAACTTTGCGCTTCTCTCGTTGCCCGAGCCCGTCATGCGAACGAAATAGGTGCCGGAATTTGCCGTAGCTCCGGATACGGTTCGAAGATCCCAGCCATACGTCGAGATCCCTGCGGAAATAGTACCATCATGCAGCACTGCGACTTCGCGACCAAGAAGGTCGTAGACCGCAAGATGAGCTGAAGAAACGTCTGCATTAGAGATCGTAACAATGACGCCTCGCGCGCTCTGTTTCACCGTAAGCGTATTCACAAACTGGCTTACCCCAGTTTCTACACCTGCGACTCCATTGACCTGCATCACCTGCCCTTCCGAGGCAGCGTAGTAGCTGCCGCTTGCAGTAGTGATCAGCTTCACCGAACGGACCATATAGAAATTCGAATCCGTATAACGAGCTATGTCGTCATAGCTCGTTGCAGAGACCGGCTGCGGGTTGATCTTGGTGAAAGGTCCGGTTCGCTTAGCAGATGAGTAGAGATTGAAACCGACAAGATCACCATCATTCTTGGGTGGCACCCACGTGAGGTGAACTGTCTTCTGACCTACGAGTGAAGCATGTTGATCGGCAATTGGCAATGGATAGAAGAGCTTGAGTGTAGGATCTCCCAACAGTTCGGCACTTACATAACTCGCATCACCGCCGTCATTATTAGCGGCATTGCCCCAGCGATTGTTGTATCTCCATTGGACATATCTTGCGGAGCTATCCTCCGTCATTCGAGCGGAAGTTCCTATCGGCTCGCCTACTGCCATGGCATGAAAAACCCAAAGTGGGCGGCCTGACCAACTTGAAGTAAGACCGTAGGTTGTGCAAAGAGGAGCTCGCAAAAAGCTATTTTCATAGTCCCAATCACCGAAGTAACTTCCAAATAGCATCGTGAAGATCGCCTTGCTACCTATTGTATCGAACTGCGTAGTATTCCCCACGCCGTCAGCGCTCGTGAACCATCCACCTCCGCAACCGTATGCACAGAGATAAGCGGCAGTGTCGAGTGTTCCGAACCAGCTCAATACATGCGTATTTTGAAGACCGAAGAATGCCGGGAATGCACGCCACGCATCGGAAGCAAACGCCTCGGCCTCACCTAGTCCAGTGAAAGCACCGAAATTATCACTAATCAGTCCACGTGCAGGAGCAGTGAGGGTTTGGAAACGGAATGCATGGTCCTTGTTCAGATATTGCCTTAGAAGTTCAGTATCCGATTTAGCAAAGGCAGGCATGTCCCAAAGATCGACGCGGCCCACCTCGAGATTCATCGGCGCAGGAATCGAGCTTTGATCAAATTTCCCATCGCCTATCACATTTCGGATTTCAGGTCGAACGAGCACAGTAGAGTCATCATTGATCACGTTGTCAGTCCAGTCGCCATCGAAATTTCCGTAGTACAGATCTGTAGGCCACGCACCTAGATGATTGGAATGCCCATCTGGATTAAGCAATCCCGAATAAGGAATCGGTACATGCCCGAAGATAAAAAGGGATCGAGTGTGCATTGGATCTACCTGATAGTCTTTTTTTACAATTGCTTTGATGTCGGTAACTTTCATCGACCGACCTACAACGTGGCTTGTTACAGTCCAACCATCTCCGATAAGGTCCAGCTCAAGCCGAGCAAGCTCGGTCTTTAGGGGTTGCGAGATCACGCTGTCCGTTAGGATGATGACCCCGCCCATGTGATCGACTAGCGGTGCATTCACCCCTACCGCGAGATATCCATAGCCAAAAAATTGAACTCCATTTTGTTTGAAGGTCTTGATGATCTGGTACTCATATCGGTAGCCCAGCGTGATATTGGTGTCGACGTATGTTGAATCTTTTCCAGTAGAGCTCGCCAATAGTGCGAAGTCATCTGAACCTCCATAAATTCTGCGAGACACCGCATATCCTGTGGCGAGCACATCAGGCAGCCATGTGATCGTCACTTTGTTTGGAGAAAGCTGTACAGTAGCGCTGGCAACAACGGCGAAATTTTCACAGACCTGAGCGCGCAGAACGAGAGATGAAGCAGCGATGAGAATCACCGCACCAAATAGGCGTAGTATCGAAATTTTCATAGAATAGGCACGATAGAGCGAAGGCAAAACAACACTATTGCGTATCCCGCGGCGGCAAAATAACTCTTTCTTAGCGGAATTGTGCACCGTGGCCAAAGTATCTTTGTTTAAAAGCACAATTAGCACGAATGGCGGGCATCTACGGAATAGGAACTACAGGCTGCATAATTGATCGGGAAAGGCCCTGCCGGTTGCAAAGGAAGCCTCATGGTCGCAGATGTCGTAAGTTTGCAATAATTCGTCAGATTGCTCCGATTGAGCGTGCTTAGGCAACGGGGGTAGAAATTCGTCCCCCCTGTAACTTATTCCACCGTGAGGGTTCTTACACCATAGGATCGCACATCAGGAGCCCCCGATTGGTTCATGCGTGAGTTTGTGTTCGCTTGATCTCGTTTTTGTCTCAACAATTCTTCATCTGCTTACCCCATGGAACGTAGAAGTTTTTTAAAGTACTCAGGCGCGTTGGCCGGAGCTACCGCACTCGGTGCAGTGTCAGCACCTAACATTGCCCAAGCCTCGGGCAAAAGCAATCCGCGACTCGAACCGGCGATGAACGGTCAGCCGCTTCAAACCCTCTCGAACGATCTCACTCCCTATACAGGTGCTTGGACCCCTATTCAAGTGCGGCACCTTCTCCGACGTACGATGCTCGGTGTACCTTGGGATCAGTGGGATGCTGCGAGCAAGATGAGCTTGCCTGTTTTGGTCACAAAGCTGCTTGATACATCGGCAGGGCTTCCGCCAAAACCTGCGACTTGGGTCGATGAGTACTTGGCGCCGGACACGTCTATTACCGATCCGAAGCTTCTCGACATTGACACTCACAATAAAGCGTCGTTAGAAGCTGCCCGCGTGCAACAGTTGCGCAATTGGTGGCTGGATCTGATGTTGAGCACGAACTTGAGCATTTGGGAAAAGATGACGTTCATGTGGAGCAACCATTTCGTGACCGGCTCAGGTGTCGTTGGTCATGCTGGCTACATGTACCAGTACTCACAGACGCTTCGAAATAATGCGCTCGGAAATCTGAAAGATTTAGTGATGGCGATCTCGACCGATCCAGCGATGCTCTTGTATCTCAATGGCAACCAGAGCTATTTCGGACAGGATCCGAAAGGTAATTTCGCTGGCAATCACGTCAATGAAAATTTCGGACGCGAGCTAATGGAGCTCTTTACTCTTGGAAGACTGGACCCAAAGACAGGTGCGGCTAACTATACTGAGACTGACATCCGCAACGCCGGCCAGGCGCTCTCCGGCTGGCAGCCAACAACATCGGCCCCGTTCGTTGGAAAATTGCTGCCCCAGTGTCACAATACATCAAACAAAACCTTTTTTGGCCAGACTAAGAATTTCGGACTAACCGAAATCATCGATACCATCTTCGCTCAAGGCGGCGGGTACAACATTGCGTACTTTATTTCACAGCGCATTTATACTACCTTCGTTTATTGGGTGCCAAATCCTGCGGTCATTGATACAATGGCGAATCTTCTTCTCAGTAGCAACTGGGAGATCAAGCCAGTCATGAGCGCGCTGCTCTCCAGTGCGCATTTCTTTGATACGAGCGTAATGGGTGCACATCTGAAATCGCCGGTAGAGTGGGTTGGAAGTATGGTGCGCGAGTTTGAGATCACCTACCCAACCTTTGTTGCTCAGGATCCAGCGGTCAAATCAACTGACGCGCAGGGCTATAACTCTTACACGGATCCAAACCCGAGTCTGACATATCTTTCAGAAACGGTAGCCGCTGCACTCGGGCAAGAAATCCTCAACCCGCCGAACGTGAAGGGCTGGCCGACAGGCCCAGACTGGATTACCACAAAGACGTTTCAGGATCGCCAACAAATGGCGTTGAATCTTTTGGCGTATCCCGATCCCTTTGATGGTTCAGCCGGTGTCAATGGGGTGAATCTCCATTTTAAGGCCGATGATTGGATGCAATCCTATCCCGGGCAAAAGGACATTATGATCAAAGCTCTCTCCTCAGGAATCGAAGCACATATCATGGGATTGCCGCCCGGACCGGTAGAGACAGCAGCACTCTATCACGTTGTGAACGTGCTTGATCTGCCCGAAGGCGGATGGCACTTCAGTGTCGATTACGGCGCAGGTTATGCGCGTTCGATAGCCACGTATCCTGAATTTCAGTTGGTTTAACCTCTCTTCCACTATACAAGATCTTACGATATATGAAACGACGTGAATTTTTGCGCAAAGGTATTCAGGTTGGTCTAGCTGCCAACGCACTTCCACTGCTGGTTGGTGGTATGCCGCTGCAGGTCTTTGGAAAAGGTGGCAACGGACAAAAAGCACTTGCCGATAACGGTCAGGTGCTGGTCATGCTCCAACTCTCAGGCGGAAATGACGGGTTGAATTGTCTCGTACCTTACTACAATCCAACGTACACGAGTCTTCGCCCGGACCTTAGGCTCAATAAGCCAGAATTCAAGTTGAATTTTCTGCCCGATCATGGCTCGCTCGCGATGCACCAGGATCTGCCGGAGGTGTTCAATTTGTATAAGACCGGCAGAATGACGATCCTTCAAAACGTTGGGTATCCGAATCCTGAGTTCTCACATTTTCGAGGGACGGACATCGTACACACGGCGACCGACTCAAATTTGTATCGTCAGACCGGCTGGGTCGGAAGATTGTTGACTGAACAGAACCCAGCGTTTTCGATGAGCACGGTGACAAAAGGTAGCGATCCACTCGCCATCCACTTCGGGACCGTGCCAATCAACATTTTTCACGGTAGGAACGGAGAGATGGGGATACCGGTCGCCCAACTGCCTGATCCAGTCATGAACAGTGTGCACACCTATGATCCTATTGGATCAAATCCTGATCTTGCACACCAATCGCTTTCGTATGTGCGAGACATTCAACAGGAAACCGAGGTCTATAACAGTACACTAGCGAACCGCGCGGTCACGAAAAACAAAGTGATCTATCCTGACACCTTGCTCGGACAGCAATTGGCCAGCGTTGCGCAGCTTATTGCAAGCGGACTGAAGACCAGGATTTATGTCGTCACCCAGGGCGGTTACGATTTTCATAGCGAGCTTTGGTCGGGCCAATCTGCTCATCATATCGATCTCGATGCCGCACTCTGGGCGTTTCAGAATGATCTCGAAGCGCTAAAGATCGCCGACAAAGTCATCACAATGACTTACTCGGAATTTGGTAGACGGCCAGTCCAGAATGGCTCCGGAACAGATCATGGCGCAAGCTATCCACTCTTCGTAGTTGGAACACGCGTTAAGGGTGGCATCCTTGGCCACGACCCCGATCTTGACAATCTGATCTACGACAATCTGAATTATGATCAGCGTCATGACTTCAGGAATGTCTATGCAACGATGATGAGCGAATGGCTCGGAGTAGACGATAAAACGATCTCGAACGTGCTCACCGCATCGAATTCCGAAACATATTCTACGAATGCGAATTGGATCAAGCTTGGTCTGTTTAAGCCAAGTCAGGGACTCGATCCTATTGCGGCTGGATCACAATTTGGCTTGATGCTGATGCAGAACCATCCGAATCCTGTCATCACATCAACCACGATTGAATTTGCCTTGCCTGCCTCCACCAACATGACGCTTGGAGTTTTCAATGGTGCTGGCCAGGAAGTAGCACGTCTCGTTGATGGTCTCTTGCACGAAGGCAATCATCGAGTCGAATTCAGACCCAGTGGTCTGGCCAGCGGCAGATATTTTTATCGGCTTATCACACCGCAAGATAAACTGACGCGACAGATGATGATCTTACACTGAGTAAAAATTGAAGCTACAACGACTGCCCCTTCAGCACTTGTGTGTGAGGGGGCAGTTCTTTTGTAAATTTGCCTTCCATTATTGAATGCGGGAGTAATTCAGTGGTAGAATGCCAGCTTCCCAAGCTGGACGTCGCGGGTTCGAGTCCCGTCTCCCGCTCTTTTGAACTTCGTCACCAATGAAGAAGCTCAACTTCCACCTCGCTTCCCTTTGCGATTTCAGAATCTCCTGGAAGGAGTTTGATCAACACATTAGCCTCAGCAAGTCCACCTAACATTCCGGAACCCTGACCTCGTACTGGTGTGACATAGAGATTCCCTTCCTTTGTTTCGAGAATGCCTCGAGCAAACTCCACCCGATGCTTATCGGGCTGCATCGTGTCCTTGAGCGTAGCCCGCATCCGAAGTATCGTCTGCTTTGCACCTTGCATCTTCCAAATGGCGGGCTCGATCAGCTTCTTAAAGGACACAGCAGCCGAAACAGGATTTCCGGGAACCCCAAACACAAGTGTTCTACGCTTACCTGTTGCATGCGACCCAAAGTAATTTGGCTTGCCTGGTTTCATATCAATCCCCCAAAAATGCCGCTGAACTCCAGCAGCTTCAAGTTGATCTTTGACAAGATCTCGATCGCCAACTGAAACACCTCCGACCGTTATTAATACATCATTATCCAGCAATCGAAGGATTGCTTTGCGGATTGCAACAGCGTTGTCCTTCGTGCGGATGGTCAATATTTTTTCAACACCGAGTATTCGGAGAATCCCTTCAAGCATAGAAGAATTTGAATCTCGAACCTTGGCAAGACTGAGTTTCTCCTTTCCGGAGATCAATTCGTCACCGGTTATCAAAAGGCCGATTGTTGGCTTTCGTATTACCGTCACACGTGTGACTCCAAGACTAGCAAGGATGCCAAGAACTGGAGGCGTAATGATCGCGCCTTGTTGAAGTATCGATTGCCCTTTTAAGAATTCGCTCCCCTGTTTACGAATGTTCTGTCCGGCTCCCGCCGAGCGACAGATGATAACTCGACCTTTCCTCTCTCGAGCATGCTCACGCATGATGATAGCTTCAACTCCTTTTGGGACAAACGCGCCAGTCATGATTTTGAATGTCTCACCTGAGCAGAGTTGCTTCCGTGTTGTCTCACCAGCGTGGACTGTGTGCGAGAGAGTGAGCGCTACAGGAGCATTGCTCGCATTATCCACATCCGCGATCTTCACTCCGTAACCATCCACAGACGAATTATCGAAAGAGGGAACGTCCGTTGAAGCATAGATATCTTCACTCAATGCGTATCCGAGGGACTTGGCGTGAGGCACAACGAGGGTCGAGAGCACCTGCGTCTTGCGCAAAATAATAGCTTGAGCTTCTTCTAGCGTGATCATCCGCCGATCTGGATCATCGTCCGGTTTTCGATTTGATAGAGCTCATCGATGCCAGCGTGGCGTTCTTGCTTACCAGCCAATGACCGTCGTATGACGTTTTCTATCTCCACCTGGGTTGCGCCAGATCTCATGAGGTCTCGAATACTGAATTCGGCGCCATCATGCAAGCAGCTCTTGATCGCGCCATCAGCCGTTAAACGCATTCGATTACACGTGGAGCAAAAATCTTCGGTCATCGAGGTAATGAATCCGATCCTGCCCAGCCCCCCATTGACAGTGTATTCCTTTGCGACATCAGATCTTGAGCTACTCTCGACTGGCTGAAGGGTGAATTCTCGCGAAATCTGTTGGAGCAGGTCGCGATAACTTATCAGTTTCGTCGTGCTCCATCCATTCTCTTTGAACGGCATAAATTCAATAAAGCGAACGATGATCGGGCGTTCGCATGAGAGTCTAACGAAATCGAGAACCTCATCATCGTTGACTCGGGCCATCAAAACAACATTTAACTTGAGCGGTAAAAAACCCTCCGCGATTGCGGCCTCGATCCCGCGCCAGACCTCCGCGAAGCGATCTCGGTGTGTGATTGCGGCAAATCGCGCCGGATGAAGTGTGTCCAGGCTCACAGTTATTTTGTCGAGTCCAGCACGCTTGAGTGACGAAGCGTCCCGAGCAAGATGTGTAGCATTGGTCGTAATGGCGATCGTTTCGAGTCCTGGGAGCTTGCGGAGCATTGCAACCAGTGTTGGAAGCTCAGGCCGAATGAGAGGCTCTCCACCCGTGAGTCTAACCTTGCGGACGCCTTGTTGGACAAAGATGCTTACGACTCGCTCGATTTCTTCGAACGTGAGTAGCTCGGTACTATCGCGCCAATCGATGCCTTCTTCCGGCATGCAATACGCGCAGCGAAGATCGCACCGGTCTGTCACCGAAACTCGGAGATAATCATGAACACGTCCAAAGCGATCGAGCAGGGCCATTACTTATCGCTTTTGTCATCATCGCTGTCCTCTTCTTCCGAGGAAAGCTCGTCCTGGGATATTGCATCGGCGGGATTGTCCTCAGGTTCGCCGATAGTAAACTTAAGCGGCAAGGAAAACATCGGTATGTCGTATTCTGGCATAGGCATCGCCACTGTTTCCATATGGCGCTGCTCAATATTGGCCATGATCGAGCTACGCTCCTCGGGCGTTAGCAGATCGTTTGCCTTCGAATAGACCTGCTTATCCTCGGTTGCGATATGCTCTCTCAACAATTGCACAAGCTCCGTGGCTGTATCAAGGAATGCCTTTTCTGTTGCTTCCGAGCTGCCAGCCCTTCCAACATCCATATACTTCCGCCAAATGTCGGTTAACAGTTCGGTGCGCTCGGTCAGTAATTCGTGACCGTTTAGCAAAAAATCGATCGGTGAGTTGCGAGGCTGGAAGCCCATGCGCGGTAACTTTTGAAGTACTACAGGAAAGAGTGCCTCTTCTTCATCTCGCTCATGGAGCGGTAATACCCGACTAAAAAAATACAGAAGCTCCGGCCAAACGGGGTCCTGCAGGTCCAGGCCGGTGGTCTTAATCTTTTGGGCACGTTGAATAAGTGCTTCCAGTGTGTGTACCCGATCAAGTATCACGAGGTGCATTGCACGGAGATACTGAATTGGATCGGCGTAGTCTTCGATGTTAGGTACAACCTTCATAGTTGAAGGTATAACTCGACTGAAGCAAAAATGGTCGCCTGCCTCAATTCCGGCAGGAATATTCTTGCCATTAAGGAGCTTAGTTAACTCGCTCCGCTGTTGGGAGTGAGGAATTACATTCAAATGCCCATGCAAACTCTTCTCTTCAAACGACTTCGCGATGACATCGAAGACATCCCATTGCCAGGTTATGCAACCGCTCATAGTTCTGGAATGGACCTTCGAAGCGCCGAAGATGTTCTGCTTGCGCCGGGGATGGTCACACTTGTACCAACTGGTCTAGCCGTAGAAATTCCCGAAGGCTGTGAAGGCCAGGTGCGTCCACGTTCCGGCTTAGCATTGAAGCATGGGATCACATGCCTGAACTCGCCCGGTACCATCGATGCCGACTATCGTGGCGAACTCAAGATCATCCTGATTAACCACGGCAAAGAGCCCGTCAAGTTTGAGCGCGGCTCGCGCATTGCGCAGCTCGTGATTGCCCGATACGAACGCGTCGAGATTACCGAAAGCGATGCCCTCGCTGAAAGCGGACGCGCCGAAGGCGGCTTCGGCCATTCTGGCGTAGCCTGAAATTTAGTCGCGCCCCCTTCTCCTAACTACGCACATGCCATTAGTACACAACAAAGTCGTCACGATCGAGCGTCATATCATTGAGCAGGAGCGCGCTACGCATGGCACTGGTGATTTTTCCGGAATCCTGCGCGATCTCTCGCTCGCCTTCAAGATCATCTATCGTGAAGTAACTCGCGCCGGGCTGGTCGATATTCTTGGCGCGACCGAGCGTCAGAATATTCAGGGCGAGATCGTCCAGAAGCTCGATGACTTCGCAAATGAGGTGATCTACAGAGCAATGGATCATGGCGGTCACCTATGTGCCATGGCATCTGAAGAGAATGAGCACATAATGGCTATCCCTGATCATTATGAGAAGGGAAAGTACGTGCTTCTTTTCGACCCGCTCGACGGCTCATCGAACATTGATGTCAACGTGACGATTGGAACAATCTTTTCGGTGCTTCGACGTGTCACACCCGAGAACACTCCTGGCACCGAGGCAGATTTCCTACAGCCAGGATACAAGCAGGTCGCTGCTGGCTATGCGATCTATGGTTCGAGTACAATGCTTGTGTATACCGCTGGCAAAGGCGTCTACGGGTTCACCTATGATCCATCGGTTGGTGAATTCCTTCTATCGCACGACAACATTCGCATACCTGATCATGGGCAGATTTACTCCGTTAACGAAGGCAATTATCATAAGTGGGATCCGCGAATGAGACGCTATATTGACTGGGCGAAGCAGGATATTGAGGGAGAAGATAAGAAAGCCTACAGCCTGCGCTATATTGGTTCGATGGTCGCCGATGTACATCGCACACTGCTTTATGGTGGCGTCTTCCTTTATCCTGCCGATGTAAAGAGCCACAAAGGCAAACTGCGACTCCTCTACGAAGCGAATCCCATGTCATTCGTCATCGAACAGGCGGGCGGCAAAGCCACGACTGGCGTAGAGCGTGTGCTGGAAGTACAACCGGAGCGTTTGCATCAACGCACGCCACTTATTGTCGGGAGTCCTAAGAACGTGGATGAGGTGTTGCTGCTACTGCGGGACGTTGAATAGCACCAAAATACCCTCAAAAACTTTTCTCTTCGTCCGGAGGCGCGGGTTGGTTCATGCGAAAACGAGCGGTGATTCTTCGCAATAACGCATAAATTATTAGTGCAAATGCGACCGCAACAATCGCTGTCACCACAGGGCTGCCATTGAGCCAGTAGGTGGTGCTTGCGCTGTAGCTCAGGCCACTTATAATCATCATGATCCCCGCGGCAAGAAGTCCAGGCACCGCGAAGGCCCAACGTGAACTCGTTGTGGGATTGTGCGAAAAAATGAGCCATATTCCGACCACTAGCAGCAGAAATCCGATTACGATCCACATCGCTCTGTTACCTCAATATTTCTGTGATTCGAGAATTCATTCTACAGATAGGTTTGCAACAAGAATGCCACGACTGCCAGATTTAGAACAAAAAGCCCTGTCAATATGACAGGGCTTTGAGTCGATTGGCACGAAAGAATCCTACTTCGCAAGCACCATCTGACGAGTTAGCACTGTGCTACCGGCGATGAGCTGATAGTAGTACACACCGCTCGAAAGCTCGCTCGCGTTCACGACCGTTGAGTGTTCGCCAGCACTCATTCGTTCATTGAGCACGTTGCGAACAACCTTACCTGTGACGTCGATGACGTTCATCGTCACAGTTCCTTCCTTGGCAACTACGAAACGAATCTCTGTCGTCGGGTTGAACGGGTTCGGATAGTTCTGTTTCAAACTATAGCCATTGGCCTCGGCAAGTTGAGCCACGCCCTGGACTCCTGTGGCGAAGCCGGAGACAGTGACGTTCGCTGCTGGAAGCGAAACTCCAATTGCAGTTGGGAATGCGAGCGTCGCGGTCTGCAATCCGCCCTTGGTCGGCGCAAACTTGACAACGATCGTACCCGAACCACCCGCTGGGATGTTTGTGCTACCGCTCACGTAACTGAACTGCGGATCCGAGAAAGTCGGTGTTCCTGGGTTCCATTCACATTCACCAGTGTTGTTGATCTTCAGATTGAAGTTCGACGACTGCTGCATGTGCGTGGTATCCGCGACACCCGAGCCTACTGCGATCGCAGCCTGACCGGTACCGGTAAGCGTCACTGTCTGCAAAACACCGTTATTGCCTGTGATCGTCAGCGTCGCATTTTGCGGCGTGCGATCAGTTGGCGTGAAGGTAATCGGGAACGTCGCCTTGCCATTCGGGCCAACGACTGTGGAAGTGGCTGCGCCGGCAACCGCGTACGTAGTCACGGTTGTTGGAATCGAAGCAGTGTACGGCGTTGCAACATCACCGCAATTCGAGACAACGACCCACGCAGTATCGGTCATCCCGACGCACGTTTTTGTTGCAAAGGCAGAACTTGGCGTTGCAGATGCACAGACCAACTGCCCAAAGATATCGAGTGGAAGACTGTCGTTGATGGGCTTACCGTTCGATGTTGCAGCAAGATTTAGGAATGCTGTGCGGTCGCCGCGTTGGGCAGGCGTTACGCAAAGCGTGAATACCTGACTCTGGCCTGGCTGCACAACAATCGGGAATGTGACGCCGGTTAGCACATAGTCCGTCGCACTAGTCCCAGTGATCGTTGCTCCCGAAATCGTAACAGCCGCCGATCCAGAGTTATAGAACGTGTCGGTCTTGCAAAGCTTCTGTCCAACGATCGCGGAATCGATGATGGCTGTGCCTCTGACCGAAAGTCTCCCGAACGGCACGCCCTCGCCAATGATGTCAACGAAAAATGAACTGGTATCGCGGCGTGGCTCTTCGAACGTCAGTGGAATGCTGGTCGTGACACGGAGGCGCGCCTGACGCAAGCCGTTGCGAATAGGCGTGAAGCAGACATGAATTGTCCTGCTCTTATCCGGAGGAATGATCGTATCCAGCCCAGTCAGCGGTGTGATCGTGTAATCAGCATCGAAGCTTGATAAGTAGTTGTGGGTGATCAACACTGTGTCGGTTCCGGGGTTATACAACGTAACATCGCTGCATCGTTGATCGCCAACACCAACAGAATCAAAGTTGAGAGGCTCTGGTGTCACTGTCAAGCGTGGCAGCGTCCCAACCCCAAAGAGTTTGATGGTATCGCTCGGAAGATTAAGTGCGTTGCTTTGAATCGCAAGAAAGGCTGGACGACTGCCCTCTTGTGTTGGCTTATACGTCACAGAGATTGTGTCGGAAGTACCTTGTGGCAACGGACTGAGTGGCATGCGAGTCACGGCGTATTCACCGGCGTAGAGTCCTGTCGGAGTAATACTCAGAAAGGTTAATGGTCCGGTTCCGGTGCTCGATACGAGGAACGACTGGGTTAGCGAGTCTCCCAATTTTGTTCTCGTCTTCTTAAAGAGGCTTGTTGTAGCAACAGAAATTCCGGGCGCAATTCCGAATCCATGGAGTGAGACAAGCTGAATCGCGCTATCCCTACCGTTGGTTATGAATGTCAACGTCGCACTGCGGTTTCCAGAAGCGAGCGGCCCAAACCTGATGCAAATTGTATCCGCCAGACCTGGCGCAAGAGAAGTTGGGGTTGCGCCAACGATGGAGAAATCCGCATTACCAGACATTGAAATGCTTCGGAAAAGCAGGTTATCGCTCGGACCAGTGTTCCTCACGATGATCGAGCAAAGCGTCGATGATTGTCCACTCTGCAAAAATCCAAAATCAACCGATTTCGGCTGAACGGACAATTGCGCAACTTTGGGTGGCGGTGGCGGCGTAAAACGGACATTTGAACCTGGCGTTGTTGTCGAGCTTGCTACATATGTCAAGTATTTGAACGAGGGAGTTATGCCGCCATTCAAGCCGATCGATACGCATTGGCATCCATCACTTCCGTTGATTGTATAGTTATAATTACTATACCAGAATTCAATAACACCAGTGGACTCGTAAATCTTTGTTTGAATGGTCACTGACTCCGTCGAGTAGCCAAAGGCTTCGACGTTGTATTCTTCCATCGTCAAAACGCGATTCGGCGAGGTACCTGTAACCTGCCAGTAATTGCCAGGGTTGCCGTTGTGATTCAGATCTGTATTCAGGATACAGAGGAGGTTTGGATATGTACTAAAGCCTAATGAAGAGCTGTTGTACGACGCGTTAGCCGAACTGCCAACCCCTATCATTCCATTATCCATTATGTACATCAGGGTACCGGAGCTTACCGTGGTGCTATCATATACGAATGAGAAAGGAGCGTTAAAAGAATAAACGCCATCGTCGTCATAGGACAGCGGATTCCCGGTACTGGAAATTGACTGCACAGTTCCCGAAAAGGTCGTTGTAATGTACTGGTCAACCCTTCCTTGTGCGTGAGAAGAGCCTGCCCCAAGCAGGCACATTAAGAGGATGACAGAAATGACTCTGCAAAAGTCAATGGAGCGTAGTTTCATATCGGTTCAGATGTGAGTGTTCTGGTGAAGGTGCGACAAAGAAAGTTGGCCCGGAGCGGAAGCAACTCTTCGTCGTTTGTTGACACAATCAATCAGTAATGCAACACCCTCGCCCTCAACTTCAATGCCCGTTCGATGCCCGAATTCTGGAACGACCAAATTTTGGTCCAATTCGTAATTAGACCGGGAATTTGCGTTCTCAGCAAAAATTCGTGCTTTTGTAACCCAAGCCGTGGAAAAGGTGTCTTTATCCCTGCGGATGACCCAAGTGCACTGATCCGCAGTACGGAATTTCTTGATGGATCGACGAGGCGCAAGCCGAGCTGAAACAGGACTTCCAGAGACTACTCCTGATCAGGATCAGGCGGATAGGCTTCAGATTGAGGCATTTATTCGCGGGGAGATTTCCGGCTTCAAGTTTATTTATGCGCGCCATCGACAGCACGTATACTCGTACTGTCTGTATTACACCGGCGACCGCGTTCTCGCCGAAGATGCCTTCCAGGAAGTCTTTGCGAGGGTTTTTACCCATCGCGAACAGCTTCGCGAGCCCAAGGCGCTCAAGAGTTGGTTGATGCTGATTACACGTTCGGTTTGCCTCAATATGCTCCGAACAAGCAAATTTACACCGGAATTTGTCCCAATTACGTCTTCCGGTTCGGCGCTCTCCAATAGCCAGGATGGAGAGGGACTGGAGTACAAGGAATTGACGATCGACCCGCGAGAGGCGATGCAGACGGACGATCTGCTGAAGCTCGCACTGAGTAAGCTCGCGCCGATGTACCGCGATGCATTTCTACTTCGAGAATTCGAAGGTTACACGTACGAAGAGATCGCACAGGTAGCCAACACCACCGTGATGAACGTCAAAGTTCGTATCACACGCGCTAAAAAAAGATTGCGAGAATTGCTGCAGCCGTATTTCGGGAACATGGGCCAGAGGTCGCGGGAAACGTTTTCCCAGCCAGCTTCAGAGGAAACTGAGCCCACAGATACGGTGACCCTGCACCAGGACAAAGGACACGAGGACGAAGAGGAGGTTTACGCACGATGAAACAAACAAACCTACAATCGATGTCGGCGGGTTCAGTCGAGGAGCGCATCATTCAATACATGGATGGCGAGCTCGGCGACACGGAACGTGCTGAGCTCTTGCATCGCGCAAGCGTAAGCCCTGAAATCCGCCAGCTCTTTACAGAGCATGAGCAACTTCAGCAGATTTCGCAGCGTGCTGTTCTCGCAAGCAGCATCTCTCCTGCCCTCGAAGAGCGTGTCCTTACACACGTCAGTCAACTCGCCGCCGCTGAGCGTCGCCGTACAGGTTACTTCTGGTGGAACTCGTGGTTCCGGCTTTCTGCTGCTCTCTTACTCTTCGGTGTTTTAGGCTATACGATCTATGAGTTAACTTCAAGTAGTGATCATGTTGTTGCCACGAGTTCGAGCATTGCTTCGCAAAGCAGCAGTATCGACAAGCCAGACAATACGACTCCAAGTGATGTACCATCGAATGGCGGACTGGCTCTAAGCTCGCTGAAAAAGCAGGAGGCGAATATTTCTCAAGCAACTCGTTCGGTCAATCCCACCGCCGGGATTTCTCGTGACGTGCATGTGACCAATCGGGTATATGCTGTTCAACAGCATGGACCTCGTTCGGCTGAATTCCAGGCAAATGCAGATCTTTTGCCGGTGCCAAATTCATCCGATCAAAACATTTCTGCGCAACCAAGTGCTACCGAGCAGGCAAACGTGCTGTCAGCCGTAGCCAATGAAGCATCCATTGCTTCTGTGACGATGGTGGCACCTCACACTGCGATTGCCGCGAGTGCTGGCAGCAGCTATCACAGCACGAACTTTCTAACGCACATTCGACCGATCGGCATCGATCGTCCTGCTGGTATTTCTGATTTTGAATTAGGGCTGCAAACCTCGAGCGGATTTAGCTATCCTGCTAGCGGGCCAACAGTTCATCCTTTTGCCGATTTTAGAGCCAACCTAACATACTTCCTTGGCGAACATGATGTAGTCGGACTCAGGGTTACTTCTGGTATTTTTCAGACGCTGCCATCAATTGTGAAGAGCACGACTTCGAGTGCGATCGTCGTCCATCGCGATCTCTCGGAGCAGCGTGAACTTGCAGAAGAAGTATTTTACGGGCACCGCTTCTTGCTTTCACCTCAATCGGGACTTGCACTTGAAATCGCGGGTGGTGCTGGCCTGATTCCGCAGGGCAATACCTTCTCGTTCGAACTCGGATTCAAGTTACCGTTTGGTGAGCACCTGACCGGCACGGCAGGATTCTCATTGATGCGCATCCACTCGACCGCGCCACTGATGCGCGACGTTATTTCTAGTGAGCTATCATCTGCTGGCGAAATGCCGATCATCTTCCAGGGATCAGACATTCGCAATACGCTCAATGGCAGGATCCAATATGGGCTTGCCTACCGCTTCTAAGAATTATCACACACGGATCATGAATACGATCATACGAAAACGAACCTCAGGCCTTCTTGGGCACTTGCTGCTTCTGGCAGCACTTTGCTCCGGCAGTGGCTGTGCGTCGTTCGTTGATGCCCCTCCTCAGCCTCCACAACCGATCACCGACGTCCGGACAATCTATTCGCACGTAGACCACCCTGGCGATTCGCTCTTCTATTCGATCCGCGATTCAAGTCTGCACAATCACTATTCCGGGTTTGACACAGCGATCGTCGTCACGCAAGGAATGCTCACAAGCAAGCAGCTTCAACAGTTGCCCAGTTATGCCATGCCCACCGGTTCTGGATTTCAGTATTATCGTTCTAACTTCGCTAAACGGAAAAACCATACGTCGAATCCGGGCGCAGATACACTGTTCGCTATCAGCTCTGATCAAGCGTACAATGTCTCCTGGTATTACGATCCGCAGAAGCACAAACCTGTGGTCACACGTTGGCTCGATCTGCAGCAACCACTGAAGGACTCATCCACTTGGACGTTCTATCCATACATTGGCGATACAGTAAAAGCAAGAGTAACCCTCTTCGATTTCACTGTCGGGCTTGAAGGAACGACAGGCACTCATGATACATACTATCACGTAACTGAAGTCACATACTCACAGCAGCAGGAAGGCAAGGATGATCACATTCTCCTAGTGAAATGGTTTGCAAAGGACATAGGATTGATCCGTTCGACCACGTATGAGGGTGATTATGTCATCGATCGAAAACTCTATCGACGTAACTAACCTGAATTGGAAATTTGTTTGAGGGCCGAAATGATCGTTTCGGCCCTCTTTTTATTCCTGCGACTTGGAGTCCGCAGTTCGCATGACACAGTGCACGCTATATTTGTAGCAGTGGGCGGGCTGAAACCCGCCCTACTTTTTCTTTCTCTTAATGACCAATCTCGATTACTACGATATCTCCTCGCTGCTGACCGAAGACCAGCGAATGGTACGTGACACCGTCCGCTCGTTCGTCGAAGCTGAGGTGCTGCCTATAATTGAACAGCACAATCAAGCGATGACTTTCCCGAAAGACCTGATCCCGAAGATTGGAGCACTCGGCTTGCTCGGTGCGACGCTTCCGGAGAAGTATGGATGCGCGGGGATGGACAACATCGCCTATGGTCTCATCATGCAGGAACTCGAGCGAGGTGATTCAGGGATTCGGTCATTCGCCAGCGTGCAGGGTTCGCTCGTGATGTATCCCATCTATGCTTATGGCTCCGAAGAACAACGAATGAAGTGGCTACCAAGGCTCGCGACCGGGGAAGCAGTCGGATGCTTTGGACTTACCGAGCCAGACTTCGGATCGAACCCATCAGGCATGATCACGAAAGCAAAACGCACCAAGAACGGCTTTGTGCTCAATGGTGCAAAGATGTGGATCACGAACGGTTCGATCGCGGATGTCGCCGTGGTATGGGCCAAGCTTGACGGAGACGATCCGAAAGACATCCGCGGTTTCCTCGTCGAGAAAGGAATGAAAGGCTTCACTGCACCAGAGATGAAGGGTAAGTACTCGCTCCGAGCAAGCATAACGAGCGAGCTCGTATTTCAGGATGTCGAATTGCCAGAGGAGAATCTGCTGCCGAATGTTGAAGGCTTGAAAGGTCCACTCGGATGCCTAACACAGGCTCGCTATGGTATAGCGTGGGGCGCGATCGGCGCAGCAATGGCTTGCTATGAATCTTCGGTCGAGTACGCTAAGAGTCGCATTCAATTTGGGAAGCCGATCGGCGGATTCCAACTCGTCCAGGCGAAGCTAGCCGAGATGCTGACCGAAATCACCAAAGCGCAGTTGCTCGCATTCCGACTTGGTACACTCAAGAACGAAGGCAAAATGAGACCGCAACAAGTCTCGCTGGCGAAACGCAACAATGTCGACATTGCGCTCAACATTGCACGCGTGGCTCGCGATATCCACGGAGCGAACGGCATCCTTGGCGAATACCCAATAATGCGGCACATGGCCAATCTCGAATCGGTCAGGACTTACGAAGGCACGCATGATATCCATACGCTCGTACTTGGGCAGGATATCACCGGCATCAGCGCATTCGGCGACTAGCCAATCAGATACTCTCTGCTGAGAACTCCTCGAGATACTTCCTCACCGCATCGGTGAACTTCACGCCATACATTCCATCGATCACGCGGTGATCGTAGCTAAGCCCCAGGTACATCATACTCCGTATCGCCATCGTATCATTTCCGGCTTCATCTGTCTTCACAATGACTCGCTTGACGATGGCGCCGGTTGTCATGATTGCAACCTGCGGCTGATTGATGATCGGCGTTCCGAAGAGATTACCATAGATGCCAGGATTAGTCAGTGTAAACGTACCACCTGAGATGTCATCCGGAGTAAGTTTCTTCGTGCGCGCTCGGGCTGCAAG
Organism: Ignavibacteria bacterium; assembly: GCA_013287605.1. Taxonomy (GTDB): domain Bacteria; phylum Bacteroidota; class Ignavibacteria; order Palsa-1295; family Palsa-1295; genus JABDDM01. The sequence goes on along the minus strand of JABDDM010000005.1, from coordinate 19,103 downwards.
ATCACTCACGGCCCTTGCTAGACCCGGAAGACTCAACTCATCGGCGCGTTTGATCACCGGCACGATGAGCGCTGGAGGAAGCGGAGAACCCTCGACTTGTGGAAGACTCACTGCGACACCAAAGTTGATCTCCTTCTTTACGATAATGTTCGTTCCATCGACACTCGAGTTGATGATCGGAAAATCGCGGATCGCGCGGACCATCGCTTCGATGAAGATCGGTGTGTACGTCAGGTTGATACCATAACGCGATTTGAATTCGTCTTTGAACTTGTTGCGGAAGTTCACAATGTTCGTCACATCGACTTCGGTCACACTCGTGACATGCGCACTCGTGTGTACTGAACGAACCATGTGCTCGGCGATGCGCTGACGGATATTGTCCATCGGGATCACAGTATACTGTCCCTCGGCAGGCAGAGCATAACTTACCGGCGCGACGCTCTTTTGCGCAGGCTGTTGCTGTGCAGGAGCGACCTTGCCCGATTTCTTGGCTTCGACGTAAGCAAGAATATCATCTTTCGTGACTCGTCCCTCAAGACCCGAGCCTTTCAAGCTATCAAGTTCTTCCTGTGAAATGGATTCCGCTTTTGCGATCGATCGCACAAGGGGCGAATAGAATCGATTGCCAGTACCGCGACTGACTGGCGCCGCTATTTGCTGCGACACTTGTTGCGGAGCCGTTTCCTGTTTCTGAGCTGGTTGTTGCTGGGCCGGTTGCGGAGCACTTTGCGGTGCAGCTTGATCAGCAGGTTTGGCGGCAGGAGCTTTTGCGGAAGCTGGTTGTGAAGCGCCGGTTGAGATGTAGGCGATGGTCGAACCAACCGCAACGGTTTCTTTTTCCTGGGCTACGATTTTTGAGAGCGTGCCCGCAAATGGAGCTGGTATTTCCGTGTCAACTTTGTCCGTAGAGATCTCAAGGATCGGCTCATCTTTCTTTACAGCATCTCCTTCTTTCTTCAACCACCGAAGCACCGTGCCCTCGGTGATCGACTCGCCCATCTTGGGCATCACAACAGCCTGACCTTGACCGCCACTTGATGCTTGCTCAGTTGGCGCTGCCGCTTGCTGTGGAGGCGCCGCTTGCGCAGCCTGTGGAGCAACTTTCTGTTGCGGTGCAGCCTCCTGAACAGCTGCCTTCTGTGGCGCCGGAACAACTTCCGCTTTAACCGCCGCCGGCTTACTCTTCCCCTGTTCCCCGTTCCCTGTTCCCGCTTCACCTATCGAAGCGATCGGAGTCCCAACGCTAACGGTCTCTTTCTCCTGAACCAACACCTTCAAGAGCGTGCCTGCAACTGGCGACGGCACTTCGGTATCAACTTTGTCTGTGGATATTTCAAGGATCGGTTCATCTTTCGCAACCGTATCCCCTTCTTTTTTTAGCCAACGAAGCACGGTACCTTCGGTAATGCTCTCGCCCATTTTGGGCATTACAACGTCTGTCGCCATATAAGATGAAAGTGTTTCGGCACATTCTCGCCCCGCCGATGGGATTTTCTGTTCGCGCCTGTAAACAACTCTGAGCGAAAATCAGTCCACGTTCTTGGCAGGAAACTCTAGTCAGGGAACGGGGAATAGGGGGAATCTTGGAATTCTCGCCTGTCCGCCCTTCTCTGCCGATAGCAGTTGACACGTGGACTACCAAGGAAACGGTATAGGGATTTGCGGAGTCGAGTTGTATCTTTGTCGTTCTCACCAAGAGCAATAGTCTGTCGGAGAGTTAGTCTCACATTTCGGAGGGTTGATGTCATGAGGATGAAAGAGGGCCTATCCCTGCAACCGTATGCCAGGAACAGGTGGCTTGTACTGGACACGGGTGTCCCAGTCGCTACAATCAATTTCATCCCTGTTCAGGATGCGTATGGATTTAGATCAGACATTATTGGAGCGGACTTGGACTTTACATGCTACTCCTCGACCGATAATGAGGAAGATAGGGCAGTTGCCCGCGACCGTCTGCTTGAGGAGTTCAGCGCGCACTATCCTAACCAGTCTACGATGAGCTGGACATCTCATCGCACTCGGCAGGGCTCTGGTGGTAACTCGTGGAAAATATGGTCTTATGGATGATGACGGCTGGGTAATTAATACAGAAAAGGGCTCCAAGGTAGCCGATAGCGAGATGTATTCATTCGAAGTTAACGCGGTCCACCCTTCCGCAAACGTTGCCGTGAGCGGCGCAGTCACAGCCCGTGACGAAGATCACGCCATAAAACTCTTCAGAGCCCGCCTTCCTTCAACAGTCAAAAAGTAGCTGTTTTTCCTAGTCCCCTCACCAACCGCAGACCACTGATCACCGACCACTTCTCCAGTGTGTGGTGAAAACTTTATTCATAATCCACAGCTCCACCACTCGATTCTAAGCTGGAATCGACATTTTATAATTTCCAAGCTAGCGTGTGTGAAAACTTTATTCATAATTCTCCTTCGCACAGAAAGCTATCTGGCAATGTCCGAGCTTCAGGGCCCAGTCAGTTAGCGCGTTCAGCCCATGCCTTGTCGGGTGTAGAAATGCCAGACTCTATGTGGATGAGCTCTAGCTCGCGTTCAAAAAATGGAGGGTTGCGTAAGAATGGGGTTTCCGTGTCCAAAGGGTTATATGCATCTCGCGGAGGACGGTCAAGGATGATCGTCTTGATTCGCCAATATAAGAAACATACAATTGCTGCATAATGGTTCCCGATCTGCCTAAATCAATTCCTACCAAGAATAGGTTTCCTGGTTGTGATGGTCGATTGGCTAACGGAGGAACGAAGCAGATTGGACCACTCGGTCAGACCTGAATCATCAAGTTGAATCACTTGATCGGAGCCGCTTGCGTTACATAATCGATGAAGAACCACTCCCCAAGCACGCCGAGAACCTCCTGGGTTTACTCCTCGATTCGAGCGATCACGTAGCGATAACCCAACTTCAAGCCCAAGCCTGCTGCGCTCGCCAATATCTAGTTAAAGTTAGTCAAAATATACAATTGATAAAACGGAATGAACCCTCTGGGTTCGGGTGAAATATACCCGCTGCCGAAGACGATCATCTTGTCATCCGGTGACCACTGCGGAAGCACGGAAACCCATACAAGGTGATTATCGGGATTAGTATTGAGAACGTGCCTGGAAAGTGTGGATCTCTTGATTAAGCCGATTTCTGAAGGCACAGACGCAGAGCCTCCAGCGAACATACCGCCAGAGTAATTACCATAAAGAATCTGAGATCCGACGTGATTGTAGCGAAGCCATAGAAGGTTTAGTTCTTTCGACGTATCGAAGCTCACTTTCAGGGTATCTGAAATGTGGGTCATTAGGTCATACTCAAAGACAATCGGCATTCGGCTCCCACTAACAGACGGAACAAGCAATTTGCCGCCATCGGGACTTATGTCAAACCCATTGATCGTCTCACCGGGCCCCAGGTCCGAAAGGTGATATAACAGACTTGTTTTCTGACCGTTGGAGCGGTTCAAAAAGTAGTAACCAGGTCCGTTTGTATCTGTGGAACTACCGTATGAGTAATAGATCAAATTATTCGTCCCCGGAACATACACAGCACTAGATATCTTGTCTGTAGAATCAATCACCTCCATTACTCCAGACTGCAGGTTGCGCTCCATCAAGGCTCCGACTGATCTATCCGGGAAGATGGAACTCACTATGAGGAGCCTGTCTCCCCTCCCATTAATAGCCAGATCAAGCGAGTTTGCGAGTGGTTGAAAGGTTGAATCACCTGCTGATGAGAATGAGCTATCTAGTTTGAAGTATCCAACGGGACCCGAAGCATAAACCCTATTTGCGTACCAGACTGAACTCTGATAGTCTCCAGCCGTGCTGTCGGAAAGGTCAGGATCCTTGAACTTTCGAGGCAGCGCTACAGTATTCGGATTCTTGGAGAATTGTGGGAAATGGATGCTATCTAATGGATTGCCAAAGCCAAGAGGATCGATCCGGGGTCCTACGAGACGGAAAGTATCGCGTGGGGAAATAACCAACACCTCAATACCTGCTGCGTCTCGCGAGAAATGCAAGTTGCTTATGCGGTCAGTGCGCCATTCTTTATCTCCTCCTGCGAGATACGTTGAGAACCGATAAACATGCATTATGGAGTAAACTGGGGGAGCGATTGGCGTAAAACTTAGCGAGCTGACGCTGTCGACGCTGAATGTCTCAATACGTCCATCTTTTAAGTGGATGTGCATCTTCACATCTTGCGCATATAACTTTCCTGCTGCAAGCGAGGCGATAAGTATAAGTATTAAGGTCCTCACAATCGCTACCTCGAAATGATAAGTTTGCCGGCACGTGTGTCGCTGCCAAGAGATAATCGATAGAAGTACGTTCCACTGGGAACATTAGTCCCGACCCCGTCGAGGCCATCCCAGTTCAGAGAATTCGGTCCTACTTCACAGTTTGATTTGTGCAATCGGCGAATATTGTCGCCATGAATGTTATAGATTTCCACCTCGACTGGGCAGGGAGTCGACACATCGAACTCGATTTTTGTTGCCGCTATGGCAGGATTTGGAAAGTTGCGTACAATAGTGACTCTATTTGGAAGGAGAGGAAACTCCCTGACGGCGGAAGTTACAGAGTCAAATGTGATGTTCTCAATATTCGACAGCGCGATAGCCACCTCCGTTCCATTTCTTAGCTTGACAATGAGGCTATCGATCGTCTGAGCTTTAGCACTAGACAAAAGACAGAGAAAGAACAGGCAGAAGATGATAATTCTCATTGCGGCGTGTTGGCGGTTAACATAAGGCAATCAGAAAACGACAACAATTTGGGTAGTAGAAAGACTCGGTTCGAGAATTGCAAATAAGAGGCTCCGAGAATCAACTCTCAATTGCGTCTATCTCATAAGTCGTGCCGCAATGGCACTGATTCGACGACTGATACTCTACGCTTTGGCAGCGCAACTGGCGGTACGGTGGTTCAAACAATCCATCGGCTTCCGGAAGATACCCTTAGATACCTTGGCGCACTTCACAATGTCGTTCCATTTTCCCTCAGAGCTGACGTCATCGATCGCGACCCTCAACTCCCTCCGATCCCCAAGGATTTGATTGTTTATTACATTGATCCTGAATTACTCATTATAGCTGGCGTATACCGTTTTTTGGCAAATCAGGATCCTATACGCACGGTGTTAAAGGAGTACAGATAGGAAAAACCTTGACCTTGCTCTAAATTCGTAGACACTTTCTTGGTTAAGTTTGTATAGGCGAACACATCAGGAACATCAAGAGTAGCGCACGCTTATGTCGTGAGATGAAGATGATCCTTAGCAAATAAAGACTTTTGCTCAACTTTAGGCCATGAAACCCATTAGCTACTTTATACTCTCGATAACTGCACTTTTTATCACGCCAAGGTGCGCTAGCACACAGTGGGTTCAAACTTCCGGCGCCGACGGCTCGACGGTGAACTCTTTCGCAATGAACGGTACAAACCTCTTTGCTGGGACTGCCGGTGGAGGTGTTGTTGCATCGACTGATGGCGGTTTGACTTGGACTGCGGTCGACTCCGGGTTGACCGATACCCATGTCACTGCACTCACGGCTGCGGGCCAGAATCTTTTTGCCGGTACTTTCTTCGCTGGGGCTATCTTTCGCTCGACTAATAATGGCAAGAATTGGATAAATCTCAATGCAGGTACGTTTGCTGAAATTAGGACGATCGCATCGAACGGTGCGAATCTATTTGCCGGAACAGGCGGCGGCGGGGTATACCTCTCAACGAACAACGGCACAGCATGGAAGACGGTCAATACGGGTTTAGGATCTCACTATGTTAATGCCATAGCCTTTGTTGGCCCCTATGTCTTCGCCGGGGGTGATAGTATTTTTCGCTCGAGTGATGACGGAAGACACTGGTCGCGTGTGATTAACGGCTTAGACAATACAGAGGTCTTTTCTCTCGCTGCGAACAGTACGGACTTGTTCGCTGGTACTGCCGGAGGCGCTTTTCGGTCCACTGATAATGGAGAAAGTTGGGCTCCGATCAATAACGGTTTGACTGCCAGTTCAATTAATACTCTATCGGTGAGCGGTACAAATCTGTTTGCGGGGACTTTCAGCGGCATATTCCTTAGCACCGATTATGGCATGAGCTGGGCATCCGTTAATTCAGGTCTGACAGATTTGGATATTTGTTACATTGCTGTAATGGGTTCGAACCTCTTTGCGGGGACGTTCTATGGTGATGTCACCGGTGTCTGGCGGCGCCCTCTCTCAGAAATGATTCCGGCTAGTGTCTCAACAAGTTTACTGCCGGTAACCTTCAGGCTGGATCAGAATTATCCCAATCCATTCAATCCATCAACTGAGATCAGCTTTGTTCTCGCTGAGCGTTGCACAGTCCAGCTCGATATCTTCGATATGCTTGGACGGAAAATTCAAACACTTGTCAGTGGTGCGATGGATGTAGGTTCACACAGCGTGAAGTTTGATGCGAACAATCTGTCAAGCGGAATCTATACTGCGCTGCTTATCGCGGGTAGCGGGCGTTGGGAGATGAAGATGATTCTGAGTAAATGATGCTCGCATTTCCACAAATTTAAAAGTCAGTGGTATTTGTCGTAAAGGTATTGCAATGATGTTTCCAAACTGCCTATCCCTCCTTCGGCTCAGCAGTCGAATAAAGTTCGACGTATTGTTTTCCCGAATATGGAGTTGATGTCCCGATAGAATCGCTGTACATCGTGCAGACACACTTTAAGGCGTTACCTCCTGGTTTAGGCCACTCTTTCTTCTAGCTTCATCGTCCATGTTTCTGCGGCTGCCAAAAATGCTTCTCCATATTCACCAACTCTGCCTTGAAGGTGACACCTTCTTTCCTCAGAAGCGCTCGCATTTGATCGTAGCCGCCGAATTTGTGTGCGCCGGAGAGGGCTCCGAAATGATTGATTACGCGATGTGCTGGGACATCGGATTCGTCGGGCAGTGCTCCGAGCGCCTGGCCTACCATTCGGGATGATCCTTTCATACCAATCGTCTCTGCGATGGCGCCATAGGTTGTGACCTTTCCATAGGGGATCTGCATGACGAGCTCGTATACCTTTTCGTAGAAATTTGGCTTCTGGGTTTTCCTGGGTTTCTTATCAAGGTCCCGAAGAATTCCTTCTGTGAGTTTGTGCCGATTTGAGGCCATCAGATGTTGGGTTCGAGTCTCAAAACTACTGCATGACGAAACACCGCATCGCGATCATTGGCTCGGGCACAAGCGGCCTGGCTGCCGCACTTCGACTTGCTACTTCTGCAAACAGCCCGCAGTTTGCAATCACCCTATTCGAGGCGCGCCATATTACTGGTGGAAGAACGCGATCGTATGTCGATGAAACGACTGGCGATGTGTTAGATAACGGCCAGCATCTCATGATGGGTTGTTATTCAGCAACGCGCGAATATATGCGCATGATCGGCACCGATCATCTTGCGCGTGAACGTCCTCTCGATATCCCCTACTCGCTATTCAATCCATTCACCGGATACTCTCGCCAAGCTCGATTCCGAACTAATGGTTTATTGCCCTCCCCGTTCCATGCTCTTTTTGGATTGCTTCGCACGGACTTACTTTCTGTCGATGAAAAGCGAGCTGCGATCAGCCTGAGTCTTAAGGTCTCGTCGTTGCTCGATGACCCAAAGATTAAATCTCTTACATGCGCTGAGCTTTTTCGGCAACACAACCAGCCTGAAGGTCTCGTACGAAAACTTTGGGAGCCACTGATCCTTGCAACGATCAATGCTCGAATGGATGTGGCGAGTGCCATTCCGCTGCTCTCTGTGCTCAAGCTTGCACTGCTCGGTAAACGATCGGATTCCACCTTCCTTTTTCCAGAAGTTGGGCTCAGCGAATTGCTGATTGATCCGGCGATCGTACTCTTGGTTTCCAGCAGTGTCGAAGTGAAGCTCAAATGTCCGGTGCGACAAGTAAGCGCACAGAATGACGGTATTAAGCTGTCGTTCGCCGATGATTCCGAACAGAGCTTTGACGGCGTAATTCTCGCATCCCCAACGGAAAATATCGAGCTACCATCATCAGTGAAACTCCACCCAATTGCTCATAGCCCCATCATAAACGCATATTTCTGGCTTGATCGACCCCTGTTGCGTGCGCCGATTCATGCCTTCGTAGGCGGCACGCTGCAATGGGCTTTCTCAAAACCGAGTAACTCCGCCGCAGAGCGAATTGCACTCGCCGTGAGTGCGGCCGACGAGTTAGGTGGACTTGATAATGCTCAGATCGCGCAGCAGCTCTGGCTCGAACTTACTCGTGGTTTACCAGTCCCGCCCGGCGATCGAGCAAAGCTCGTGCATTACCAAATTATTCGCGAGAAACGGGCCACGCCGTTGCTTACGCCCGAGGCTCAGTCGAGCAGACCTATTGCAACGACCGCCATTAGTGGCCTATATCTTGCAGGTGACTTCGTGCAGAACATGCTGCCCGCAACAATCGAGGGAGCTGTGCGTAATGGCTTTGGGGCGGCAGAGCTTCTGTCAAAACATTTTTCGTAATTTTGTTCGTCAATACGCCAATCTTGTGTCAATAGGTTGATATTGCCGCCCGGGGCTCACAAGATTCACGATCGTTCTAATTTCGTTATTCCTTTCATGTCGACCTTTAGCCGAAGTTCCGTCACAGAAACCCCTCAGGTTTCGCCTGGCACAAAGCCAGCTCCAGCGCCCGGCACAAAGCCAGCGCCTGCTGTTGTCATTACCGAAACCCTCGAGAAGAAACGCAGTGCGCGCAGTCGCAAACGTACGTTGCAGCGCGTGTTCTTTTCAGTAGCAGGGCTCGCACTCATCGTCGGCGCATACTTCTTTTTCCGTCCGGCTACAGCCAACACGTATATCATCCGCTATTCTGCGGTCGAAAAGGGTGACATCACGAAAGCTGTGACCTCGACGGGTACCCTGCAGGCGACCAAGACCGTTCAGGTAGGCAGTCAGGTTTCTGGTACGATCTTGACGCTGTATGCGGACTTTAATTCGGTCGTGACGAAAGGACAGCTTCTCGCTCAGCTTGACCCGACATTTTACAAAGCGACGATCGAAGGAGCGAAAGCGAACCTCGCGCAAGCACAGGCAAGTCTCACTGAAGCAACGAAGGAAGAGGCACGTGCTTCAGAACTTCTCAAGCGTCAACTGATCGCGCAGGCAGATTATGATGTTGCCAAGACAAAACTGTTAACGGCTCAAGCTACCGTAAAACAGTTTACCGCAGAACTGGAGAAAGCGAATGTCAATCTTTCCTATACGACGATCCATTCCCCGATCAATGGTACGGTAGTCTCAAGAAATGTCGACGTAGGCCAAACGGTCGCTGCGTCGTTGAATGCGCCTGTTATTTTCACGATCGCAGAAGACCTCAGCAAAATGCAGGTATCGGCGAACGTCGATGAAGCGGATATCAGCCAGGTTTCAGAAGGCCAGGACGTGAAGTTTACTGTTGATGCATACCCTGGGCAGGAGTTTCATGGAATCGTGATGCAGATCAGGATCAATCCGATCACCCAACAGAATGTCGTGACGTATAGCGTCATCATCAATGTCGACAACGGTACTGGAAAGCTATTGCCAGGAATGACGGCGACAGTGGGCATCATCTCTGCCGCGAAGCAGGGTGTGTTGAAAGTCCCGGCCGCTGCGCTTCGATTCACTCCCCCACCTGACCTTCTCGGAGGAACAACTGCATCGAGTGATCAGACAACAAAGAGTGGCAGTAGCGGCCAACGTGGAAGCGGTGGTGGGCGGTCGAAAGACACTTCGAAACGAGCCGCCGCAACTTCGACGAAAGCGACGATCTATGTCAAGAGCAAGGATCTGAAAGTGCCGATTGCTCCTGTGCAAATCACAACAGGATTGTCAGATGGCTCAACGACTGAAATTGTTTCGAGCAATCCCCCAATCGCACCCGGCGACAGCGTCGTGATCGGAGCGTACAACGGATCATCGTCCGGAACGGCTGCGCCAGCGAAGCAGCCCGGCGCAAGCCCGCTTGGCGGCGCTGGTGGCGGTGCGCGCCGGTTCTAACGTTCGTCTAACATTACGATAATGTTTTCGCAGCTCAGCGCAAGTTTGATGATCGCGATCGACTCGCTCATGCACAACAAAGTGCGTGCGATGCTTACGATGCTTGGGATCATAATTGGCGTTGGTGCGGTGATCACGATGACGGCTATCGGTCAAGGTGCTCAGAAAGCTGTTAACGATCAGATTGCCGCAATGGGTACGAATGTGCTGATGATCCTGCCAGGCGCGGCAACCACTGGCGGTGTATCCGGCGGAGCAGGGACCTCGCAACGATTGACAGCCGATGACGCGCTCTCGATTCAGAAAGAATCTTCGCTTCTGACGCACGTCTCACCAATCGTGAATTCAAGCGTGCAGGTTGTCGCCAGCAACATGAATTGGGCGACAAGGATAACTGGCTGTACACCTGAGTATCTCGACATTCGGAATTGGAATGTTGTCGATGGAGCGAACTTCACTGCTGCTGATATGAAAGCGGAGAACAAAGTTTGCCTGCTTGGCCAGACGGTTGTCGATAACCTATTTCCCGGAAACGGGAGTCCAGTGGGGCAGATAATTAGAGTCAAGCATCTCCCCTTCACGGTAACCGGCGTGCTTGCACCGAAGGGCGTGAATGCATTTGGTCAGGATCAGGACGACATCATTCTTGCGCCGTTCACAACGGTTCAAAAGAAGATCCAGGGGATTACATGGGCGAACATGATCATCGCAAGCACTGTCTCGTCGGATGCAACGGTAGCCGCCGAAGCCGACATCACAGCCACGATTCGCCAAACGCACAAGCTCCAGCCGAACGATGACAATGATTTTCAGATACGCTCTCAGGTTGAACTCGCGGCCGCTGCTGATCAAAATGCATCTACGTTGACGAGCCTTCTGCGCAATGCCGCGATCATCGCCCTGCTCGTTGGCGGTATTGGAATCATGAATATTATGCTGGTCACAGTGACAGAGCGTACGCGTGAGATCGGCATTCGTAAGTCGATCGGCGCAAAGCGGCTCGACATCATGATGCAATTTCTGACCGAGGCTGTCACGCTCTCTTTGCTTGGAGGGATCATCGGCGTTGGCATCGGCTATCTGGCGAGTGCGATTATATCGAGTAATAATGGCTGGGTGCTCCTGATCTCGCCATCGGCGACAGCGCTCTCTTTTGGCGCGGCGGCAATGGTTGGCGTATTTTTCGGATATTACCCGGCGCGCAAAGCTGCACGCCTCAACCCCATTGAAGCACTTCGTTACGAATAACACTTGGTCGACTTCACTCTTCTCTCTGCCGCAACATATTCTATTCAAAGCCTTCCAGAGGACCCAAGACTTGGGCAACTGATCAAGCAATACTCTTTAAAAGCTCTCGAGGCGGCTGATGTCGTGATCTTCGGTATTCCGACGGATGAAGGCATCGCAAGAAACGGCGGTCGCATCGGAGCATCGGGAGGACCTTCGGCGATTCGCGCTGCCCTTGCAAAACTCACCACGTATGGCGGACCGAACTTCAAGCATCATCTCGAATCGATCTCTATTGTTGATCTGGGCGACGTTCGACATGGCACACTCGAAGCAATGCACGATGAGGCACGGAGCAACATCCGTGAGCTCTCCACGATGGGCAAGATCATCGTAGCACTGGGCGGAGGCCATGACATTACCTATCCGCTTGTGAAGGGTCTAAGTGAAGCATCGGGATCAAAAGGGCTTGGACTGATCAATGTTGATGCTCATCTGGATGTTCGTCCGAAGATCGAGGGCAAACACCATTCTGGAAGCAGCTTTCGGTTGCTGATCGATGAAGGCATCGTACAGGGCTCGCGCTTTTGCGAGATCGGTATTCAGCCGTTCGTGAATGCTGAGGCGTATTACGAGTGGGCGATCCAGCACGGCGTTCGCGTGCTAACTTTCGAAGACGCGACGACGAGTCATCTGCCGACCGCGTTCGAAGAATCTGCATTTGGTATTACGTTCGGTGATGATTCCACCCCACTCTATCTCTCCTTCGATATGGATGCGATCCGAGCTGCGGATGCCCCTGGCGTGAGTGCGCCTGCGGCGGTTGGCTTTTTGGCAGAGGAGGCGTTTGAGCTCTCTGTGGCTGCCGGTCTCAATCGATCGGTTAAGGTCTTTGATATTGTGGAAGTCTCACCCAAGTACGATGCTGATGGTCGGACCAGCCGATTGGCAGCTCGTATGATTGCGGGGTTTCTGGCGGGAGTGGCGAATAGGAATGTTTGAGGATTTTGACTCCCGGAAAATTTATGTCGCTCTTTCGGTGTTCCGACTCCTGCACTTGAAAAGCAAACAATCATGAGCGAGAATCCACAGTCAAACGGCCATTCAAAAGATCACAGTATAAACGGTGCACAGCCAAAGCGTGGCAGTGAACTAGTAAAGCGCGCCTTCCCTCAAATGTTGAAGGGCGGGGTGATCATGGACGTTGTCAATGCCGAGCAAGCGAAGATCGCCGAAGATGCCGGTGCGGTTGCAGTAATGGCGCTCGAGCGCGTGCCTGCCGATATCCGCGCGGATGGCGGCGTTGCTCGTATGTCTGACCCCGAGTTGATCATCCAGATCATTGAAGCCGTGAGCATCCCGGTGATGGCGAAGGCGCGTATCGGACACTTTGTCGAAGCACAGATCCTCCAGGCGCTAAATGTTGATTGTATCGACGAGAGCGAAGTGCTCACAATGGCCGATGAGGAGAATCACATCGACAAGACCAAGTTCGACATTCCGTTCGTTTGCGGCGCACGTAATCTGGGTGAGGCGCTTCGACGCATCTCTGAAGGCGCAGCAATGATCCGCACCAAAGGCGAAGCCGGAACTGGCGACGTCGTTGAGGCTGTGCGCCACGCTCGCTCGATCTTTGGCGAAATTCGCCGACTCTCCGCGATGTCGACCGATGAACTCTATAGCTATGCGAAAACGATCGCGGCACCGATCGAGCTTGTGCAGTATGTTGCTTTGCATGCCAGTCTGCCGGTCGTCAACTTCGCAGCCGGTGGCCTTGCAACGCCTGCAGATGCTGCGCTGCTGATGCAGCTTGGGGTTGATGGCGTGTTTGTAGGCTCGGGCATTTTTAAATCTGGCGATCCAGCAAAGCGCGCTCGAGCGATCGTCAAGGCGACTACTCACTTCAATGATCCCGATATTCTCGCGCAGGTTAGTCGAGGTCTCGGCGAACCAATGGTTGGTCGGACTGTGACGTCGCTTGCTCAATCAGAATTGCTAGCTGCCAGAGGAATTTGACGAAGGCGTCTCCCACAATTGGCATCCTCGCACTCCAGGGTGACTTCAAAGAGCATGCGCGAAAGTTTCAGCAGTTGGGGTGCAAAGCTGTTGAGGTCCGTCGCACGTATCAACTTGAGAGCATCGATGCCTTAGTTCTTCCAGGAGGCGAATCGACCGCTATCGCGATCCTCGAATCAGTTGAAACTGAGTTCGATCAAAAAGAAGGAATTTTCGACGCGATCAAACGCAAGATCGGTGAGGGTCTTCCGGTCTGGGGCACCTGCATGGGTTCGATCCTTCTAGCAAAGGAGATCGAAGGCTCGGCGCAAGGACGACTTGCAGTCATGGACATCACCATTCGGCGCAACGCCTACGGAGCCCAACGCTGGAGCGCTGAGCGCGAGATCGCAATACCTGTAATTGGTGATGAGCCTTTCCCTGCTGTCTTCATTCGTGCACCAATTATCACCGCAACAGGACCCAACGTGAAGATACTAGCTAGAGGCGAAGACGGCATCTACATGGCTCGCGAGAGGAATATTCTCGCGACAGTTTTTCATCCAGAGGTTGTGGCTGATCGACGGGTGCATGAGTACTTTCTGGGCCTCCTTACAACCTTGACATAAAACAGCCCCGACAAATTGCCGGGGCTGTTCTTTTGAGTGTGGAAGAATTCGGTTAGGCTGAAGCTTCGGCTTCTTTTTTCTTGCGTGTTGCGCGGGGCTTTTTGGGAGCCTCGGCGTTCGCGGCTTTGGCTTCAGCGGTCTTTTCCTTGTTACGGGTCGGACGCGGCTTGGCTGCCTTAGCTTGCGGTGTGGCACTTACGGTCGACTCATTCCAATCGACGAGTTCGAGGATCGCCATCGAAGCATTATCTCCATGGCGCTGACCAAGCTTTACAACACGAGTGTATCCACCGGCGCGATTGGCAACCTTTGGAGCAATGTCGGAAAACAGTGTCTTCACCACTTCAGCATCTTTGATCTGACGAGCAACTTCACGACGAGCGTGAACGAGTCCGGCAGAAACAACAGCCGCGTCGCCAGTACGCGCGATGGCATTCTTGGCGCGCGTGATGATCGGCTCTACGAAGATGCGTGTCTCCTTCGCCTTTGCTTCGGTCGTACGGATCTTCTTATGCTGAAGAAGCGATGTTGCCAGCGCGTTGAGCGTTGCTGCACGATGGCTCGCTGTCCGTCCGAGCTTTCTGCCTTTATTCCCGTGTCTCATGGTGCTTACTAAATGCTTAAAACTGAGTGCTAACGTTAAGGTTGCTTAGTGGACGAGTTCGCCGCTATTCTCGAGATACTTATCGACGTCCATGCCGAAGGTAAGTCCGAGCTGATCGACGATCTTGCCGAGTTCGTCAAGCGACTTACGTCCGAAGTTACGGAACGTGAGCAACTCGCGCTCGTCACGACGCACAAGCTCTGCGATCGTCTTGATGTTCGCAGCGCGCAAACAGTTTTGCGAGCGAACCGAAAGCTGGAGTGAATCGACCGGCGTAAGCAACATTGCGCGAATACGCTCTGTCTCAGTGTCGGCGATCGGACGAACCGGCTCTTCCTCTTCTGGTCCGCCAAAGCGAACGAAGAGATTAACATGATCACGCATGATGCGACCTGCAACAGTCACAGCTTCTTCTGGTGTGATCGAACCATCGGTCTCGACTTCCAGGACCAAACGCTCGTAATCGGTCTTCTGACCAACGCGCGTCGGCTCTACGATAAAACGGACGTTCACGATCGGTGTGTAGATCGAATCGATCGCCATCGTGCTGAGCGGCGAATCGAGCTGCTTGTTTTCATCGCTCGGCACATAACCGCGGCCATGACCAACGCGAAGCTCCATCTGCACATGTCCATCGTTGGAGAGTGTGAAGAGGTGATGCTCAGGATTCAGGATCTCGAGTTCGGTCGTGAACTCCTGAAGATCGGCAGCCTTAAAATCCTTCGGTCCTTTGACATCAACGAGTAAGCGAGTCGGGACCTTCTGTTCAGCGCGAAGGCGAACAGCTTTAAGGTTCAGGATGATCTCAGCGACATCCTCGATTACGCCCTTGATGGTCGAAAACTCATGGAGTACACCATCAATTCGTAAACTTGTAAATGCAGTACCTGGGATCGAACTAAGCAACACACGTCGCATGGCATTGCCAAGCGTCGTGCCGTAGCCTTCTTCCAGCGGGGACGCAATAAAGCGGCCATACGTGGAAGTTTTGCTGGACTCGTCCAGCTCAATCCGGTCAGGCATGTGCAGATTAGTCATACTTGTTCTTCGAGCTCCCTAATTGTGAAATACCAAAAACATTTTAGAATCTATCGACTCTTAAGGCGCATGAAGCGCAGAAAGAGTGTATGCAGTCTTCGACGATTACTTCGAATAGAGCTCGACGATGAGCTGTTCGTTCGCGTTGAGCGGAATATCCGAGCGCTCGGGAATCGCGAGGAATGTACCAGTCAGATTTGACTTGTCCATCGTCAGCCACTGCGGTGCTGCTGCTTCGCCACGTGGGCGCTTCAGCGAATCGTGGATGATGGTCATTCGGCGTGATGCTTCCTTGACCTGGATCGTGTCGCCAGGACTGACAAGGAAAGAAGGTACGTTGACGATCTTGCCATTGATCAGAAGATGCCTGTGCAGAATCAACTGACGAGCGGCCTTCCGGCTGGGTGCAAGGTTCAAACGGTAAACGACATTATCGAGACGACGCTCCAAAAGTTTCACGAGGTTCTCACCTGTGACACCGCGAAGGCGTGCAGCCTTCTCGAACGTGTTGCGGAATTGCGTCTCGAGTACGCCGTACTGCCTACGGACTTTCTGCTTCTCGCGAAGCTGAACTCCATATTCAGATACCTTCTGGCGGCGGTTGAGTCCGTGCTGACCGGGAGGATAATTACGCTTTTCGACCGGGCACTTATCGGAATAACACTTGGTGCCTTTCAGGAAAAGCTTTTGCTTTTCGCGACGGCAAAGTTTACAAACAGAATCGGTATAACGAGCCATGTTCTCTTTAATGTGAATTCAGGATCAGGGCTTGTGGCCTTGGTCCGTCTTGCTTTCTTCCTTCACACATAGCTCGAGTGAAGTTTACAGCTAATGATATAACACATCGAGGTTTCCCTCGAACAAATTCTTTACAGTACTTTAGACGCGGCGCTTTTTGGGCGGGCGGCAGCCGTTGTGCGGCATTGGCGTAATGTCACGGATCGAGAGAATCTCCAGCCCTGCAACCTGCATTGCGCGAACCGCAGCCTCACGGCCCGATCCTGGTCCCTTGATCAGCACATCGACCTTACGCAGGCCCATGTCAAAAGCTTCCTTCGAACAGTTCTCTGCCGAGACCTGCGCAGCGAACGGCGTGTTCTTACGTGAGCCTTTGAAGCCCATTTTACCGGCAGTTGCCCAGCTAAGGGTGTTGCCAGCATTGTCGGTCAGCGTGATCATCACATTGTTGAACGTTGCCTTGATATGTGCAACGCCATGCGATTCCGCTACGACCTTCTTCTTTTTCTTTTGACCTGCTACTGCTTTTGCCACGTCTTCTCTGCTATCTTTAATGACGGGAAAAACCCGCCGTTAGAACAATCTTACTTCGCTCTTACTTCTTGGCTGCTGCCTTCTTCTTGCCGGCAACGGTCTTACGACGACCTTTGCGCGTGCGCGAATTGGTACGCGTGCGTTGTCCGCGGACGGGAAGTCCACGGCGATGACGAAGTCCGCGATACGAGCCAATATCCATCAAGCGCTTGATGGCGAGCTGCATTTCGCTGCGCGCGACACCTTCGACTTTAACGTCGCTGGTGATGAGCGTACGGATCTGCGTGATCTCGTCTTCCGTCAGGTCGGCGATCTTCTTGTCTTCAGAGATGCCGGCAGCTTTGAGCAGCTTTTCTGCTGTCGTCCTGCCGATACCATAGATGTAGGTCAGACCAATGACAGAACGTTTGTTCTTCGGAAGGTCGATACCCGCGATACGTGCCATGTAGTAAACTTGATGCTAAAACTTGATTGTCAACTTGAGATGATGAACGCGATGCGCTCACTATCTCAATTCACTTATCCCTGACGCTGCTTGTGCTTCGGGTTCGTCTTGCAAATAACGCGAACGACGCCCTTACGTGTTACCACTTTGCAATTCTCACAGCGTTTCTTTACTGATGCCTGGACTTTCATTTCGTCACCTCTCTAAAAAACTTATAGAAGATGGGTGCAGAGCACTCATCTCGTCGATCACTTATACCGATATGTAATGCGCCCTTTTGAAAGATCGTAGGGAGAGAGTTCAACTGTCACCCGATCTCCGTGGAGGATCTTGATAAAATTCATTCGCATCTTTCCCGAAACATGAGCGAGTATCTGATGACCATTGTCTAACTTCACTAAAAAGGTCGCGTTCGGTAGCGCTTCCTCAATTACGCCATCAACTTTAATTGCTCCCTGTTTCGACATTCAGAACGATTATCACACCTGCCTACGAAAGAAAATACGTCACATCCCCGCCAAAAAGCCGGATACAATGCGCGCGGATAACGACGAAGTGATTCCGAATGTTCCTGTTTTGTCCAGTTAATGACAATTCTGGATTAAGAATTGCTACGCTACGCTTTTGAGCAGACTGCGAAGTTCAATTCAGGCTACTCAAAGCCGTGTGACATCTCCCGCACCACGGACCACTAGCCACCGACCACTTCACCGCGTGTGTATATCCGAAATTCATAATTCTCCTTCCTGGAGAAAACTAATTCATCAATTCGCGCTGATTTGGCCCATTTTCTATCAGTGACTTAAAGAGTGTGAAAACTCTGATTGCTTGCTCCGATTCCGAACCGAGGATCAATCATGTGGAGGAAGATACTTTCTGCGCTACAATATATTAAACATAAAACTATCCCGAGAGAGTTCCTGTTCCTGCGGAAAAGAGTTAGGTGGCTTTTCTGACTCGCAAGCTTCCTCAATAGTACATCCCCATTTTTCCCCACATCTCTACTAGCTGGCACACCTGTTGTGAGCTAGGTTGATGTGAGAGCGATAGACGCTTCTCGAATTTCACAGCGACGCAATCTCGCAAGCACTTTTCGTATGGCACACTATCTTAGATGGCCGTTCAACCAGATTCAGACGAGCGACATTAGGTATTCGCTCAACCAGAGTTTAGACCGAGAGGTGAAGCGGGTCAGCTTGCATGGTCCGAGTCACGTGATCCAAATATCGGCTGACAATCGGAGAGTCGATCCGTTTATCCAGCTTATCACGAAGTTGCGGAAGTAACTAAAATCGTCCCCAAGAAAAGTTGAACGGGGTACCCTGTACAGCTCCCGAAAAAATTTGAATGCGGCTTTCGGTTGTCTCGGAAAAAAACTAGCGACAAATTTCGATTGACGTCGATGGAAATTGTGATATTGCGAACTCTTGGATGCGAGTTCGGTCTCTCTCATTCATTTTCTTTCCCAAAATTATCTTTTCGAGGACCAACTTAAAACTGGGGCTTCGACGCTGCACCATCCACGGACTCTGTGAGGCGCCAGAAACTTCTAACCTATCGAATAGAGGGAGGCGTAGTGCATGTACTGATTCGTTTATTGACGTGTTCTCATAAAAGTCTAGTCCGTAGATCGACTTGCCAAACGAACTAGAGTAGTGATGGTTGAACGCAATTCTTGTCTCCTGCTCCCAGCTGTAAGACGCTCTTTTATAGAAACTTGCAAAACGAGGGATTCTTGAGAACACAATGCTCTTACCCGTTTCAAGCTTGACACGATCTTCAATTCTTCGGAAAAAAGAGAACCGCGTTCCATCATCATACATGACGTCTCGCATCATATAGGTGGGACGCATTAATTCATCAGCGCTG